>CAYZKG010000007.1:29065-35459 GCA_964478915.1 uncultured Nitrospira sp.
TCCTGGACCGCTTGCGGTACTATGGCCGCACGGTTCATGATCTCCGCGATGACGTGATTGAAGCGGTGATCAAATCGCTGAAGCCGGCTGCTGAGGTGAATCTGCTGGATCTGTTCGCCCGCATGCAGGCGCTTCAGCGGATTGCGGCGCAGCCGGAATTCGACCCGCTGATGATCGGCTTCAAGCGGGCGCATCGGATCGTCGAAAAAGAGGATGGAAAGGACTGGGACAGCCCCGGCACGGTGGCCCCCGAGCTCTTTCAGCATCCCTGCGAAGGAGCATTGCACCAGACTCTCGAACAGGCGAGTCGGGTGGTCCCCGGCGCCTTGGCGCGGCGGGACTACGGGGCGGTCTTGGAGGCGCTGATCCGGATGAAGCCGGCCATCGATGCGTTCTTCCTGGGCGTCATGGTCAACACGGAGGAACAGGGGCTTCGACGGAACCGCCTGTCGTTGCTCTATGCCATTGATCAGCTGTTTCTCCGTTTTGCCGATTTTTCGCAGATCCAGGTGCAGGAAGGGTGATGGGAGACGTCGGGGTACAGGTGGGAGACGCGTTTCTTCCGGAGCAGGCGCCGGGGCAGGCGAGGCGGCTACGCCGGTATACCTTCGTGGTCACGACAGCCATGATTCTCCTGTGCAATGCGCTGTTGCTGCTCGGCATCTGGGGCAGCGGCGTCAATCTCGACGCGCTCTTCCGGCTGCCGGACGTGTTCGATCCGGCTCAGGACATCTGCTTGCGGCTGAGCTGGCACAAGGTGACCGGTGTCGAGCGGCCGGTGCAGCTCTGCTATGAATGGATCCATCTCTCCGACCCTTCGGGCGAGACCCATACGTTCCAGAATGAGGCCGAGGTGGTTAAAGGGGCGGACGGCATGCTGCATTACGACTACGGCTGGACGAGATACCGGTTGATCGCGTTTGGCGGCTTCGTGGTGGCGGTGACGGTCTTCGGGGTGCTGGTGAAGCGGTATTTGGTTGCACGATACCGGACACGGCTCAATTCGCACCTCACCGATCACTGATCACCGATCACGGGGCCTAGAGGGGGGCGGACGTGCGCACAAAGAAATACGTCTATTACTTCGGTGATGGGAAAGCCGAGGGGACCGGCAAGATGAAAGAGCTCCTGGGCGGGAAAGGCGCCGGTCTGGCGGAGATGACCAATCTCAGGATCTCCGTGCCGCCCGGATTCACCATTACCACTGAGGCCTGCATCGAGTATTACCGGCGGGGAAAGACGTACCCGCCGGGACTGTGGGACCAGGTGCTCCGGGATCTGAAGAAGGTGGAGCGATCCATGGGCGCGCGGTTCGGGGATCCCGCGAATCCGCTGCTGGTGTCGGTGCGGTCAGGGGCTCGAGCCTCGATGCCGGGCATGATGGACACGGTCCTCAACCTCGGCCTGAACACGAAGACCGTCCAGGGTCTCGCGGCCAGGACCAAGAACGAGCGGTTCGCGCAGGATGCCTATCGCCGGTTCATCACGATGTTCGGCAACGTGGTGATGGGAATTCCGCGCGAGCGGTTCGAGGAAGTCCTGAACGAGAAGAAGAAGCAACTGGGTGTCCGACAGGATACCGAGCTGGACACCAAGGCGCTGAAAGACCTCGTCGTGCGGCTGAAGGAAGTGGTGCGGGAGGCGGCCGGGCGCGAGTTCCCGGAAGACCCTCTGGAGCAGCTTCGCATGGGGATCGATGCCGTGTTCGCGTCGTGGTTCGGCGACCGAGCGGTCACGTATCGGCGGCTGTACAACATTCCGGACGACTGGGGCACCGCCGTCAATGTCGTGGCAATGGTCTTCGGCAACATGGGCGACACCAGCGGGACCGGCGTCGCCTTTACCCGCGATCCGGCCGCGGGCGCGAACACCTTCTTTGGAGAGTGCCTGCTGAACGCCCAGGGCGAAGACGTCGTGGCCGGCATCCGCACCCCATTGCCCGTGAGCGAGCTGGCCAAGACCATGCCGCCGGCCCACAAAGAGCTGATGAGGACGTATCGCAGGCTCGAACGGCATTACCGCGACATGCTGGATCTGGAGTTCACCATCCAGGAAGGCAAGCTCTACATGCTCCAGACGCGGGTCGGGAAGCGCACCGGCATCGCGGCGGTCCGCATCGCCGTGGACATGGTCAAGGAGGGCTTGATCACCAAGCGCGAAGCGGTGCTGCGCGTGGGGCCAGAGCAGCTCTCGCAGTATCTGTACCCGATTTTCGATCCGGCCGAAGAGAAGAAGCACTCGCCCGTCGGCAAGGGACTGCCGGCCGGACCCGGGGCCGCGGCGGGCAAGATCGTGCTGACCCCGGAGCGCGCGGTGGGAATGAAGGCGCGCGGGGAACGCGTGATACTCGTGCGGCGGGAAACCAGTCCGGACGATATCCACGGCATGAATGCGGCGCTCGGGTTCCTGACGGCGCGCGGGGGAGTCACCTCGCATGCCGCTGTGGTCGCACGGCAGATGGGGAAGGTGTGCGTGGCGGGCTGCGAAGCGCTGGAGGTGGACAGTAACAGTTCCATCCGGTTCGGCTCCCTCGTCCTGAAAGAAGGCGATTCGCTCTCGATCAATGGCTTCACGGGCAACGTGTACCCGGGGGACATTCCGGTGGTCGAATCGGAAGTCATCCAGGTGATCCAAGGCAAGATGGAGCCGGGCCGCTCAGAGCGGTACCGCTATTTCTCCACGCTCTTGAAATGGGCCGACGAGTTTCGCACGCTCGGAGTCCGCGCCAATGCCGATGTGCCGGATCAGGCGCAGATCGCCCGCGGGTTCGGGGCGGAAGGCATCGGGCTCTGCCGCACCGAGCACATGTTCTTTGCCGAGGATCGGATTCCCCTCATGCAGAGCATGATCCTGGCCCGCACGCGCGAGGAGCGCGAGAGCTACCTGGCGCAACTGCTGCCGCTGCAGCGCCAGGACTTCATCGGCTTGTATCGCGAGATGCGAGGCTTCCCCGTGACGATCCGACTGCTGGATCCGCCCCTGCACGAATTCCTGCCCAAGATGGAAGACCTCATGGTCGAGATCGGTCGGCTGGAGCTGACCCATGGAAGCCCGGATGTCCTGGAAGAAAAGCGCCGGCTGCTCGCTCGCGTCCAGGAGCTCCATGAGATCAACCCCATGCTGGGACTCCGGGGCTGCCGCCTGGGCATCACGATGCCGGAGATCACCCGGATGCAGACCCGAGCGATCATCGAGGCGGCCTGCGAAGTGGGCAAAGAAGGGAAGAAGATCGTCCCGGAGATCATGATTCCGTTGGTCGGCATGGTCTCGGAGATGAAAGCCCAGAAGGACCTGATCCGGGAAGTCGCGGAGGAGACGATGCGCAACTGCGGGGTCAAGCTCTCCTATCTGGTGGGCACGATGATCGAGTTGCCGCGCGCGGCGATCACCGCGAGGCGGATCGCGGAGGAAGCGGAATTCTTCTCGTTCGGCACCAACGATCTGACCCAGACCACGTTCGGCTTCTCGCGGGACGATGCCGCGAAGTTCATCGGGTTCTACATGACTCGACAGGACACCTGCCCGCAGTGCCTGAGCACGAACCTCGATCGGAAAGCGATGGTATGCCGGAATTGCGGTGCCGCGCTTGCCGGCAAGGCGGAGAACATTCTGGACGCGGACCCCTTCGCCGTCCTCGACCGTGAAGGCGTCGGAGCGATGATGCGGCTGGCGATCACCGAGGGGCGGATGACCCGCCCGGGCCTCAAGCTCGGCATCTGCGGCGAGCACGGCGGCGAGCCCAGCTCGGTCGAGTTCTGCCACCAGCTCGGTCTGGATTATGTCAGCTGCTCGCCGTACCGGGTTCCAATCGCGCGGCTGGCGGCGGCGCAGGCGGCGTTGACATCGGGGGATGGCGCCGTCCCGCGTAAGGCCGGCCGACGCCGGGGCCGCCGCGCCGTCTCCGTGTCCAAGACGCGGTGAGCCACTCCCGCCTTGACGCCGCCTATATGGCGCTGGCCCTTCGGCTGGCCGCCAGAGGACGCGGCCGGACCCATCCCAACCCCATGGTCGGAGCGGTGGTGGTCTCCAAGGGCCGCATCGTCGGTCAGGGGTATCATCGCCGGGCGGGGGGACCTCACGCCGAGCTCTACGCCCTGCGTGCGGCCGGGCGACGGGCGCGCGGCGGCACGCTGTACGTGACCCTCGAGCCGTGCAGCCACACCGACAAGCGCACGCCCCCATGCGCACCCGCAATTGTTGCTTCGAAGGTCAGGCGAGTGGTGGTGGCCATGCGCGATCCGAATCCCCGGGTGAGCGGACGGGGGATCACGGCGCTCCGCCGGTCCGGTCTCACCGTGACGGTGGGATGTCGCCGCGAGGAGGCCGAGCATGTGAACGAAGCGTACTGCCATTGGATGCGGACCGGGCGGCCGTACGTCGTGTTGAAGGGAGCCATGACGCTGGACGGCAAGATCGCCGCCGCCGACGGAGAATCGCAGTGGATCACCGGTGAGGCGGCCAGGCGGCATGCGCATCGCCTCCGGAGCGAGATGGACGCCGTGATGGTCGGGGTGGGAACGGTGCTGCGCGACGATCCCCGACTCACCGTGCGGCTCGTGAAGCGCTCGACGGTTCGCCAACCGTGGCGCGTCATCGTGGATAGCACCCTGCGCCTGCCGATGACCGCTCGGGTCTTGTCCGGTGGCCGGGCGATCGTGGCTACGACCGCCAAAGCGCCGCCGGCCCGGATCGAGAGGCTGCGCGCGCAAGGCGTCATCGTGCTGGTGTTGCCGCTTCAGGACGGGCGTGTCTCTCTTCGGGCATGTCTCGAGCGCCTGGGCCGGATGGGCGTCGGCCGCGTCTTGATCGAAGGGGGCAGTGAGCTGAACGCTGCCGCACTCCGGAATGGACTGGTCAATCGCGTGCTGCTCTACGTCGCCCCTCGGCTCCTGGGTGGGCAGGATGCCAAAAGCCTGATCGGCGGCGCTTCTCCGAAGCGTCTCGCGGAGGCCACTCCATTACGACACATCCGCCTGCGGCGAGTGGGATCGGATCTGTTGATCGAAGGGCGGCCGTCCCATCACTGACCGTTTTGACAATGTCGCAAAAAAGGTGCTACCGTGCTGCGTGTGCGGTGTCCGTGCAGTGTCCCGCAAGCCCTTCGCCTTGCTCTAGTCTGGTTTCTCCTGTCAGTCAGCCCTTCTGAAGCGGCCGAGACCGGGCCGCCGCCCGAAACTCCCGCCACGTCTCTGTCCCAGCTTGTTGAGGGATACCTTGAAACCACAGACGGGGAGCATGCCGCGCGGCTGATAACCGAAATCCTGAAGCACCAGGAGGCTAACATCGAGACGATAACGACCATCATCCGGGCAGGCCGCTCCTACGCGATCGAACCGGTCGGGATGCAGCCCGGTGTGCCGGTGCGGGTCCGCGAGCGCACGTTTCGTTACGGGCTCTATGTGCCGCCATCCTATCTTCCGACAAAAGACTATGCCTTGGTGGTGTGCCTGCATGGTGCCGGGTTTACGGGCGATGCCTATCTCGAGCGGTGGCAGAGCCGGCTCGGCGACGAGTATATTCTGGCCTGTCCGACCCTGGCGCAGGGGACATGGTGGACGCGCCTGGGTGAGGATCTGGTGCTGGAGACGATCCGGGCCGTGCAGGCGCGGTATCGCGTCGATCCCAACCGGATCTTTCTCACCGGCATGTCGAACGGCGGCGTGGGAGTCTACCTCATCGGCGCCCATCATGCGCCATTGTTTGCGGGTCTCGCGCCCATGGCGTGCGGGATCGACGATGTGTTGCTCCCGTTTTTGGAAAATCTTCGTCAGACGCCGGTGTATGTCATCCATGGTCTGCGCGATCAGGTGATGCCGGTGGAATTGAGCCGCTCGATCGTGAAGGAGTTGACCCGCCTCGGCTATCACGTCGTCTATCGCGAGCACGACCGCACGCATCCCATGGCCGGCGGACACTTCTTCCCTCGCGAGGAGCTGCCCGAGCTCATCGCCTGGTTCGGCAGCCGTCGCCGCGATCCCGTGCCGGCCAAAGTGACGGTGGTCCGGGATGCCACGCATCTCGTCCGGTTCGGCTGGGTGCGAATCGATGCCACGGACCGGATCGCCGCCTTCACTGATCAACTGACCGACAGCCGCGACGAGACGATCGTGAACCGGGTGTACGCCAGGCTCGAAGCCGGGGTCGTGGCGCCGAATCGGATCGAGGTCCGCACGGAGCGGGTACGGCGGTACAGCCTCTTTCTCGACGAAAGTCTGGTGGACCTGTCCAGGCCCGTCACGGTCGTGACCAACGGTCGGACGAGCTATGAAGGTCCGGTGACACCCAGTCTTGAGACGCTCCTCCGCGAGGCGCGTTTTCGTCGGGATCGGCAGACCTTGTTTCCGGTCCTGTTGACGCTGTCGGTCGAACAGTAAGGCAAGGCGGGGCACCGTGA
>CAYZKG010000007.1:35559-38296 GCA_964478915.1 uncultured Nitrospira sp.
AGGGGTGAGGGGTGAAGAGTAGGAAGAGGCTGCTGTCGCGAGCGCTCCTGTGTATCATCGGGCTTGTGCTATTGGTGGCTGGGCAGGCTGCTCAGGCCGGGCCGGCTCCCGAAGTATCGAACGCGGAGTGCCGGGTGTCGGCGGACCAGGGAGGCAGGCAGTTTCCGGTGGATCGGCTGGATCCTGCCTCGCGTTGTCTGATCGGGGAGGTCATCAACGGGTACACGACGGTCGGCGTGATGGGACCGATCCGCATCCCGATCGCCCTGGACCTCTATGTCTATCTCATCGATCGGCCGGTGTTGCTGGCGTCACTGCTTCGCCAATTGGACATGGCCAAGTACGAGCTCTCCCCAAAGGGGCCAAACCAGTACTGGGTCGATGACGGGGATGGCACGCAGGGTCTGCTCACGCTGCTCTATCACGATCAGACTTCGCGCATCTATCATGTCGAGGGCTATTATCAGGGGCGTCTCTTTCCCATGGTTCGAGGGAGAGCGACACTCTTTCTCAAGCTTGCGCCCGTGGGTGGTCCGGACACGTCGGCCGTGTCGGCATCCTTGGTGGTCTATACCAGGCTCAATAATCCAGTGCTTGCCAGGCTGGTGCGAATTTTACGCGGGCTGGTCGGCGACGCGGTCACCCGAAAGCTCGTGCGGGGATTTGAATTGACCAACCAGTTGGGCAAACGGATCGCCGCCTCACCGGGTCTCATCCTTCAGCAGGTCAACGCGCTCCCGTCGTTCGATCCGACAGATGGTCAGACGCTAAAATGGCTGCTCCAGCCTCAACGGGCCGCGCCTGTGGCTCCATGATCCGGCTCAGCTTCCTGCTGCTGTGCGCCATCGGCCTCTTTGGCTTTCTGAGCTATAACCTCGTGCGGATGCCGGTGCTCGCGCTGTTCGCCGATTCATTGGGAGCCGGCCCCGAACGTATCGGCGTGGTCGTCTCGGCCTCGACGCTCACCGGGGTGTTGTTGAAGCTCCCCTCAGGAGCGTTGTCGGACATCTACGGGCGGCGGTTGATTCTCCGCACAGGGGTTCTGGCGTTCGGGCTCCCACCGTTTTTCTATCCTTTTGTGACCGATCTTGAGGTATTGACCGGGCTGCGGCTCGTACACGGATTGGCCACGGCGGTCTTTGCGCCGACGGCCATCGCCACCGTGGCAGAGATGTATCAACAGCGCCGCGGGGAGGCGCTGGGTTGGTACACGGCCTCTACCCGAGCAGGGTCGTTGCTCGGGCCGGTGCTGGGCGGGTGGCTGGTGTATGCGGGGGGCTTCCCGGCGACGTTCGTCACGGCCGGCGTCTTCGGGTGTATCGGTGTCGTGCTGTTTTTTAGCCTGCGCCTGAATCCTCCGCCGCCACGGCATCCGGGACAGAGCTTTCGTGCGGTCCTGTCGGAGATGGTGCGCGGATTGCGGCAGGTCGCGCGGAATGCCAAAGTGCTGGTCACCAGCGCAACCGACGGCGCGAAGATGATCAGCAACGGCGCCCTCATGGCGTTCCTGCCGATCTACGGGGTTTCCATCGGGTTGAACCCAGGTGAAGTCGGCGCCTTGTTCGGAGTGCAGGGGATCACGTCGTTCGCCTCGAGGCCGGGGATGGGGCGAGCTTCCGACCGCCTGGGGCGCCGGCCGCTCATCCTCCTCGGGCTCATGATTTGCGCCGGAACGTTTGTGCTGATGCCCCACGTCTCCGGTTTTTCCGCGCTCATGCTCCTGGCAGCCGGCTTCGGGTTCGGTGAAGCCGTGGTGGCCTCGTCCACCTCGGCGCTGGTGGCGGATCTCTTGGAGCCCAAGGTCCTGGGAGCGGGCATAGGGATGCAGGGCATGATCACGGACATCGGCCATGCCAGCGGGCCGCTGCTCGCCGGCGTGCTGATTGCTCAAATCGGCTACCAGCAGGCCTTTGCCGTGATCACGATGATCCAGTTGCTGGCGGCCGTCATCTTCTGGGCGGTGATCCGGCGGTGATATAATGGCGCCCTTGACTAGTGAGGAGTAAGGACGGCTAAAAACATGTTTACGGGAATCGTTGAGGAGATGGGTGTCGTGAAGGCGCTCGACCGGACCCTGACCGGAGCCCGGCTGACCATTTTGGCGTCCGGAATCATGGACGATCTCGCAGTCGGCTCGAGCGTCAGCGTAAACGGCGCCTGTCTGACGGTGGTGGATGTCACCGATCGTGAGTTTGCGGTGGAACTCTCGCCCGAAACCCTGTCCGCCACGACATGCCAGCAGCTCACGGCCGGCACGCCGGTGAACCTGGAGCGGGCTATGCGCCTGAACGAGCGCCTGGGCGGCCATCTCGTGGCCGGTCACGTGGACGCGGTCGGCGTGATCCGCGATCGGCGACAGAACGGCAATGCCATCGTGTTGACGATCGAAGCGCCGAAGGACGTGCTGCGCTACTGCGTGACGAAAGGATCAATCACGGTGGACGGGATCAGCCTGACCATCAACGAAGTCACCGACTGCGCGTTCACGGTGGCGATCATTCCTCACACCGCCAAGATGACGACCCTCGGCCTGAAGAATCCCGGGGATGGCGTGAATCTCGAAAGCGATCTGATCGGGAAGTACGTCGAGCGGCTGCTTCAGGAGAGCGGCCGCGTTCCTCCGAAGGCCCCGCCGGTCATCGATCCCGACTACCTCAAGAAACGCGGCCTCCTCTAATGTAGAAAAAGGGGTCGCCCATCTCGAAGGCTCCGGTCAAGGGGGAATAGGACTCTTCTC
>CAYZKG010000008.1:0-37399 GCA_964478915.1 uncultured Nitrospira sp.
AGAAGCTCGGCCACGGCTTCTGCATCCTTCACCGCCGCGTGCGCCGTCAAGGGCAGACTCACGGAGAATACAATGCTCCAGGCTAGGCAGTGGCGTCGCATGAGCGGCCTCCCTTATTTCTCTACGGGGAAAAGGCTACGCGGGATTGCCACGCATTTCAACAAGAACGCGGGGTGGCCTGCAGTGCATCGCGAATGAAAGGCTCCTCTCCCTCCGCTGGAGGGAGAGGGCAAGGATGAGGGTGGTGCCGGATAAAATCCCCCTCACCCGCCCCCTCTCCCCCAATGGGGGCGAGGAGAACATGAGGTGCATACCCGAAAAGAATTTCGGATGAGACTTAGTAGGTCGAACCGCAGCCTCTGAGCGGGGCGGATTGGGGCACCCGCGCATTCGTTAGGTTCTGAGATCGTAGGCGGGTTCCGGTTCGGCGGCCAGGAAGTCGGTCGCGGGCAGGCGCTTGCCGGCCACGACCGTGACATAGGACTCAATGGCGGCCTCCACTTCCGCCCGAACCTGTCCTGTGGCCTTCAGACGAGTGACGACATCGGGCGCCAAGCGAATAGCCTGCTGGAGAAAGGCCACGCTGCCGGGTGACAAAGGGAAGCATTGAGCGGCCCGGCGCTCGCAGGCACTGCAGACCAGCCCGCCCGAAGCGGGAGCGAATCGCAGCGAGGATTCACACGGCTTGCCGCAGGCCGCGCAGTGATCGGTCTGCGGGCGAAACCCGGTCTGGCCGAGCAGCCGGATCTGATAGACCAGAGCGTCCAGCGCGGCATCGGCCGTGCGCGTGAGCGCGCGCAACCCTTCCAACAGCGTCTCGAAGATACGAGCGCCGCAGTCCTGTTCGGCTGTCACGGCGTCTACCAGGTTCACCAGGCGCGCCGCGGCCGACATCAAGGTCAGGTCTTCCCGCAGCGCCCCGAAGCTCTCCCGGATGTCCGCCTGCGTGATGCGGCACAAGGGGTCATTGCCCTTCTCGAACAGGTTGAGGTCCGCGTGGACGAAGGGCTCGAGCGCGCTCCCGAACCGGCTCTTGACGCGCCGCGCTCCCCGCGCAACACCGCGCAGCTTGCCGTATCGAAGCGTGTAGAACGTCACGATGCGGTCGGCCTCCCCCCATTTACGGCTCTTCAGCGCGACCGCCTGAGTCTTCAGCAATCCCATGAGAGATCGTCAGGCGTGAGTCGTAAGGCGTACGGCGTCAATCTGAAGAATTCGGGGCTTCGCCTCACGCCTGACGCCTCACGTTCATTTGAGGTGTTCCAGGAACATGGTGGCCAGGGTGAGATAAATCGCAATGCCGGTGATGTCGTTGGCGGTCGTGACGAAGGGACCGGCCGCCACCGCGGGATCGATCCCGGTGCGTTTGAGGACGATGGGCATGATCGTGGCCATGCTGGTCGAGACGAAGAACGCGATGATCAATGACAGGCCGACGACCATCCCCAGAAATCCCTGGCCGTGCCAGAGCCAGCCGGCGATCGTCAGGATGACGCCGCAGGTGATGCCCAGCAGGAGGCCGGTTCGGACCTCCCGGAAGAACACTTTCCAGACATCGGCCAGCTCGATCCCGCCGGTGGCCAGCCCCCGGATGATGAGGGTCGAGGACTGCAACCCCACGTTGCCGCCCATGGCAGCGATGACCGGGATGAAGCTGACGATGGCCACGACCTCCTGGATGGTGAACCGGAAGAACCACAAGATCGCGCCCGACACGAGGCTCCCGACCAGGTTTGTGAACAGCCACGGCAGCCGCCGGCGCGCGGCTTCAAGGCTGGAGGACTTCAACAGGGCGTCCTCCTCGGCCGCGCCGGCCATTTTCAACATATCTTCGGTGGCCTCTTCCCGGATGACGTCCACGACGTCATCCACCGTAACGATGCCCACCAGGGTGTTGTCCTTCTCGACCACCGGGATCGCCAGCAGGTTGTAGCGCGCCACCTGCCGCGCTACTTCTTCCTGGTCCATGTCCACCGTCACGCTCATCACGTCCCGCGTCATGATGTTCTTCAGGGGGGTGGCCGGCGGCACGGTCAGGAGTTGCCGGAGCGAGAGTACCCCCACCAGGTGGTCCTCCTTGTCGGTGACGTAGATATAAAACACCATCTCGACATCGGTGGCGTGCTGGAGCCGTCGGATAGCCTCCTGCGCCGTGGTGTCCTCCGACAGCGAGAAAAACTCCGTGGTCATGATGCTGCCGGCCGTTCCCTCGGGATATTTCAGCAGGTCGGCGATCTCGGTGGAGTCCTCGGTCTTCATCAGGGTGAGGATCTCCTTCGCACGCTCTTCCGGCAGGACTCCCAGGATGTCGGCTACGTCATCCGCGCCGAGATCCTTCAGCAACCAGGCGACATCCGGCGGCGCCATGTCGGCCAGGACCTCATGGATGCTGTCGGCATCCAGCTCGCTCAACACCTGGGCCCGCTGGGCGTCCCCCCTGACCAGCTCGAAGACGGTACGTTTGTCCTTGGGAAGGGAGAGGTGGACGATCACCTTGGCGACGTCAGCCGGATGCGACCGGCCCAGGATCTTGCTGAGGTTGGTGATGGCGCCCCGGCGGAGCAGACGCTGGACCGACGCCAGCACGAGGTCGAACTTGCCCTGGCCCTTCTCCGCGGGCTCCTTCGAGAGTTCTCTCAACAGATCTTTTTCGCTCTGCCGCGAGCGTTCAACGGGTTGCATGCTTCAGTACCCTAATTCCTGTAAGAGCTGCTCATCGTCCCGCCAGGCCGGCCGCACTTTGACCCACAGCTTCAGGAAGACCTTCATCCCGAACAGCCGCTCCATCTCGATTCGGGCTTCGCTGCCGACAGCCTTCAGCAGCTCACCTTGCTTGCCGATGACGATCGGCTTCTGGGATTCCCGCTCCACAAGCACCGTGGCGGCGATGCGGGCGAGCTTGCCTTCCTCCACGAACTCGTCGATCTCCACCGCGACTGAATGCGGAATCTCCTGGCGCGTCTTCTGGAGAATCTTCTCGCGGATGAGCTCGGCCGCCAGAGTCCGCATGGACTGATCGGTGATCATGTCTTCGTCGTAGAGCGCCTCCCCTTCAGGCAGCACCTTCAAGGTCAGCTCCAGCAGCCGGTCCACATTCAACCCCGTCATCGCCGATACCGGCACCACTTCGGTCCAATCCAGCAGCTTGCGATACGTCTCGATCAGCGGCAGGACTCTGGTTTTGTTCACCAGGTCGACCTTGTTGATCAAGAGAAACCGTGGAGTCCCGCCGGTGCCGATCACGCGTTTCACTTGATCCAGCGCAAACACATCACCCTGTCGAGGCGGGGCGGTCGCCTCCACCATCACGTAGAGCAGGTCAGCTTCCCGCATGGTTTCCAGCGCGGTGCGCACCATGCGGCTGTTCAGGTGGTGTTGCGGCCTGTGAAGGCCAGGAGTGTCCAGGAAGATAAGCTGGGCGTCAGGCAAGTGGGCGACACCCAGCACGCGGGTGCGCGTGGTTTGCGGCTTATCGGAAACGATCGCGATCTTCTCCTTGAGAAGCGTGTTCAGCAGCGTTGACTTCCCTACGTTCGGCCGCCCCACGATGGCAATCGTTCCCGCTTTCATGGCCCCCATCGCCCATTGCCTGTGGCCTATCGCCGCTCGCCCTTGTTCTCTTCGACGATCTGATACACCGTCTCCCCTTTCCGTACGAACCCCAAGCGCTCGCGGGCCAATTCCTCGATCCGAACCGGATCGTGCTGGATGCGGTTGACCTCGGTCCGCAGCTCGTCGTTGGCGCGCTCCAGATCCCTGATCTCCTGCTCCAAATGCTGCAGGTTCCGCAGCATCGCCAGATACTTCGGCACTCCCATCTCATCAAAGAAAAACGAGACCACCAACAGGATGCCCAAGGCCCCGCCGGCCGCGAGCGCAAAACCCCACGACCGCCGGCGCTGCCATTCTAACACCTTGTGACGATGGTTGCGTTTGAACATGGTGCAGTCAGCGTTGCGGGCGAACAGCCTCCCGCCCCGGATAGATCGCTGCGGGCCCCAGTTCCTCCTCGATCCGCAGCAGTTGATTGTATTTCGCGATGCGGTCGGTCCTGGACAAGGAGCCGGTTTTGATGAGCCCGGTGTTCAAGGCAACCGCCACATCGGCAATCGTGGTGTCCTCGGTCTCGCCCGAGCGATGAGAGATCACCGTCGTGTACCCGGAGCGCTTCGCAAGATCGATCGCTTCCAGCGTTTCCGTCAGCGTGCCGATCTGGTTCAGCTTGATGAGAATCGAATTGGCGATCCCCTCCCGGATGCCCCGTGCAAAGATCTCGACGTTGGTGACGAAAATGTCATCCCCAACCAATTGCACCCGGTCGCCGAGACGCTCGGTCAGCATGCGCCAGCCTTTCCAGTCCTGCTCGCTCAAGCCGTCCTCGATGGAGATGATCGGATAACGATCGAGCAACCGCGTGTAGTATCGGATCATGTCCTCGGACGACCGCTCCGGCTGTTTTTCGGCTTTCAGGAGATACCGGCCTTTCTCGTAAAACTCATTGGCCGCCGGGTCGAGCGCCAATGCCACATCCCGGCCGGGCCGATAGCCCGCCTCTTCGATCGCCTGGACGATCAGCGCCAATGCGGCTTCGTTCGACTCCAGCTCCGGCGCAAACCCGCCCTCGTCGCCGACCGCCGTGCTCAGTCCCTTTTTTCTGAGCAAAGCCTTGAGCGTGTGAAACACCTCGGCGCCCATGCGCAGCGCCTCGCTGAAGCGGCTGGCCCCCACCGGCATGATCATGAACTCTTGAAGGTCCAGCCGGTTGTCGGCGTGAGCGCCGCCGTTGATGATGTTCATCATCGGGACCGGTAGAGTCCGGCCGTTCGTCCCGCCGAGGTAGCGGTAGAGCGGCTGGCCCGACTCGGCCGCCGCGGCCCGGGCGACCGCGAGCGAAACCCCCAAGATCGCATTGGCCCCCAAGCGGCTCTTGGTCTTGGTGCCGTCCAGCTCGATCATGGCCCGATCCACCGCAACTTGATCGCCGGCCTCCATGCCGAGCAGTCGCGGCGCGATCAGTTTGCTGATGTTGGCCACAGCCTTGGAAACGCCTTTGCCCAGCCACCGCTTCTTGTCGCCGTCCCGCAACTCGATGGCTTCCCTCTCGCCGGTCGAGGCGCCGGAGGGCACAGCCGCGCGTCCAAGCGCCCCGCTCTCCAGCACGACATCCGCCTCGACGGTCGGATTGCCCCTGGAGTCCAGAATCTCCCGCCCCTTGATTTGCCGTATCCCACTCATGCTCACTCCAGCCTGAACGTCCGCAAGTTGAAAAGTCAAAAAGTTGTGAACTGCATTACCGGTGACGCTTTTGCCAGAGAAGCCAACCGATGAGCACCAACATCCCGACACTGCCGAGCGCATAGAAAATAGTGAGATGATCCATCGCGGTCATGATCGGTTCTCCTGGTAGCCATCCAGCAGGTAGCCGCCCAGGTAGGCCAGTCCTGCGAACAGCAACCCTATCCAGAAGTTGAGAGGCTGAAATTGCTGAGAAAACCCATTGGTCACTACTGCCACCGTCAGAACAATCTTGCTCAGATCATAGCAGTATTTCGCAGCACTCTCTCGCTGCCGGGTCGTCATACACCCGCTTTTCCCCGCGATCCCGAATCACGCTCATTTCCGCCGTCCTTCACAACGATTCAAGCCTTCTTGGTTTCAATTTCTAGCCTTGCGCAAATCTTCCTCTAGAATTTCCAATGCCTTCTTTGTTGTGTAAATGATTGACTCTTTATGATCATTAGTGAGGCCAAATATTCTTGGATCAGAAAAGGTTCCCGCCCACAAGACCTTGCCTGTCTCAACCTCTACAAGTTTAAGGTTCAGATAGGTGTTCACGAATAACTCGTTACTCCTTCCTGCAACACTGCCCACAAAAAGCCCCTCAACGCCCATTTGTCTTCCAACCGATTGGATTGTTTCATCTGAGATCATGCCAGAGTGTTGGACCTCCAGCTCTTTAACGATTTTGTCAAAATGTTGTCTCTCAACCACATCGAATCCAAGATTCACCAAACCGGCTGAGAATTGATCTGCTGCCTGCACGTTAATAGGAGATTCACCGGTGAATGGGACCACAGCAACCCTTTTCGGGACCCCAATCGGCAAAACAGGCTTATTTTTATTGACCATCAGTCCTGACGACGTAGATCCAGGCATTAGAGTACATCCAACAAATACCGACGACGTGAGAAGAATGGTGCACGTGATAGCAAGTAGCTTTGAACCTAAACAGAGTAACTCCCCCCAGTCTTGTTTCAGGGAGTGGGCAGGGCTCAGAGTGGACTTCGCCGGAGGAGCGGGGACCCACCGAGGCTCAGTCGAGTGGAAAACGGAAACTGACCGACTGAACTGCGGTCGTCTCCGATCGCAGCGGAGGGAATTTCCCGAAGGCTGCCGCTCGGCTGAGCCCGAAAGGGTCGCTCCGGGAGGCGCGGGAACGATGAGCCGTGCCACACTCACAGCTTCATCCCGCCAGCCTCCGCTTCAGCAACTCGTTCACCTTCTGCGGATTCGCCTTGCCCCCGGACGCCTTCATCACCTGCCCCACGAAAAAGCTGAACACCGCCTCCTTGCCGCTTCGGTACTGGGCGAGTTGTCCTGGATTCTTGTCCATCACGTCCTGAATGAGTTTTTCCAGCTCAGCCTCGTCCGAGACCTGCATGAGGCCTTTCTCCTCCACGATCTGCTCGGGCGCCTTCCCGCTGGCATACAACTCCGGAAAGATCTCGCGGGCCACCTTCAGGCTCACAGTGCCTTGATCCACCAGTCGTAACAAGCTGACCAGCCGCTCCGGGCCGACCGGAGAGGCCGTGACGGCGGTATTGGAGTTGTTCAATTCGCGCAACAGCTCCCCCATCACCCAGTTGCTGACGGTCTTGGGCTGACCGTAGAGCTTCACGCAGGCTTCGAAATAGTCCGCCAGCGCACGGGACGCGGTGAGGACCCCGGCATCATATTCCGGAAGGCCGTACTCCGTCACAAACCGCTGGAACCTGGCGGCCGGCAACTCGGGGATGGTGCGACGCAGCTCTTCGACCCATTCCTCCGAGATGGCCAACGGGACGAGGTCGGGATCCGGAAAATACCGATAGTCGTGCGCCTCTTCCTTGCTGCGCATGACGGCGGTCTGACCCCGATCCACATCCCAGAGGCGCGTCTCCTGTTCGACTTTCCCCCCCTCGCTCAACACGTTTGTCTGCCGCTTGATTTCGTACTCCAGCGCCTCCTTGACGAACCTGAAGGAATTGATGTTCTTCAGCTCGACCTTCGTCCCGAGCTCCTGTCGGCCGACGGGTCGCAGCGAGAGGTTGGGCTCACAGCGAAGGCTCCCCTGCTCCATGTTCCCGTCACAGACCTCCAGGTAGACCAGGATGTCCCGCAGTCGCTTGAGGTAGGCGATCACCTCCTCCGGCGATCGCAGGTCCGGCTCGGTCACGATCTCCAAGAGGGGGGTCCCGGCCCGGTTCAGGTCCACGCGGCTGTCGCTCCCGCCGCCGTCATGAAGATTCTTCCCCGCATCTTCCTCCAGATGCGCCCGCCGAATCTGCACGCGCTTCACCGTCCCGCCGACCTGGACATCCACCCACCCCCTCTCGCAGATGGGCTCCTCGTACTGGGAGATTTGATAGCCCTTCGGCAGGTCCGGGTAGAAGTAGTTCTTGCGCGCGAAGCGGTTCTGGGAACGGATCGTACAGTTCAGCGCGAGACCGGTCCTGATCGCCATCTCCACGGCTTTCCGGTTGATGACCGGCAGCGTCCCCGGCATCCCGAGACAGACCGGACAGGTTTGGGTGTTCGGCGGCTTGCCGAACTCCGTGGCGCAGCCGCAGAACATCTTGGACCGGGTTTGCAGCTGGGCGTGCACTTCCAGCCCGATGACCGCCTCATAGGCCATGAGCGCTCAGCTCTTTTTCTCGCCCGCGAGCTTCTCTCGCTCGCGCCGCATGGCTTCCCGGCCCGCCTCGAAGGCCTCGGCAAGCAGGGACGTCTTCTCCTGAATGAACTCGCGGCCCTTCTCCACCGCCGTCCCCCACGCCTCGGCCGCTTCGTCCGCCAGGGTTTCCAAATTCTCCCCGGTCCGCCGGGCGTACCCGCGCAGTTGCTCCCGAGACTCGCGGCCGGCCTGGGGCGCAAGCAGAATCGCTGCAGCCGCGCCCAACAAGGCCCCGCCCAAGAATGCCAACACCACCATGCCTGATGAAAGCCCTCTGTCTTCACCCGCCATTGTCTTGCCCTCCTTCCCTTTGCCCCCGCTCTTTGACGACGGCCGAGGCCGCTCGAATGCCGGCGACCATGCTGGCCAGGTTCACAAGCAGGTTCCCGCTCTTGTGCCGCAGCACCCCGTGCACCTGCTGCACCGTGTCTCCCAATTCACCTACCGCATGCAGAAAGACTGTGGCATGCTCCACCCCTCCCCTGGTCTGGTCGGCGAGGTCGTTGACGTTTTCCGCCATCTGCCGCAAATCGGTCAGCAAGGACGGCAACTCACGGTTCATCTGAGCCAGCAGGTGTCCGGTCTCGGCAACCGTCTTTTTGATCTGGATCAACGTCGGGACCAGATACCCGACGAACACTGCAAACACCACCGCGACCACCGCCGCAGCAATCTCGACAAACATATCTCCTCCCTCTTCTTAAACCCCTTACACCTCACTCTTCACCCCTCACCGTATCGCCGGTCGCTTCGCTCGCCACGCCGTCGCCTGCTCGTAGGCGTGGGCTGCGCGAAGGATGGTTTCTTCCTCAAATGGCCGGCCCAGAAGCTGAAGGCCGATCGGCATTCCTGCCTTGCTGAAGCCGCACGGCACCGCGATCGCCGGGATGCCGGCCAGGTTCACCGAGATGGTATAGATGTCCGACAGATACATCTGCAGCGGATCTTCGATCTTCTCGCCCAGCTTGAAGGCCGGAGTCGGCATAACCGGGGTCGCCATCAGGTCCACCTCCTGAAAGGCTGCGTCGAAATCACGCCGGATCAACGTCCGGACAGCTTGGGCCTTCCCGTAGTAGGCTTCGTAATATCCCGCGCTGAGGGCATAGGTTCCCAGCATGATGCGGCGCTTCACTTCCGGCCCGAAGCCTTCTTGTCGCGTCTTCATGTACATTTCCAGAAGGTCCCTGGTTTGTTTGGACCGCAGGCCGTATTTGACGCCGTCATAGCGGGCGAGATTGGAGCTCGCCTCTGCCGTTGCAACGAGGTAGTAGGTGGCGATGGCCACCTCGGTGCTGGGAAGTGAGACATCCTTGGTGTCGGCTCCCAATCGCTTCAAGACTTCGATCGCCTCCCTGACCGCTTGCTCGACTTCCGGATCGAGCCCTTCGGCAAAATATTCCCGCGGAATGCCGACCTTCAGCTTTTTCAGATCTTTTTTCTTGAGGGCCTTGGTGTAGTCCGGGACCGGGAGGTCTGCGGATGTCGAATCGCGCGGATCGTGCCCGGCGATCACGTTCATCATCAAGGCCGCGTCGGTCACGTCCTTGGTGATCGGTCCGATCTGATCCAGCGACGAAGCAAAAGCCACGAGACCGAAGCGCGAGACACGTCCGTACGTGGGCTTCAAGCCGACCACCCCGCAGCATGCGGCAGGCTGGCGAATGGACCCTCCGGTATCCGAGCCGAGCGCAGCCGTGCATTCGTCCGCTGCGACCGCGGCGGCCGAGCCGCCGCTCGACCCGCCGGGGACATGACGCAAGTTCCAGGGGTTCCGGCTCGGCCCAAAGGCGGAGTTTTCGGTGGAGGATCCCATGGCGAACTCATCCAGATTGGTTTTCCCAAGCAGCAGAAAGCCGTTCGTCCGCAAGCGAGCGACGACCGTTGCGTCGTAGGTTGGAACGAAATTCCCTAGGATCCGGGACGCGCAGGTCGTCGGCACGGCTTCGGTGCAGATGTTGTCCTTGACGGCCAGCGGCATCCCCATCAGGGGCACCGTCTTGCGCCAATCCTTCAGCTTCTGATCCAGAGCCTCGGCTTGGGCCATCGCGGATTCCTTCAACAGTGTGATGTACGCCTTGACCTTCGCCTCCACCTGGGTGATGCGGACAAAATACGCGTGCACGATCTCTCGGGCGCCGACTTCTCCCCGGATGAACTTGTCCTGGAGCTCGTGGAGCGTCAGCTTGTGCAGCGACATACCTACCTATGGCTAGAGGCGCGAGGCAATAGGCTATGGGCTGAGGGACTGGTTTTACCCCATAGCCTATAGCCCATTGCCCCTAGCCTCGATTGATGATGCGGTTCTGCTCGTCCACCTGAATGATCTTCGGCCTATGGTGTTTGGCCTCTTCCTCGGAGTAGAACTCGTAGCAGAAGAGGATGATCTTGTCGCCGACGACCGCCTTACGCGCGGTCGGGCCATTCAGAACGATCTCTCCGGACCCGCGCTTTCCGGCCATGGCGTATGTGGTGAAGCGCTCGCCGTTGTTGAGATTGGAGATCATCACCAATTCGTACGGCAGAATACCGGCCGCATCCAGCAGGTTCTCATCGACGGTCAGACTGCCCTCGTACTCCAGGCAGGCATCCGTCACCGTCGCTCGGTGGATCTTGGCCCGTAGCATTTGTCGAAACATCTTTACTCCTTCATCGTGAAGCGTCAGGCGTGAAGCGTTAGGTGGAATCCTTGGAAGCTCTTCTCACCCCTGACGCCTGACGCCTAACGATCCTCCAAGATCTTCGGTACGCTGAAGAACCCCTCTGTTGGCTCCGGCGCATTCGCCAGCGCCTTGTCGGGCGGCAGCGAAGGAGAGACGACATCATCGCGGAAGACGTTGGTCTGGGCCAGGACCGTCGCAGTCGGCTCGACGCCGGTCGTGTCCAGCTTTCTCAGTTGCTCCATATACGTCAGAATGGCGCTGAGCTGCTTGCTGAACGCCTCCTTCTCGGCCTCGGAGATTTCCAGCCTCGCCAACTTGGCGACGCGCTCAACCTCTTGCTTGCTGATCTTCACAGTCGCTTGGCTCCCCGGCAATGGGCTATGGGCGAGGGGCTATGGGTGAAGCCTATAGCCTATCGCCCATCGCCTGTGCTTATTCGACGGTGACGCTCTTCGCTAGATTTCTCGGCTGATCCACATCCGTGCCTCGGAGCACGGCAATGTGGTAGGCCAACAGTTGCAGGGCGACGGTGTACAAGATCGGCGTCAGCAGCGCCGGCACGTTCGGGATGGTAAAGACCACATCCGCGACCCGGCCGAGATCGCGCTCCCCTTCGCTGACGAAGGCGATGACCGGCGCGTTCCGGGCCTTGACCTCCATCAGGTTGCTGACGGTCTTTTCGTACAGCCGGTCACGAGGCACGAGGACCACGACCGGCATGTCCTTGTCGATCAGCGCGATGGGCCCGTGCTTCATCTCCCCCGCCGCATAGGCCTCGGCGTGGATGTAGGAGATCTCCTTCAGCTTGAGCGCTCCCTCCAGAGCGATCGGATAATTGATCCCCCGGCCCAAGTACAGGAAATTCCGCTTCGTGTGATACCGCTTGGCAATCGCAACAATCTCCGCTTCGCGCTCCAGAATATGCTCCACGCGGGTGGGCAGCGCCGCAAAACGCTCCAGCCAGATGCGTCCGTCGTTGGCGTTCAATACCCCCCGCACCCGCCCCAGGTGCAAGGCCAGGAGGTAGAGCGCGATGAGCTGGGCGGTAAAGGCCTTCGTGGAGGCCACGCCGATTTCGGGGCCGCAGTGCGTGTACAAGACGCCGTCGGATTCGCGAGCCAGCGTGCTGCCCACCACGTTGACAATGGACAGGATGCGCGCCCCCTTGCGCTTCGCCTCGCGGGCGGCCGCCAGCGTATCGGCGGTCTCCCCGGACTGGGAGATCGTGATGAACAGATCCTCTTTCTTGACGAGCGGATCCCGGTAGCGGAACTCGGAGCCGATGTCCACCTGCACCGGAGCCCGGACAAGCTCTTCGAGGAGATATTTCCCGACCAGCCCCGCATGCCAGGACGTCCCGCACGCCACGATCCAGATATTGCCGATGGCCGCCAGTTCCTCCGGGGTCAGGCCGATATCCGGCAGGTCCGCTTCACCCGTCTCGAAGGTGTAGCGGCCTCGCATGGTGTCCAGGATCGTCTGCGGTTGCTCATGGATCTCCTTGAGCATGAAATGCGGATAGCCGCTCTTCTCGGCCGCCGCCGTGTCCCACCCGATTTTGGTCGTGGCCCGGGTTACCGGATGGCCATCGGCGTCCAGGATCAGCAGGCCCGATCCCTTGATGACGGCGAGATCGCCTTCTTCGAGATAGATCACGTCCCGCGTGTGAGCGAGAATAGCCATGACGTCCGAGGCCACCACCGTCGAATCACCCGTCCGGCCGATCACGAGCGGGCAGGCGGAACGGGTGGCCACCATGGTGGTGGGCTCCGCTTCGCAGATCGTCACAATCGCGTAGCTCCCCCGGATGTCCCGTGTAGCGGAGCGGACCGCTTCGGCCAGAGTCTGGCCCTTCTTCCTGTGCCGCTCTATCAAGTGGGCCACCACTTCGGTATCGGTCTCGGACTCGAAGCGATAGCCTTCTTTCTGAAGCTGCTGCTTGAGCGGGAGGTAGTTCTCGATGATCCCGTTATGCACCAGCACGCACCCGCCGGAGCGATGCGGATGAGCATTCTGCTCGGAGGGCTTGCCGTGCGTGGCCCAACGGGTATGCCCCAGACCGGCGGTCCCGGTGAAGACCTGGTCGGCCAGCGCCTCTTCCAGCTTGGCTAGTTTACCGACGCTTCGCCGCACCTTGATCTTGCCGTCCTGGAGGACCGCGACGCCGGCCGAGTCGTACCCCCGGTATTCGAGTCGCTTCAACCCCTCCAAGAGGATGGGCACCGCATCTTTCGTCCCAACGTAGCCGATGATGCCGCACATTTCTTAGCCTTTTGCTTTCCCTTTGAGCCTGGTTTGTTTCCGGTGAGCAGCCGGGCTTTTCTTCGTAAGGCGTGAGGGGTGAGGGGTGAGGGGTTTCCGGACTTTCGCCTCACCTTTCACCCCTAACCCCTCACCTGTTTGGAGCGCCCGGCGACGGGCTGCCCATCCCGAACGGTTGACCTGTGCCGCACGCCCGATGGCCAAGGCGTCGGCCGGGACATCATGGGTGATAGTGCTCCCAGCTCCGACCACCGCGCCGCGCCCCACCTTGACCGGGGCAATGAGCTGCGTGTCGCTGCCGATAAAGACTCCGTCCTCCACCACGGTCTCGTATTTGCCGAATCCGTCATAGTTGCAGGTGATGGTGCCGGCGCCGATGTTGACCTCTTTCCCGATGCGGGCATCCCCCAAGTACGTCAGGTGATTCGCCTTGGAGCCTTCACCGAGCTCCGCTTTTTTCATCTCGACGAAATTGCCGACCTTGGCCGTCCGTCGCACCACACTTCCCGGGCGGAGATGGGCGAACGGCCCGACGACCGCGCCGTCCTCGAGGCGGCTCTCTCGCATCACGCAGGAGTCCAGCACCATGACGCCCCGGCCCAGCACGCTGTCGGTGATCCGAGTGTGGGATCGGATCACGCAGTCCTCGCCGATCGAGGTTCGTCCCTCGAGCGCCACGTTCGGATACAGGACGGTATCGCGCCCGATGGTCACATCCCAGTCAATGAACGTGGAAGCCGGATCCTGCATCGTCACGCCGTCTCCCATCCAGTGAATGCGGATCCGCTCCCGCACCACGCGCTCGGCCATGGCCAGTTGCTGGCGGGTGTTGATGCCCAGCGCCTCATCCGGGTTGTGTGTCCTCATGGCGGAGACGCGGAGTCCCTTCGAGATCGCCAGCTCCACAATGTCGGTCAAGTAGTACTCGCCTTGCGCGTTCTCCGGATCGAGCTTGTCCAGCGCCTCGAATAAAAACTGGCCGTTCACCACATAGGTCCCGACATTCACCTCGCTCACCCGGGATTCAGCAGCGGAGGCGTCCTGGTCCTCCACAATTCGTAGGACACCGCCGTCCCGTTGCGCGTCGTCGGACGCACGGACGACGCGCCCGTATCCGCATGGATCGGGGAGAAAAGCGGTCAGAACGGTCACGACCGCCTTATCATCCTCATGCCGCCGGAGCAGCCGTCGCACCGTGTCATCGGTCAGGAGCGGAGTGTCGCCGTTGAGAATCAGGTACGTGCCGGCCGGCGCCGGCGCCCGGGTACCCGCTTGGCGGGTGAGCGCTTTGCGGGCCTGCATGACCGCGTGGCCGGTCCCTAACTGTTCTGCTTGCTCCACGATCCGGATCGTCGAAGGACGCTGCCTGAGGCGAGAGGCCTCGATCACGGCCCTGACCTTGTCGCTTTGATAGCCCACGACTACCGTGACGCCCTCGCCGGCCAGGCGCTCCGCGAGATCCAGGGCATACAACAGTATGGGGCGGCCTCCGACGGGGTGGAGCACCTTCACCAGCTTGGAGCGCATGCGTTTCCCGACGCCGGCGGCCAGAACGATCGCCCCGAGGTCCTTCATGGCGTCAGGACCTCCACGCCGTGCTTCAAGGCTTCGGGTTGCTT
This sequence comes from uncultured Nitrospira sp., assembly GCA_964478915.1. Taxonomy (GTDB): domain Bacteria; phylum Nitrospirota; class Nitrospiria; order Nitrospirales; family Nitrospiraceae; genus CAYJUM01. The sequence goes on from CAYZKG010000008.1 coordinate 14,475, forward strand.
CCCGCCTAGAGCCTGGGCGGAAGCTCCTGGAGAATACAGGCCGCCGGAGACGATCAGCTTCATGGCTTCTTCGACGCTGATGTCCAGCGGAACCACCTCTTTTTCGGGAACGAGCAGGAAGTACCCGGAGGTGGGATTGGGAGAGGTTGGCACGTAGACATTGAGCAGCGGCTCGGTGGTCACCTCTTGAATCTGTCCCACGGTCGTTCCGGTGACAAAGGCGAAGCAGTAATGACCGTTTTTCGGGAACTGGATCAGCACCACCTTGTTGTACTTCTCTCGTTCTTTGAAGGACAGAATATCCGTCACGGATTTGAGCGTAGAATAAATCCCGCGGACGACCGGTACCCGGTGCAAAAACTCCTCCCAAAGCTTCACGATACGCCCACCGATGAAGTTCGCCGCCGCGATGCCGGTCAAGAAAATCACGAAGATCAGAGTCAGGATTCCCAGGCCGGGAACGTAATACCCGGGGGTAACGATCCTGGCCAGCATGTCGCCGAGAATGCCGTCAACGGTGAGAAAAAGGGTCTTGAGAATGAGGACGGTGCCCCAGATCGGGGTAATGACGAGGAGGCCGGTCAGGAAGTATCGTTTCAGAGCGGCAGCGACGGTTTTCACCCGCGTCTCCCAGGGAATTGCATCATACAAACTTTGCCGGGCCGGAGCAAGCCTTTTCTTGCTATTTTCAAATACTTGGAATACTATGGCGAGCCCTTTTTCTGGTCAGATGAAGGTGAAAAAGAAGGGGGGGCGGGTGCGGGCGCTGCCGGGTACGTTCATCACCTTCGAGGGGGTCGAAGGAAGCGGAAAAACGACCCAGCGCGACCGCATCGCCAAGCTTCTGCGGGAAGAAGGGTACAAGGTGGTGGAGACCCGGGAACCCGGGGGCACGCCTCTTGCCGAGCGCATCCGTCAGATCTTGTTGGATGCTCCAGGACGGACGACGGCTGTCGAGCCGATGACCCCCCAGTGCGAGGCGCATCTCGTGCTGGCGGCCCGGCGCCAGCACGTCGAGCAGGTGATTCTCCCCGCCTTGAAAGGCGGGGCCGTCGTCTTGTGCGACCGGTTTTCAGACTCAACGCTCGCGTACCAAGGATACGGCCGTGGCATGGACGTTCGACTCCTCGAAAAGCTCGATCGCTCGGCCACGGACGGGCTGACGCCCCACCTGACCCTGTTGTTCGACCTTCCTGTTTCAACGGCGCTCGGGCGACGGCGGCGCCCGGAAAGCGAGCAGAACAGACTGGACCGAGAGAGCCGCCCGTTTCACGAGCGGGTGAGGCGGGGATTTCTGAGCCTCGCCACCCGACATCGCCGCCGAATCAAAGTGCTCGACGGGAGATCCGATCCAGAGGTCGTCGCCGAGAAAGTCGCGTCCATCGTGAGACGGTTCCTCAAACGACGTAAGAGGCCCGCAAGCCATGCCATTCCGTGACGTCATCGGCCACGAACGGCCGAAAATGATCCTGCGGGCGGCGACAGAGCATGACCGTGTCGCCCATGCCTATCTGTTTCACGGGGAAGAACGGATCGGCAAGCGCCTTGTGGCAATCGCCTTTGCCCAGGCACTGAGCTGCGAGAGCCCTTCGCGATCGGAGCCCGACGCCTGCGGCACATGCCGTGCTTGCCGGCAGGTCAAATCCCGCGCATACCCGGATTTCTTCGTGATCGAGCCGGATCGTGAACAGGCCCCTTCGACACGCTCAGGGCAGGCTAATCCGCAGATCAAGATCGAGCAGGTGCGCGAGCTTGAAGACCAGATCGTCTATCGGCCACTGGTCGGCCCGCGCAAAATCTGTCTCATCGACGAGGCGGATCGCATGACGCCCGCCGCAGCAAACGCCCTCCTCAAGACGCTGGAGGAGCCGCCCGGGCACAGCCTTTTTCTGCTGGTCACGAGCCGCCCCTTTGCCTTGCCGGCCACGATCCGGTCTCGATGCCACAGTATTCAATTCGTCACACCGCCCCGGCGTCAGGTGGAAGCCGCACTCACGGCTCGTCGGGGGCTGTCTGCGCCGGATGCCCGGCTTCTTACTCTGTTGACCGATGCCCGGATCGGCGAGGCCATGGAGACCGATCTTGAGGCCATCCGGACCGCCCACAACGAGTTTGGCGCGCTCACCTCCCCGGCGTTCTTACGCTCACCCGCCGAGGTGCTGACCGCCGCTGAAATCCTTCACAAGTCCGACCGGGCGGCGGAGGCGCTGAACTGGATCGCCCGATGGAGTCGTGATCTCCTCCTCGTGAAAGTCGGCGCCGATGTCGAGCATCTGCTGAACCCGGAGCGCCTGAGTGAGCTGCGTGAGGCGGCTTCCCGGATCGAGGTGGACGGCGTGTTGGATCTCCTCGATGAGCTGGAGCGGATCGAACGAGCCGGAACGCGGAACATCAACCTGCAGCTCGCGCTGGAGACGGTGCTGCTCCGGTTGCGCGACGTATTGGCGGGACAGAGCCCGGTCCAGGTCCCGGCACCCAAGTAATCAAAGGGCCTCGACCTGGGCACCCGTTGCTCCAGGAAATGCAACGGGTACCCGGGGTGGGACGACATCGGCCCGTGTGATGGGTTAGCGAGGTCCACGACGCGACGAATAAGGAGCGTCACGTTTGTGGACGCCCGCGAGCCGGTGAGCGGGCCGTGTCTTATGAACGTTGGCGCGATCGGGACGAGCTAAGAGTGACGTTCTACATCACCACGCCGATCTATTACGTCAACGACGTCCCGCACTTAGGCCACGCCTACACCACGATCGCAGCCGATGTGCTGGCCCGATACAGACGTCTGACGGGCCATGACGTCTTTTTCCTGACCGGCCTCGATGAGCACGGGCAGAAAGTCCAGCAGGCGGCGGCCAAGGCCGGCATCGCCCCCCAGGCCCATTGCGACCGTCTCGCTCCTCTGTTCCAGCATCTCTGGAAGCGTCTGAACATCTCCAATGATGCGTTCATTCGGACCACCGACCCGCCGCACAAGAGCTACGTCCAAAAAATGATGCAAGTCCTGTACGACAAGAAACAGATTTATCGGGCCGAGTACACCGGCTGGTACTGCACCTTCGACGAGCGGTTCTGGACCGAGAAGGATGTCCAGGACGGGCTTTGCCCCGACTGCCGCCGTCCCGTCGAACGCCTGAGCGAAAGTAACTACTTCTTCCGGATGAGCCGTTATCAGGAGCGTCTGATCACCTATATCCGAGAGCATCATGCTTTCATCCGCCCGGAGTCCCGGCGCAACGAGGTGCTCGGCTTCTTGCAGAAACCGCTGGAGGATCTCTCCATCTCACGGCCCAAATCCCGCCTGCCCTGGGGCATCGAACTCCCGTTCGATGCCGACTATGTCACGTACGTCTGGTTCGACGCCCTCATGAATTACCTCTCCGCCCTGGAGTATCTGACACCTGACGCCTTACGCCGGGGACCCGTTGGGCACCCGTTGCTCCGGGAAATGCAACGGGTACCCGCCGGAGCAACGGGTGCCCCTCACGCCTCACGTGAGCACTACTGGCCAGCCACCCTGCACTTGGTAGGCAAGGACATTCTGACCACCCATGCGGTCTATTGGTCCACCATCCTCATGGCGCTGGAGCTTCCGCTCCCGCAGACCATTTTCGCGCACGGCTGGTGGACCGTCAGCGGCGAGAAGATGTCGAAGAGCCGCGGGAACGTGGTGGATCCCAACGCTGTGGTCGAGGAATTTGGGGTAGACGCGTTTCGCTACTTCCTGCTGCGCGAGGTGCCATTCGGCCAGGACGGCGACTACTCCAGAGAGGCCTTGATCGGCCGCATCAATAGCGAACTGGCCAACGACCTGGGAAACCTGCTCAACCGCACCGTCACCATGTTGGAACGATACGCCCAGGGTAAAATCCCCGAGCCGGCGCCATCGGGGACCGACGCGGACGAGACCCTACAACACACCGCCGTCCGGCTCAAGGACCTCGTTGAGCTCCATCTCAACAACCTAGAATTCAACCGCGCGCTGGAGAGCATCTGGAGCCTCGTCCAGCTCGCGAACCAGTACCTCGAAAAGACCGCTCCGTGGAGCCTGGCGAAGAAAGCCGAGGACAGGCCTCGACTCCACACCGTGCTCTATAATGCGGCGGAGGCGCTGCGGTTTCTGGCTCTGTTCCTGTATCCATTCATCCCGCAGGCGGCCGAAGCGGTCAAGCGCCAACTCGGACTCCTGTTGAACTTCTCGAAGCCCTTACTGGCCCATGACCTTCAATGGGGCGGATCGCTGCCCGGAACCGAGATCGCGAAGGGACAGGCGTTGTTTCCTCGTATCGAGACCATGCCCACTACAGAAGGAGAGACGCGCGTGACACAAGAGCCAGGCCCGATTCCGCAGAAGCCTGCGGCTCCAGCATCCGAGCCGGCCGCCGGCCCGCCGCAGATCACGATCGAGGACTTCCAGAGGATCCAGCTCAAGACCGCGAAGGTCTTGAGCGCCGAGCGGGTCCCGAAATCGGAGAAGTTGATCAAGCTCCGGATCGATCTGGGCACCGAGCAGCGCCAGATCGTGGCCGGGATCGGAAAGAAATACGAGCCGGAGCAGTTGATCGGCCGCCAGATCGTGGTCGTGGCGAACCTCAAGCCGGCCACGCTGATGGGCATCGAATCGCAGGGCATGGTGCTGGCGGCGGGCGATAAAGATGTGGTTGGCTTGGTGACGATCGTCGAAGACGTGGAGCCGGGAACGAAAGTCAAATAAGGCGGATGTCAGAATGGCTCGTCATGCTGTCGTGCGTTCCAGCGCCTCCGCCATTCGCGACGGAGGACCTCACGGAGGCACCGTGGACGACAACTCAGCTATAGAACGGTCTTACCACCAACGGTTTCCAATCTATTGCCGCCCCTGTCGAGAAGTGCTAGGATGCCGTGCAAGTTTTGGCACCATTGCTTCCTACTTGCCATCGTCTGGACATGCATCTGGCTCATCGCACAACAAAGCGCCGTAGCCAGAACGGGACTTTGCCTCTCTTTCCCCTCTCTGCGCCATCCTCTTCAAAGCTTGGAAAATACCAGATTTTTCACGTTGACGCGTTTAAATGGCTGGCGCACGCCGAGCCCCATTCCATCCACGCCGTTGTAACAGACCCGCCTTACGGGCTTGTCGAGTATACCTATCGCGAGTTGGAGAAGATGCGAAACGGTCGTGGCGGGGTATGGCGCATCCCGCCATCATTCGATGGATGTCAGCGCAAGCCATTGCCTCGCTTTACTGTCTTAAGTGAGAAGGATCGAGCCGAGCTACGCACATTCTTCCAACGGCTCGCCGAAAGTCTCATGCCGGTTCTCGTGCCAGGCGCTCACGTATTCATTGCCACCAACCCACTTGTTTCGCACTTCGTGTACGAGCCTTTCATTACAGCAGGTTTTGAAAAGCGGGGAGAAGTCATCCGCGCCGTGTACACGCTGCGCGGCGGGGATCGCCCCAAAAATGCTCATGAGGAGTTTCCAGAAGTGTCAGTGATGCCGAAGTCTTGCTGGGAGCCCTGGGGTTTATTTCGCAAACCCTGCGAGGGACGGGTCCAGGACAACTTGCGGAAATGGAAAACCGGCGGCCTTCGACGGATATCAGCAGAGGAACCCTTTAAGGACCTGATTTACTCCTCGCCCGCACGTGGGCTCGAGCGCGAGATCGCCCCTCATCCATCTCTTAAGCCCCAGCATTTCATGCGCCAAATTGTCCGTGCAGCCTTGCCGTTCGGACAGGGTGTGATCCTTGATCCGTTCATGGGGGCAGGCTCGACCATTGCGGCGGCCTCTGCCTGTGGCCTACTGAGTATCGGTCTAGAGGTCAATTTGGAGTATTACCAGCTCGCGACCAAGGCCATTCCTGCCCTCGCTGACCTGAAGCCAAAGGAAGGCAACGGGAATGGCTCGCAAAGAGGACTTTAACCCTTCGGTTCCACTTCCTCCTGGCCTCGACATCGGAGCGATCCGCCGCGCAATTGACTACATCGAAAAAGAGCTGGCTGATTTAGTCGAGATCTACTACGAACAAGCTAACGTCTTCAGCGCCATAGTTGGGATCTTTGGGACGAAGGCGCTCGATTCCGTCAGCAACTACGAGAAACACCGCCACATTGACACCGCGCAGCAACGTTTCCCCGATTTGCGCAGACGCGGAGCGGGCCAGAAGCCGAAACCCCAAGAATCCCTTGAAAGCAAGGGGAGCAAACGCCCCTGGGCGATTCAGTCACACTACGATCATCCTGGCTGGTACATCATCTGGCGTTACCTCGTTGATCCGACCAAGTCGCTTAAGCCAGGGAAGCCCGTTGTCATCTGGCGTGTTGATATTGTCTTCCTGGAGAAATCCGACTGGAAATACGAGAAAAGCAGCGCAGGCGAAGCAGGCGGCGGAAGGACTCATACCTTCGACGTTAAGAATGCGGCTCAGAAGCTCAAAGGCAGGGCCGTATATCAACGCAAGGACGTGGTCATCCGCGACGGTAAACCGGTTCCGCGCAATGGTGACAACTAAGGCTTATCTCGCAAACCTCGACTACGTCTTTACAGCCACATCCTAGCTAGAGCTAGGGGGTAGATGCATAGCCAATGAGAGTCATCATGCCGACTTTGGAAGAGCGTGCCTGGATCAGAAAACTGAAGAGCTGAGCAGAAAAGAAAGGCACAGAGAGTATGGGAACATTCTGGGTGGAGGTGACGGTTAAGAACTGGCGAGCGCCTGAACGCAGTCGAACACTGCCTTACTTGCATCGGTCACCTTGGAAGAATTTGCTCTTGGAGTGGACCCAGTCGCCAAGAAACTTGTCCCCGTGCGAGGGTACTTAACATAATCCCCTTCCTCGATAATCCTCTAGCGGCCTTCGCCATCCTGACAAACAAGCAGGCTGCCTTAGGAAATGAAGGCGTCGAATGAGTACAAGTTGTACGTTTTGTCGGATCGTCAGAGGTGAGACGGAAAGTTGCGTCGTGGCGGAGGATGAGCAGACGATGGCGTTCCTGGACCACCGGCCGCTGTTCCCAGGCCATTGTCTCCTGGCGCCGAAGGAGCATTATGAGACGCTGGCGGATCTCCCCTCCTCGTTACTCGGCCCGCTGTTCAGCCAGGCCCAGCTCCTGGCCGAGGCCGTGGAGCAGGGCCTGGAAGCGGATGGCTCCTTTGTGGCCATCAACAACCGGGTGAGCCAGAGCGTGTCCCATCTTCACATTCACATCGTGCCCCGCCGGAAGAAGGACGGCCTGAAAGGGTTCTTTTGGCCTCGTGCGCCGTACGCAGATCATGCGGCCATGGTGAAGGTTCAGGAAACCCTCCAGGCGACGATTGCGCGCCTGCGCGCTTCCAGGAGGAACGGAGGATGAATCCCATGACCGCACGGCTGCTGGTCCTGCTCGGTGTCCTCTGGCTGGCGTTCGCCCCGGTACTCGCCCAGCACACCGGCGAGCAGCACCGGCGGCCGGACATCAAAGAATATATCCAGAGTCTCGAGCGGCCTGAGCGCGACCAACACCAGAAGCCGGCTCAGGTGATCGACGCGTTGGGCCTGAAGCGGGGCATGGCGGTGGCGGACTTGGGCGCCGGCTCCGGCTATTTCAGCAGGCGATTCGTGGAGGCGGTCACTGAAACGGGGAAAGTGTACGTGATCGATGTGGAACCGGAGATGCTGGCGGCGGCAAAGGAGAGTCTCGAGCACCTGCATATCCCGTACACCGCCGAGTTCATCCTGGCCCGGCCTGACGATCCGAAGCTCCCCCTGGAGTCGGTTGACCTGATTTTCGTCTGCAACACCTATCACCACCTCGAAGATCGGGCGGCGTATTTTGCGAATGTGAAGGGCACACTCAAAACGGGCGGCCGGGTCGCAATTGTCGATTTTTACCACGACGAGCGGTCAGGGAACATTGGCTTCCCGCGCCGCCATCTGGTCGCTCAGGACACCGTCGTGGAGGAGATGACCAAGGCCGGCTACCGGCTGCTGCGCGAGCACACCTTTCTCCCCCGCCAATACTTCCTGGAATTCGTCTCTTCTGAGGCAAAGTGACCTTGCACTCTATGAAACGGCACGAACACAGGCAGCCCGGTCAGGCGCATGATCACGACCATGCTCACGGCACGCTCGATCCCGCGCTCTTGACCACAGAGAAAGGCATCTGGGCAATCAAGCGCTCGATGTTATGGCTCCTCGTCACGGCTTTCCTCCAGGCCGCTGTCGTGGCCATCAGCTCCAGCGTCGCGCTTCTGGCCGACACGATCCATAACTTTGCCGATGCGGCGACCGCCATCCCGCTATGGATCGCTTTTATGATGGCGAAGAAGAGACCTACCAAGACATTCAACTACGGTTATGGACGATTGGAAGACATCGCTGGAATCGCCATTGTATTCATCATGCTGTTGACCGCAATCCTGGCAGCCTATGAATCTATTGGCCGATTGCTCCAGCTTCATGAGGTCCAGCACCTGGGAGCAGTAGCTGCTGCATCGCTTATCGGCTTTGCCGGCAATCAACTTGTCGCGGCATTTCGGATTCGCACGGGGCGAGAGATTGGAAGCGCGGCTCTTATCGCCGATGGTCACCATGCCAGGATTGACGCCTTCACAAGTCTCGGTGTCCTCATCGGAGTGGCTGGGGTCTGGCTGGGATATCCAAAAGCCGATCCGTTCGTTGGCCTCGTGATCACGACCGTGATCTTCAAAATAGTCTGGGATTCCGGCAAATCCCTCGTGATGCGCCTCCTGGACAGCGTGGATCCCCGGGTAGTTGACGAGGTTCACCACTCTGCTCGCCATGTTCCCGACGTATTGGAGGTGACGGAAGTGAGGGTGCGATGGTTGGGGCATCGCCTATTGGCTGATGTCAATATCGCCGTCCCCTCGACACTGTCTGTTGAGCAAGGCCACCAGATTGCTCATGATGTCCGACACCAGCTTTTGCATCACCTGCCGTACCTGGCCAACGCCACTATCCACATTGACCCTGCCAGCGCGTCCGGTGAGCGGTACCATCACATATCGGTTCATGCCCATGACGAATTACCCACTCACTCACACTAAGAAGGTACCAATGAGCCTGTCTTTGCTTCTCCTGGTTACCTCACTCATCACGCACGCCGCAGCCCAATCCAGTCGGTTATGGAATTTTGATACAGAGCCACCGAATACCGTCCCCAGCGGCTTTCAAGTGGGGTCCTTATTCGACGGCCGGCGGGCGGGAGACTGGCAAGTGATTGCAACAGAGAAGGCAAAAAGTCCGGGGCAGGTCATTGCACAGCTTCAAGGAAAAGGCGCAGAGCATGCCTATAAAGTGATATTGGTTGACGGAACCGAATCCTCCGATATCGACCTCGCGGTCTCGTTCTTAGCGATACAGGGAAAGGGGGACATGGGAGGCGGTTTGCTCTGGCGGGCAACCGATGACCGCAACTACTATCTGGCGCGGGCAAATCCTCTTGAGCAGAATCTTCGAATCTACCGCGTTACGAAAGGTGTGCGGCACATGCTGCAGAACTTTGACCAGATTCTTGATGTCAAGAACTGGCATACCCTTCGCGTGGCAGCAAAAGGATGCCGCCTTCAGGTGTTTTATGATGATAAGCCTGTGTTTGATTTCTGCGATCACACGTTCGAAAAAGGGAGGATCGGACTGTGGACCAAATCCGATGCCGTCACCTACTTTGACGACCTGATGTTCCAAATCCTGAAATAAACGGACGTGTCTGGCGCCTCCGCCATCCCCTCCTGCTTGCTCTGATCTCGTTCCTGTGCGAGACTAACGCATGGTGCCGGCCTCCCCGACCTATCAACAGCTTCGTCATCGCCTCTATCTCGCGCTTGTCCTCAATGCGGTGATCATCGCCGCGGAATTCGTCGGCGGAATCCTCATCAACAGCGTGGGCTTGATGAGCGATGCCGGCCACAACCTCATCGACCAGGGCTCGCTGTTCCTCGCGCTCTACGCGCACATCCTCTCGGCGCGCCCGGCGACCGAGAGCCGGACGTTCGGCTACCACCGCGCCGGCATCGTCGCGGCCTTCATCAGTTCTCTCGTGCTGTTGGTGACGGCAGCCGTGATCGCATACCTGGCCGTGCGCCGGGTTCTGGCCCCTGTGCCGGTGGCAGGCGGCTGGGTCATTGCGATCGCATCGGTCAGCTTTCTGGCGAACCTCGGCATCGCTCTGCTGCTGAAACGGGGCGCTCAGGATGATCTCAATATCCGCAGCGCGTTCTGGCACATGCTGGGCGACGCCTGGGTGTCGCTCGGCGTCGTCGCGAGCGGACTGGCTATTGTCCTCACGGGATGGTCCATGCTCGATCCGCTCGTCAGCTTGGTGATCGTCGCGGTGGTGGTCAAAGGAGCGGGCTCGATCTTCAAGGAGTCATTGGAGGTGCTGCTCGAGTCCACGCCGCCGGGGATCAAAACCCAGCACGTGGTCCAGGCGATCGAGCAGATCGAGGGGGTGAAGAACGTGCACGACCTCCACATTTGGGCCGTGGAGCCGCGGTTGGTGATGCTGACCTGCCACGTGATGGTCGAGGGAGACGACTCCAACCTGACCGATCGGCTGCTCGGCACGATCCGTTCACGGGTGGCGACGGAGTTCGGGATCAGGCACCTCACGATCCAGATGGAAACCCAGTGCTGCCATCCGGATGCGGTGCATTGCGATCTGAATGTCTTAGCTCGTGGAGATCGCGCCGGCGTTCGAACGATCCATACTCGCTAACCGGGACCCATTGCTCTGGGCTGCAATGGGTGCCCACAGGCCGACGTGGTCCCAGGCCGGGTACCCGTTGCATTTCCTGGAGCAACGGGTGCCCAGGTCGCAGCCCACTCATCCGGAATGTCTTAGCTCGTGGAGATCGCGCCGGTCGCGCGACGGGAAACCCAGCGGCGAAACACCAGCGCCGCGGCCACCCCGAGCAGCCCGCCCAGCACCCAGCCGCCCAGGACATCCGTGACGTAGTGCGCCCCCACATACACACGGGAGAAGCCGATCGCCGCCACGACGGGCCACGTGACCCAGCCTGTCCGAGGATAGAGCACCTGCGCGAACGCCGCGGCGGCCGCGGTGTTGAGCGCATGATTGGACGGGAACCCATAGGTGGCGCCGCAGGCGGTAAGCTGATGGACTCCGGTGAGGACGTGGCAGGGTCTGGCCCGTACCACCAGGTGCTTGACCTGGGCTCCGAGGAAATCCCCGAAGACGAAGAGGAAGCCGAGGGAAGCGGTGCCGGCGAGCGCTTCCCATCGCTTCTGCCAGATCCAATAGCCCAGCACGAGCGCCAGCGGAACAGCCAGGGTGCTGGATCGTCCAAGCATCAGCATGGTCCAGTCCAATGCTGCCGATCGCTCGGCCAACTCGTTGATCGCGTAAAAAAGTTCAGTATCCCAACTCATACTTATCAACTTTGGCTAGAGGCGATAGGCAATAGGCTATGGGTGCTCGGAGGGGTATTTGCCTATAGCCCATAGCCCCGTGCCTATTGCCTGCGATGCTTATCGCGTTCGGAAGTGGATCCGGACAGTCAGCTCCCCGTCCACCGGCTCGTCCCCTTGGAGCTGCGGCTCGAACTGCCAGCGCCTCAGCGCCTCGATGCCGGCGTGGGTCAGCTCCCGATGCTTCGCCGCCTCAAGCACCACGACGGTGACCAGGGCCTCCTTGCTCACCAGAAGCCGCGCCTTCATCCAATCATCCAGCTCCTGCCCTTCGAGACTGCGAGGGATGGTGGGCCAGGGCGTCTGGATCGGCACCGGGCCGACCTGCTGGTCCTTGTTCAGCGGGAGGCCGTGCACATGGACCTCCGGCAGCCGCAACTCGATTGCATCGGCGTCATGATCGGACCGGTGCGTGGAGCGATCGTCCCCCGCCATTCCTAGAGCCGGCCACAGGACGACCCCGAGAGTCATCAGTGAAGCCACCATTTGAACCCTCAGCCTCAACCTCAGCCTCGCCTCAGAAGAACCATTGCCCGCGGAAGAGCACAGTTCTGGGCATGCCCGCGTGGCTCACGCCCAGTCCGATACTGGATTCGCCGAAGTTGTAGAAATATCCCTGATCGAGCAGATTGATCACGTCAAAGCCCAGCAGGAACTTTTGGGTCGTGGTGATCGGAATCACGTGGGTCAAGGAGGCACTGTACACGGTGTAGGACGGCATGTTGCTGGTATTGGTCTGGGCGCCCGGCAGCGTCCTGCGCAGCCCGGATCCGTACAGCATCTGCCCCGACACCGTGGTGCGCTCCAGGAACCGGTAGCTCAGATTGGCGGAGCTCGTGATGGACTGACTGTGGTCGCAGAAGACTCCCCCGGGCCGGTTGACATCGCTGATCTCCCTCTGCTCCAACAGGAAGTGGCCCGACTGCAGCCCGTAGCCCTTGCACTGGCCCCACGCCACGTTACCCCGGCCTGTGAGATCCTCCGTGAAACTCACCTTGAGGGCGGTATCGATCCCGCGTTGCCAGCCGTAGTTGAACGCAAAGAAATTCAGGAGCGGCGTGGTGCCAAACTGGCCGGCATCCGAAAGGTTTCTGCTGAGCTTATAGTAGCCGACCACCTCCAACGTGGCCACATGCCCGAAAGCATGATACCAGCCTACCTGCCAATAGTGCGACCGCTCGGGCTTCGGCGGATTGGTGGTCGCGTCCTCGGGTTGCGCGGTGGTGCCGGTGGTCTGCGGCACCAGAAACGCCACCGACTCCAGGTTCGGTGGGCTGAACAGCCGGCCATAGTAGGCATGAAACACGTTCGATTGGTCCAGCTTGTACGTCACGCCGAGTCGGGGGCTGATCTGCCCTCCCTGGGTAAACCCCTGGATATGGTCATAGCGGAGGCCCACGTTGAGCGTCCACTGATCGTTCGGCGTGTACTGGTCCTGAACCCAGAACTCCTCGCGCCAGCCGATGATTTTCCGATCTCCGTCGATCCCTATCACCGCGCCGGTCGGCTCGTTGGTGGTCGGATCCCTTTGGAAGGCAAAGAGCCGGGTCTTGTTGGTCGCCTGCGTCCGGTCGATCTGAAAGCCGTACTTCAACAGATGCTCGGGATGGACCCGGTTGGTGTAATCCAGCCGTACGCCCGCGGAGTAGGCCAGCCGATCCTGGCTGCCGGCTGAGAACGGCTCTTCCGGTTCTGGAGTGTAACTCAGCACGTTGAGGGGATCAGTCACAAAGGTGCCGCGGGTTTGACGGCCATAGAGCGCGAGGCTGAAGAACTGACCGGCATTCACGTCATGCCGCCAGACCATATGGCCGTACTGGTTGTTCTCCTGCTGGAGTTCGTTCACGGCCTGCGAGGCCACCGGGGTGAAACCGGGGTCCTGCGCCCGGATGAGATCCACGATCTCATCGTTGCTCTGGAGGCCGGGCCTCGTCGGGATCTGGTATTTGGCCACCGAGTTCAGGAACAGCCAGGTGTAGTTGTTCCGATTGTCGAGCTGGTAGTCACCGCGGAGATAGGTCTGGTTCCGCTCGCTCTGGTTATGAAACCAGGAACGGCCGAGCGTGGGCGGATCAATCCCCCTGTTGGTCGAGAGATAGCTGTTCAGCACATAGTACCGGAACTTTTCCCTGATGGTCCCGCCGTACTCGAACGACGGCTGGATCGTTTCGTTCTGCCCCCCGAACATCTGCACCGACCCGAAGCCGGGCTTGGTCCCGCTTTTGCTGGTGATGTCGAGGACGACGGCTTGCCTCCAGCCGTACTGAGCCTCAAGACCGCCGAGGATGATATCGGCCCGCTCCCACGCCCGCGGCGTGATCACGTCGGAAAAGATGCTCGTCACAGTGTCCGGGATCGGCACGCCATCGATCCGGAGCTGGATGCCGGCGTGATCCTGCCGGATGTGGGCCTGTCTGAGCCCTCCCTGGACGGCGCTGGGAATCGTGTACAAGACATCCGAGAGATCGCTGTTGTTGCCCCTCGGCAACTCCTCGATCTCCTTCCGGCTCAGCGAATAGGTCTCGCTGGAAGCCTTGTACTGGATGGGCGGAAGCGGCGCCACCACTTCCAGCGCCAGCTCCGTGGCGGTGGCGAGCGTGAGCTTGATCGGCAGATGCTCCTTCGCGCCGACCTTGATCACGACGTACTCGCTGCGGAGCGTCTCCTGGATCGCGTTGACCGAGTACGTCCCCTCCGCGGGCACGGTGGCCGAAAAATCACCCGCGTCGTTCGTCACGGTCTGAGCGACGATGTTGCCTTCCTGGTCCTTGACCTGCACGATGGCCTGCGGAACCCGCCGGAGGTCCTGGTTCTGGACCGATCCTCGAATCGTGAGCGTGGGGCCGGGAGCCTTCGGCTCGGCAGCCTGTACCCCCTGCCCACCCAGAACGACGCCGAGACAGAGAATGGAACTGAATAATGCCGGAAAGAAGCCGGGCGGCTTCGATCGCATCGTATCCTCCTGATCCTGAATGAAAGCGCCCCGTGAAAAGCGAGCAAGCAGCAAGTCCTGACAGGAGAGTCCCGTCAGCTCGCGGCCTTGTCAGCTTGTCAGCTTCTGGATCAGGAGAGCGGAGGAGCGCGGGAGAGCGTGTCTGAGATGACACGGACGGAGCGTAAGAGGTCCGGAGCCTGAAAGAGTTGCGGCGTCGGAGCGAGAAACGACCCGACGACGGGCAGTCCCAACAGGAGCGACCCGGCCGCATGGTGCTGCACCCATTTGCACAGGTCCGTATCGGAATGCTGGTGGCCATCGTAATCGGCGGCACCCAATTCATGGTGAATCTCGAGCAGGACCCCGAATGGCGCAAGAAGGATGAGCGCAAACGCCAGGGCGACGCAGAGCCCGAGTGGAAAGACTGATCGCTTAGGAAAATTTCTCATCGGGGCGGCACTGTACCACAGTCTCTTGAGACATTGTCAAGACCGCTGGAAAAAGGCCGGTGTGGTATGATGCCGGGCGATGTTGATCGACAGCCACGCCCATCTCGACGATCCACGGTATGACGCCGACCGCGATCAGATGCTCGAGCGAGCGCGTGACGCGGGGGTGGAGCGTTGTATGACCATCGGTTGCGACCTGGCGACGAGCCGGGCGGCCGTGGAGCTGGCCGACCGCTATCCCTTCGTCTATGCGACAGTGGGAGTCCACCCGCACGAGGTCAGGCACATCCAAGACGGCTGGTACGAGGAGCTGCGTCGGCTGGCGCGGCATCCGAAAGTCGTCGCCTATGGAGAGATCGGCCTGGACTATCACTACGACCACTCGCCTCGCGAGGTGCAGCGAGCGCGCTTCCGCGAGCAGGTGCGGCTCGCCCGGGAGCTGCGCCTGCCGATCGTGGTACACACCCGGGAGGCGCAGGACGACACCATCGCGATTCTAAAAGACGAGCGGGCTTCTGAGATTGGTGGGGTGTTCCACTGTTTCTCGGGAGACGCGTGGCTGGCCAAAGACGCCTTGGACCTGGGCTTCTTCGTATCCTTTTCGGGAGTGATCACCTTTCAGAACGCCACCATGCTCCGGGAGATCGCCGGGACCATCCCGATGGATCGGATCCTGATCGAAACGGACTGCCCCTACCTCACGCCGGTTCCGCATCGCGGCAAGCGGAACGAGCCGGCCTTCGTCCGTCTGGTTGCCCAGAAAATCGCCGAGATCAAAGCAGCCGAATCACTCAGCGCCGAAGCAGTCGGGCGCGTCACCTCGGACAACGCTCGCCGCCTCTTCAAAATCCCCCTCACTCCCTCCCTCTCCCCCATCACCCGTGGCAGTTAGCAGAGCAACGGGTACCCGGGGGAGAGGAGACGGTGAGGGGGTCAAAATGCCTTGAGCTGACGGTTCCGCTTGCGAACGGCTTTAGGCAGCTTCTTAGGGTTGCCCTTTTTTGCAGGCGAGCGCGGCGTCTCGAGCTCACGAGGCTCAACCGGCTTGAACTCGAAGCGCGTGGATGGCGCCGTCGGGCGCAGCTTCGACTCAAATTCAAGCGCGCCGAGCACGAAGCCGCCTTGCGCCTTCACGAAGCTCGCCACCTCCCGATCGGACGAGACCACGGCGCAGTCCTGCCCGAATTGCTCGGCCAGTCTCTGGATGACCTGATCGGCTCGCTCCCCGTAAGCGGTATAGATGACACCGACGCCGGCGCGGTGCTCATGGCGTGCACCGCCCCTTTGCTGCCATGCGTCGAACACGACCGTAATCGGATGTCCCTTTCGCTGCCGGTAGCCGGCCAGCTCCCGAAGGAGTCGTTCCCGGGCTTCCTCTGCCGCTGCCCGGTCGGCCCTTCCGACATGACCTCTTGCCCCCAGCAGATTGTAGCCATCGATGATCAGATGCATTTGAAATTCCCCGACTTCTCTTGACAATCCTCCGCGCATCTGAGACAAGGGTCTCGTGAGCCGAACGCTCAAGATGCTGCGTGCCTACCAGGTGATCCTTCTCTCCCTCCTTCTGGTCCTGGTCTGGTCATACCCGGTGAGCCCGCCGATTGTAGCCGCCGCGTCCGCAACGTTCAAGCGAGCCGACACAGGGAAGGACGGGCGGCAGTGGGTTCGCAAGGGACGGGCTGCGAACAAGAAAACGCTATCGCCGCGCATGCCGGTGATTGTCCGGGATCTGCGGGTTCGCGCGACACCCGCCTACACCCGGCTGGTCTTGGACCTGCAAGGGACACCGACGTTCACCCAGCGGCAGCAGAAAGATCCCGACCGCGTGACTATCGAGCTGCAGAATACGGTGCTCGGCAAACCGGCGCTCGCCAAATTAGCCGGAAAGCTGTTGCCCGGCGAGATCGCCGTCGCCCAAGCCAATCCCCGGTCGGTGACGGTTTCCTTCACGTTGAACACGATCCGGGATTACAAGCTCTTGCCCTTGACCGCGCCGTCGCGCCTGGCCGTTGATCTGTTTCATCGTCTCGGCGAAGACGAGGTCGTGGACGCAGACGAGCCCCCGCAGCCTCCTGCCTCGACCAGACCGGTCTCCGTGGTGGGACCGGCATTCACGAGGGCCATCCGGACGATCGTGGTGAATCCCGGCCACGGCGGCAAAGATCCCGGCGCGGTCGGCAGAGGCGGGATCGCGGAAAAGGACGTCACGTTACAGGTCGCTCTGCGGCTCCGGGACCTGATCTCGAGGCGGCTCGGAAAGCAGGTGCTGATGACCCGTGAGAAAGACGCGTTCGTGGAACTGGAAGACCGGGCCAAATTCGCCAACAAAAATGAGGCCGATCTGTTTGTCTCGATCCATGTGAATTCCCACCCGCAACGCGCCACCAAGGGCCTGGAGGTGTACCACTTCGGCCAGGCCAGTGATCGGCGCGCCCTGGAGGTGGCCGCGCGCGAAAACGGCACTCCCCTGAACCAGACCGGCGTGGGATGGCAGTACTTGGTCGCCGACCTTCTGACCTCCAAGAAAATCGAGGAGTCTCTGGATCTCGCCTGGACCACGAAACGGGCCATGGTGGCCCATTTGAACGAGCACTATGACGTGATGGACCACGGGGTGAAGACCGCACCGTTTTACGTGCTCCGCTTCACCACCATGCCCAGCATTCTTGCGGAGATCGCGTTCATCTCCAATCCAACCGAGGAGCGGCTCATGCAGCGCGAGGCGTTCCTGTCAAGAATGGCCGAGGCGATCTTTGAAGGGATCCGATCGTTCATCGCCGCCCACCAGCCTCCTTCCGGCCAAAGCGAGAGCGGGGCCTCCTGACGCCGCTGTTCTCTTCCCCGCCTTTTCGCTACACTGGTTCTATGGCCACCTACAAGCTGACGATCGAGTATGATGGCACGGCTTATGCCGGGTGGCAGCGCCAGGCGAAGCACCTCACCGTCCAGGGCGCTATCGAAGCGGCGCTGAAGCGGATCACCCAGACTCGGATCACGGTCATCGGCGCAGGCCGCACTGACGCCGGCGCCCATGCGCTCGGCCAGGTGGCCGGTTTTCGCTCCGACAAGCCATTGACGCCGGAGGAATGGGTCCGGGCCCTCAACGGGGTGCTGCCGCCGGATATCTGCGTCCGATCGGTCGAACCGGCGCCGGATGACTTTCACGCCCGTTACGGGGCCCGGGGGAAGCTGTATGAATACCGCATCTTGAATCGGCCGGTCCGGTCGCCGATGGACCGCCATCGCCTCTGGCATCTCAAGGGGCCGCTCCGGATCGACGCCGTGCGGAAAGCAGCAAGCTTCCTGCTGGGCCGCCATGATTTTGCATCCTTTCAGGGATCGCCGACGGACACCAAGAACACTGTGTGCGAGCTGCGCCGACTGGAGATCAGGACGGAAGGCGATTTAATCCGGATCAAAGCCGAAGCAGATCGCTTCCTCAAGCAGATGGTGCGGGCGATCGTGGGGACGCTGGTGGAGGTGGGACAGGGCAAGCGGGCGCCGGAAAGTGTCAAGGATATTCTCGCCGCCAAAGACCGCCGCAAGGCCGGCATGACCGCCCCCGCCCACGGGCTCTACCTCCTGCGCGTGGACTACTAAGCGATCCCCGTTGTAAAGCCCCCACAACGGCATTACACTTCAGGGACCATGCTGTATGAAGCCATCTTTCGTGGACTCTACGAAGCTCGGGTGCGCTATTTGATTGTCGGGGCCGTGGCGATCAACCTCCACGGCGTGCCGCGAATGACGGCCGACTTGGACCTGATGCTGGATCTTCGCGAAGACAATCTGCGCACATTCGTGGAGACACTCACCGCCCTTGGATACAAGCCGCGCGTGCCTGTCCAAGCGACGGAGCTGCTGGACCCGTCCAAGCGCCGGGAATGGCGAGAAACCAAATCAATGGTCATGTTTACGTTCATTCATCCAGCGCGGCCCTATGAAGAGATAGACATCTTCCTGGAAAATCCGATTGACTTTGAATCAGCCTATGCCGGAAGAAAAGACTCGGCTATTGGAGATTTCACGGTTTCGATAGCCGGAATATCCGACCTCATCACGCTGAAACGGATAGCCGGCCGCGAACAGGATAAGTCGGATATCGCGGCATTGACGAGATTGCTGAGCCTGGAAGAGAGGGGCGAAACATGAGTCCAGAGACTACCACACAGTCCGGGCAGCGAGGCTTTGCATATCATGTCACAGACGAGCAGATTCGACGGTGGAAGGCGCTACCACCCGAGATCAAACTGCAGTGGCTGGAGGATGCAAACCGCTTTCTGCTCGCAGCGCTCAGTCCCCAGGTGCGCTCGATCCAAGACCGCTTCCGCCGTGGCGAACTGTGACTGCCCTACGCCCACGGCCTCTACCTCCTGCGCCGTGGGGTTTTCTTTTACAGCGCGATCGTCTCAATCCGCTGGACTTCGTCGGTGGAGAGTGTGATCTGTTCGGCCTGGAGGTCTTCTTTCATATGTTGTGGGCTCGTGGTTCCGGTCAAGGGCAGCATCCCGATCTGCATGGCAAACCGAAAGATGACCTGCTCGACACCGGTCCCGAGCCGTTGCGCGATGGCCCGGACTTCGGGATGGGCCAGGATTTCCCGATTGGCGGTCAGGAGCGAAAAGCCCTGATAGATGATGCCCTGGGCTTGGCAAATCCCCCGCACCTCCTGGTCCCAGCCGAGCGCGGCGTAACACCGGTTCTGTACCACCATCGGTTTGTGCTTGGCCTGCCCACAGAGCTGAGCCAATTGCCCGGCTGACACGTTGCTGATCCCGATCATTTTAGCTTTCTTGGATTCGTACAGCCCTTCGATCGCCGCCCAGACCTCCCAGTCCGATTCGCTCATGCCGTAGCGTGAATAGGGGCCGTGCAGAACGTAGGAATCGAGATACTCAGTGTGGAGATGCGCCAACGAGCTGTCGAAGGACTGTCGGACCTGGGTGGTGAGACCGGCCGAGGGATCGTACGGGGTGCGGTGGTCCTGGCTGCTGGCCGGCGTAAACTTGGTTTGGAGAAACAGGCTCGCGCGCGTGATCCCTTGCGTCGCGAGCGCCTGCAGGGCCTCCCCCACCAGGGCTTCCTGGTAATGGATCAGTTGATTGGCCGTGTCGATGGCCCGGAAGCCTGCCGCCACCGCCAATTGCACCAGTTGCGCCGTCGCCTCTTTCTTCCACGCCGTGCCGTACATGAACGACGGCATCGTCACGTTGTTATACGCCGTCAGTGTCATGCTGCCCTGGCTTTCCCGAAAAGTAGAATGCAGTCAAGGCAAATGCTCAAGGTCGCTGAGATCTTGGTGCCGGCCTGCGGCCTTCTTGTTGGCTTTCAGGTGTTCCAAACTAATGAAATCGACCTTCACACCGTCGATCTCAGTTGTCTCGCGGGACGTGTAGCATCGGTGGAATTGAACGCCTGATATGGAGGTCAGGATCTCAACCCGGACGGGAGGTGTCCCCATCCGGACGATCCTATCCTTCTCGAGGAACAGATCCTTCGAGAGCTCGGGGAGGTCGAACCCGAAGTCCCTTAATACGCCCTCAAGCTTCTCGGCATTCTTTTCTGTGGCCGCAATCCAGATGTCAAGGTCGGCTGTCGCGCGGGGATAGCCGTGGAACCCGACGGCATAGCCACCGACGACCAGGTACTCAACCCCCCTTGAGTTGAGTAATTGTAAGAACTCTTTGAAGTCGGGCGGAAGATGGATTGTAGCCATAGAGGGTCTGGCGCATGACTTCGATTGCTTCCAGGCGTTCCTGGGGAGAGCGCGCCAGCCAGTAGGCCCTCTCGTCTGGAGGATCGTGAAGTTGGCCGACGGAAAAGGCCGTTCGGTCCAGTCTGAAGGGATCGCGATCCGGCATGCGGTCAGTATACAGGAAAGAGGGCCTGAACGCACGCCCCGACAGCTCGGTCAGCCGAGGGACTGGAGCAGCGCGCGCATGTCGGGAATGAGGTCTACCCCGCCGCTGGAGCGGCCGGACGTCGCCGCGTCGATGCCGGCCGTGAGAACGGGCTTGGCTTCGTCCTTCCTGCCCAGCTTCACCAAGGCGCGCCCTAAAGCCAGGTGCGAGGCGACGTGCACGGGATCCAGTTGCACCGCCACGCGCAAATGCTCGACGGCTTCCTCCAGACTTCCGCCTTCCTGCAACAGCCTATTCCCTAGCCCGTATCGCCCTAAAAATCCTTTCGGATTTTTTGCCACCATCTGCCGAAACGCCTCAATATCCATGTGCCCTACTCCCTCTCCCGTCACGTGCTGGTTTGCACGGAACCATTGTCTAAGATCAATGGTATAGTATGGTGCCGTTTAGATCACCAACCATTCGCTACGCGCATCTCGTGAGGCTGCACAGCTCCTTGAGGAGGATGCCATGTTCGGTCCGATTACACTCCCATTCGGGGCCAAAATGCTGTTCAATACCGTGAAGCTCAAACCCGGCGTGACCTTCGATGATGTAGAACTGGCCGTCGGAGAAATCTGCAGCGTCGTCAAGGACACCTACGGCGGTGACAAAGGAGGATTCATCGCCGGGCAGGTGTTCAAGTTCTCCGGGTTCATTTCCGACAAAGGATCCCTGAGTGAATCCAAGACCGCCGCCGACCATTATGCGATCGTGACCTATTGGTCCTCGTTTGAAGATCACGAAAAATCCCATGCCGGCGAAATCTTCAACAGAAAGTTCGCCGCCCTGGCCGCCATGTGCTCCGAAACCAAGGAGCTCGGGTACGACATGCTGTGGCAGGGCGCGGCGAAGGCCGAGTAACCGGACCAGTTCGCCCACGATCTACGCCATTGAAACAAGAAAGCACGCGCCGCACGGATTTAACGCCTCGTCAGCCGGATTGATCGCCCTGCCGCCATGGAAAAAGCGGAAAGGCGACAGGTCGCTAAAAAACCTGTCGCCTTTCAATCGCGGTGTCCCACCGCTCGCACTGAAGGGTAAGCCTCAGCAACTGACTCCTTACGCAGCGTGTGAGGCAGCTTTTTCGAGCAGCTCGTGAATCAGAGTCTGATATGGCTTTCCCTGCCTTGCCGCCATCTTCCGCAACTGATCCAACAGACGCGGCGACATGCGGATGGCGATCAATTGCTTCGCGCTGCCGCTCTTCGGCCGGCCTACCCGCCGCATGCCTTTCAGTTCCTCATCGGTGGCTTCAGGAATATCTGAAAAATCAATCTGCGAGTCGGGAATATGCCTGACGCTCCTTGAGGCTAGCTTGCCGTGCGCTGATGATGCGGATCGTTTCTTTCTCATCGCCCGCTCTCCTTATCGTATAGACGATAAACAGTATCCGTCCCCCGATCGACTGCCCTATCCGTTTGAATCGGCGTTCGTGCTGAGAATGAGCCAGGTCTTCGCCATCCAAGCCGTTGGGATCGGCGAACACGGTCGCCGCTTCCTCGAATGGGACCCCGTGCTTTTCAAAGTTGGCGATGGCCTTGGGAACATCCCACTCGAACACAGACGTGTATATACATTAATTGAAGGGGGGTTGGCAACGAAAAGGGCAGGCTGCTTCAAAGCCTGCCCCCTTCTGAGGACCGCTCGATGGACTAGCCCAGGTATTAGAGCAGCGCGGGGGGTCGAGGTAAGGGATTCGCGACGCAGGCCTGGCCATCCCGCCCAAAAACCTGTCGCCTTTCACTCGCGGTGTCCCACCGCTCCTCTTTTTCGCCACCATCTGCCGAAACCCCTCCAGATTCGTACTTACAAATTGATCAGGCAGAAGCTTGCGTCTTGAGGATAGCGCGAATAGAATTCCGTTCGTTTCTATTGGAAAAGGACAAAGAGGACCATGCCTGACACTCTGGTTTCTTGTTCCATGCGAATGTCTGACGGCGAACCCTGCGGCCGTCCGCTTTATCTTGCGTCACCTGACGCAGACTTTGTCCCATGTTGCCTCATGCACTCTCGGTACCGGGACAAGGACTGTGAGAGGTTTCAAGAAGAAATAAACGCTATATTAGACGGCAAATCGGTCTATCATCGCCTTGTGGACAGATTTGACTTTAGCCAGTTTGTTTTTCCTGTAATGGGATTCTCAGGCCGCATGTTCACACGATTGGTCATCTTTAAGGAGTCAATGCCATTCTTAGTTGAAAATGCGAAGCAGCTCCCTGTGTGAATGGCT
>CAYZKG010000009.1:0-36266 GCA_964478915.1 uncultured Nitrospira sp.
AGGGATAATTCGGCGCCCCGGAGTCATGATCCAGAACAATCGCCTTTATCCAGCGGAAGCGGGCTTCGGGCTATGATCGCAGCAGACCGGTTGGCCTGTTCGGGCGTCTGCTCGAAGAGCAATTCCAGCAGCATTGCTACCTCAGCGGGGGAAATTCGGCTCATCGGTGCCAGATACCGCTTTTGGGTGATGGCCCGCTCCTCAGGTGCCTCTGGCTCGTAATATCCCGTCAGCTGGCCTTCCCGATCAGCCTCCTTCAGTCTCTTCAGCCATTCTCTATGCTCGAAGCTCAGGACTCCGCGCACGTCGCGGTCGCGGTTCAGTTCCAAGCGGCTCCAGATTGCCCACCCCACGAATGATCCCCATGTCTCATTGAGAGCTTCCCATGATTCTCGCTCCGAGAGGAACCGCACCTCGGTCAAGCCCTTGCGCTGAACGATGGGGGTGATGGTGACCCGCTGGTACCGACACCGCTGCTGCTGGCGGGCGAATTCCAGAAGCCGCCGTCCCTCAGGAGTCCCCGGAGCTTGCTGCGAGCTGAGATAGTCCATATAGGCATGGAACAGCTCGTGATACAGCGTGCCAAGCTCGCTATGGGCAAGACTGGCAAGCGGCCGGAGCACACTCCCTGCCGTATTGAAGGAGAACGGCAAGTTCAGACGCATGCGATGCGTCTCCGGGTCGTACTCGGCCGCGTAGGTGCGGAGGTCGGCAAACTCCACCGTCATGAATCCCGGAGCAATGGCCTGCAGGAACCGGGTGGGTAGCCCCAGGGCCTTGGCCTGCGCCACGAGAGAGTTCCAGATCTTGTCGCGCTTGGGATCCTGGAGATCAGGTGCAGAGTCCTGGCCCAAAGCCCCCGGTGATATCAGCAGCGCCAGGACCAGACCGAACCCCAAGAGAGCGGTCACCAGGCGTCGAGCGAGCTTACCGCCACTCAGGCGATTCACTTTCTTCCAATACCGTCCAGGTGTCGAGGAGCGAGGAGGGGACGTTATCCAGGAAGCGTGACCGTTTTGAAAGGACCGATCCGGTAGCCTTGTCATAGATATTCATGGGGTGTGTCAGATAAAGATGCCGCTTTGCCCGAGTCACGGCGACGTAAAATAGGCGTCGCTCCTCTTCCAACTCTTCCGCTGTCAGGAAGGAGTACACGGATGGAAATCTTCCGTCCACGACCCAGATCACGAAGACGCATTGCCACTCCAGCCCCTTGGCGGAATGGATCGTGGAGAGCACCAAGCGCTCATCGTCGCGATCCGGCGGCTCGATGCCAGCAACGCTTTCCTCCAACGGCTCCAGCGCGAGATCCACGAGAAAATCTTCAAGGCGGTGGTACCGTTCGGCCATGGCATAGAGCTGTTCCAGATCGCGCATCCGCTTCGGATAATCGTCGTATTGCTCCCGGAGGATCGGCAGGTAGTAGCCATACAGCTCGTTGACCTGCTCCGCCGGGGACAGGGGCCCCGGTCGCGCCACATCGCCCAAGACTCGGGCCAGATCTTTGAGGCCGGACAACCGGCCGCTTGCGTCTTTCAAGGCCTCGAAGGGTCGGTCGGTTTTCAACAGCGAGGCGATCACGCTCTGGGCCTTCCGCGGGCCGACCCCGTCCACCAGGAGCAGCAAGCGATTCCAGCTTACCGCATCGAGCGGATTTTCGACCACACGAAGATGCGCCAGCAAGTCTTTGACATGCGCTGTCTCGATGAGCCTGAATCCGCCGCGCTTGACGAACGGCAGGTCCCGCCGCGCCAGCTCGATTTCCAGGTCAAATGAATGGAAGCTGGACCGGAACAACACGGCGATCTCATCCAGGGGGGTCCCTTCTTCCCGGAGTTCCAGAATCTTCTGAGCCACGAACCGGGACTGAGCATGCTCGCTCTCGGCCTGGGCCAAGACGGGCAGCGGCCCATCAAGCTTGCGCGTGAACAGATGCTTCGTGTATTTCTCGGCCGCCCCGCGAATGACCTCATTGGCCAGGTTGAGAATCGGCTGGGTGCTGCGATAATTCTCTTCAAGCTTGTACATGGTCGTGCCCGGAAAGAGCGTAGGGAAATCCATGATGTTCCGGAACGTCGCCCCGCGAAACGCATAGATCGAGTTGTGGGAGATAATTCCGCCACCGACAATGTTGTGAGAGTGTTCGATTTCCAGATCGTAGAAAGGCCGGTGATCGGAATTTTCTACCCGCTCCACCGATTTAACAATGTCTGTGGTAACAGTATCATCTTGCACCACGGGCACCATCATTCCAGGAAGCAACCCAGCAGCCGGGATGGTCATGAAAGAGCCTTGGATTCCAGACGCCGCCACGAACTTGGCCTTGTAAGCAATTGTCGCCTGGTAGCCTTTTTGACGGAGATGGTCTTCAATTTCTTTAGCGAGGGCTAACAGGGTCTTGTAATCTTTGCTGTACCGTTGTAACCGCCAATAACTATTCTCCCAAGTTGCCCCCTGTAATCCCTCAACTGCCTCCCATCCGTACTGGCTCTCAACGCACAGTTCATGCCCCTGCCGCTGTCTCTTTTCGGCTCTGTTTGACGCCGATGCCATGAGGAGGTTGATAGTGATACGCCCTCTTGACTTGGAAGACTTTGGCAGATACGTCGGATATTCATAGAGAAGGCCATAGTCCTTAAGGAGACGTATCCCGTTCTGGCCAAATTCGGCAAACAACGCCGTGGCTTGTGGATCAGACATCTTGAATTTGGCATTTCTCCTGCTCTCAGGGCGGAAGAGGGCTTGGGGGACCTGATAACGAAGGCTCAGCAATGCCTCACGATACTGCGCTTCCTGGCGGGTTGCGCAGGCTTCTAGCAACCACAGGCGTTCGCCTTGTTCATGTGAGGTTCGCATCTGCGGCCGCGTACATTCGATATCGTAACGGGGCAAACGGGTGACTCCAATTCGGTACCCTAAGTCCTCCCGATGCATCAGGTAGACGTGCCACAGCCCGCTACCTGAGCGAATTTTTGCAAAACAGAGGTGGTTCGGAGAGAAACACACTTCGTGGCCTGCGCGAGTCTTGACTCGAAGGTAGCGATGGTGATCGCTCTTGGATTTGCCGATGATGAAGGACTCTACGAGCCGGCCATTCCCGCCCCCGCTTAGCACTGTATCTCCGACTTGCAGCAATTCAACAGGACGATATCCCTTCGGCGTCAAGATCGACGTCCCCGCCATGACACATTGGCTATCGTCCCCGACCACCATCACGTTGCCATGGCCGTCGGCCAGCTTCCGGATCAGCTCGGCCTGCAGGCGGTTGGTATCCTGGTATTCGTCCACCAGGATGTACCGGTAATTTCGGGCGACGGCCCGCCGTGATTCCGGAGTCGAATCCAGCAACTCCCGCAGCCGAAGCAAGAGATCGTCGTAGTCGAGGAGTTGCCGCTGCCGCTTTGCTTCCTCGTACGCACGTTTCAACCTGTCCAGATCGGCCAGGTGCTCCGCCAGATGGGCGAACTCGCCCAGCAAGACCTCTTCGAGGCTCTGCAAGGTGTTTTCGGCCTTGCTGAAGATCTCGGCGATCGTCCCCTTGCGAGGGAATCGCTTCTCTTTTTCGTTCAGGCCGAGCTGCGTGCGCAACAGATTGATCAGATCCTCGGCATCGCCGCGGTCCATGATGGTGAATCCGGGCTCCAAGCCGATGTGCCGCCCGTAGCGTCGCAGCAGGAGGTTGGCGGTCGAATGGAACGTGCCCCCGGCCACGCGCTCGCTTCGTACGCCGATCAAGAGCCCGACGCGTTTCAGCATCTCTTGCGCGGCCTTGCGCGTGAAGGTCAACAACAGAATCGTGGCGGGATCGGCGCCGCGATCGATGAGATAGGCGACCCGGTACACCAGGGTCCGGGTCTTGCCGCTTCCGGCTCCGGCGATCACCAGCGCCGGACCGTCCGGGGCGCGCACGGCCGCCAGTTGCTGCGGATTCAGCACCTGCTCATAATCGAGCGACAACCGGGAGACGGCATGGTCCTCCGCAGAGCGCTTTAGTAAATAGGGTTTGCTCTCGTGTTCCATGAGTCTCTGCAACCCGGTGGAGTCCGGGTTCGACCTTGCTGGACGGGCGGTCTATAACATACGGCTGCTCGGCTTGCAATCACAGCGTCCTATCCGGACAGCATTGGCCGCCTGTTCCGGATGCGTATATAATGGTACCCGTAACGGGAGGGACTGTATGGCCGAAGCCCAGACCCGGTTCACCCCCTTGGTCAATCAACTGGCGGGGCTGATCCTCGAAGTGGCCCGCGAGTCCGTGGCCGTGGTCAAGCGCAACGCGCCGGAACAGGCGCTAGAACTGAAGCGCAAGCAGGAATGGGAGATTTATCTTGAATTTTTGAAGCTCCTGTTTAATCTGGTGGACCGACTGTCTGCGCTGTACCTTCCCGTGCAAGAACAGCCCAGCTTCATGGACAGCCTGGAGGACGCCATCACTCAGCAGCTGAAAACCGGCCTGGCGCAGGTCCTGGGGCCGGACCAAGACGATATGGAATTTATCCTGACGATCGGCAGGGCGGTGGACGAGAGCCGGCAGGTGTACGAACCGTTCCGGTTCGTGCCGACCGAAGAGAGCAAAGCGAAGGAGGAATACTTCCGACTGTTCGGCCAGCGCGTGGCGCGCAAGATGGGAGCCGCGGACAACGCTACGGTGGAGAATGCCGCGGCGCTGTGCGCCAGCGCGGCGGTTCCAGCCATCAAGGGACTTCTCCAGGGAGTCCCGCTTCCCGGGTTCCCGGCTCCTCGCCGCGCGGAAGGTTCGCCAGCGAGTCATTCCGGACATGACCGGCCGCAGACCTCGATGGAGCAGGCCAACAATGAAATCACCTTGATCAGCGTCAGGTCCTCCGTCCAGGGCGAGGAGATCGAAACCCGGTGGGGCTTGCATCCTCAGTTCAGGAAGGATCTGAAACCCGAAGAATCGCAAGAGTTGGCGCGGCTAATGAACCGCGTCACGCGGATCCTGGGAGAGCGGTACGCTGCAGTGGCGTTCTCACCGGACTGGCTCGGATGGCACCGAATCGGCCATGCGTAAGAACCTGGCAACCTATTGCCCATCGCCGGGGACCCGTTGCTCCGGGGAATGCAACGGGTGCCCCTCGCGCCTGTCGTAAGAGGGAGGGATCGTGAACGAGATGCCGCCGTTCAGGCCTCCGGGGGTCATCCCCGGAGGCTTGGTTCGTGTTCAAGAACTCGCCTACAACCTCTGGTGGAGCTGGAAACCCGAAGCCCGCCAGCTCTTCGAAATGATCGATCCCACCCTGTGGCGCCTTACCCACCACAACCCGGTCAAATTGCTCCAGGACCTGAAGCCCGAACGCCTGGCAGCACTGGGTGAAGACCCGATTTTCGTCCGGCAATATTCGGCGGTGCTCAAATCCTACGACGAGTACATGGCACCCCAAGGCAGTTGGTATGCCACTCACCATCCGTCGATCACCGACCGCACGATCGCCTATTTCTCGGCCGAGTTCGGGTTGCACAATTCCATTCCGATCTACAGTGGCGGGCTCGGCATTCTGGCCGGCGATCACTGCAAAGAGGCCAGCGATCTCGGGGTCCCGCTGGTTGCGCTCGGGTTCATGTACCCGCAGGGCTATTTCCACCAGCGCATCAGGGCCGACGGCTGGCAAGAGGCAGAATACGAGCCGTTCAACAGACTGGAGTCGCCGATTCGGCCGGCGATGACTCCGTCGGGCTCCCCGTGCGTCATCAAGGTCGAAATGGGCAACCGGACCGTGTCCGTGGTCACCTGGCAGGTCCGGATCGGCCGCGTCATGCTCTACCTCATCGACACGGACGTTCCCGAGAATCTGCCGGGCGACCGCGAGCTATCGGCACGGCTCTACGGAGGGGACCAGGAGATGCGCCTCTGTCAGGAGATTCTCCTGGGCATTGGCGGCGTGCGCGTCATGCGGGCGCTCGGGCTCTCCCCCACCGTCTGGCACGCCAACGAAGGACACTCGGCGTTTCTCATGCTGGAACGAGTGCGCGAGTTGGTCCAGGGCGGCTCCCCGCCCGCGGAGGCGGTAGGCGTTGTCCGCAACAGCACCGTGTTCACCACGCACACCCCCGTACCCGCAGGCCACGATGTGTTTCCGGTCGATCTCATGGACCGCTATTTCAGCCATTACTGGGAACAGCTCGGTCTGCCGCGGGACGCGTTCCTGCAGCTCGGCGAGCATCCGGATTTCGGGTGGGGGGGGTTCAACATGACCGCGCTCGCTCTGCGGTTGGCCGCCCACGTGAACGGCGTCAGTCGCGAGCATGCCCGCGTGTCGCGGGGCATGTGGCGGAACATGTGGCCGGGTGTTGCTGAGGACCGGGTCCCCATCCGATGCATCACCAACGGGGTCCACGCGCCAACCTGGGTGGCGCCGGAACTGAATCAGATTTACAGTAAATATCTGTCTCCCGACTGGGCTGATCGCATCGATGACCCGGCCCTCTGGCATCGCGTCACCGAGATTCCGGACGGCGAGCTCTGGGCCGTGCGGCAAGCCTTGAAGCGCAAACTGATGAGCTTCATTCGCGAGCGGGCACGGCAGGGCTGGATTCGCGGACGACTGGAAGCTGTTCAAGCCTTGGCATCCGGCACGTTTTTGGATCCGGAAGCGCTGACCATCGGCTTTGCCCGCCGGTTCGCGACCTACAAACGGGCAACGCTCCTGTTCCACGACCTGAAACGGCTGACGCAACTGCTTCAGGATCCCTGGCGCCCCGTCCAGGTCGTGTTTGCCGGAAAGGCTCACCCGGCGGACGAGCCCGGCCGGGCTTTCATCCATGAGGTCTATACGCTCTGCAAAGACAATGGGCTCGGCGGCCACATCGCGTTCCTCGAAGATTACGACATGCACATGGCCAAATTTCTAGTCCAGGGCGTGGATGTCTGGCTGAACACCCCGCGTCCTCCGATGGAGGCCAGCGGCACGAGCGGACAAAAGGCCGCCCTCAACGGAGTGCCGCACCTCAGCGTGCTGGACGGGTGGTGGCGAGAGGGGTATGACGGCGGCAACGGCTGGGCGGTTCCGCCTGCACCGGCCCATCTGGACCCGCAGGCCCAGGACGCGCACGATGCCGAACAGATCTACAGGATCTTAGAACAGGATGTCGTGCCGCTGTATTACATGCGGGATCTGGATGGAATTCCCCGAGGGTGGCTGCGCCTCGTCAAAGATGCCATGCGGACCATCGTCCCGCGTCTCTGCGCCCGAAGGATGGTGAAGGAATACACCAACCTCTTCTATGCCCACGCGGCAGCCGGGGGCTCCAGCGCCGAGATCGCGGGCGGGGTCAACGGGGGCGGAGTGACGGCAGGCGATCGCCCAGCACCTGCTTAGAGAGCGCCGCATAGGTCAACGCATCGAAGCTGCCGGTCTG
This sequence comes from uncultured Nitrospira sp., assembly GCA_964478915.1. Taxonomy (GTDB): domain Bacteria; phylum Nitrospirota; class Nitrospiria; order Nitrospirales; family Nitrospiraceae; genus CAYJUM01. The sequence goes on from CAYZKG010000009.1 coordinate 7,378, forward strand.
AGGCAGTCCCACCTCGCGTTGGAGCCTGGCCACCGCGTCGCTCGTGCCGGGGCCGAACTGCCCATCTACGATTCCGTCGTAAAGCCCCGCCTCTTGAAGCACGCGCTGGAGCTCCGCGATGGATTCATGCGCTCCCTCGCCCGAGAGCGGCAGGGCGATGCCGGGAAGCGGCTGCCAGAGTAACTGCACCTGTGGGCCTGCGGATCGCAGCAGATCAGGCCGCGCCACCTCCTGAGCGCCTCCCAACGGATCGAGCAGGGTCACCCGATCCGGCCCCAACCCGACCAGCACGACCGTCCGGCGGTTCGACCCCTCAACGGTCCAGATGATGCATCCGGGCAGATCCAACCGTTCCACCAGCTCCCAGTCGAACGGCACATCGGCCCGGACGAGATTGGCGCGCTCGATCAATGCTGCAGGCTCCTGAGCCAGCAAGACCGCGGGGGCGACCCCTGCCGGCAGCCGTCCCCAACGGCCCAGCAGCGTGAGCCAAGCCGCCTTGTCGGTCAGCTCGGGACTGTCCACGCGCACAAGTGCATCCGCCACAGCCGGTCGTGGCTGCGGGACCGCAGCGACCTGCGAGGTGCTCTGGGTATCGACCGAGGAGGTCTGGCTCAAGGGGGAGCTAGGGGAGTTGGTGCCGCCACGAGGCGCTGGTGCCACCGAGGAGGAAGGACCCGGCATCGTCAGGAGCCACCAGACCAAGCCGATCATGGCGGCGACCAACAACAGGAGCGCAAACCCCTCGACGGATCGCCCGTTCCGCACAGCTTCCCGAAGCAGGAACGGCTGCCGGCTTGGCTCTCCAAGTTGTCCGCTGACCTCGCCTTCTACATCGCTGATCATGGCGTCCGTAATCACCCGCGCTTCCTTCACGAAGCCAGCCAGCAGCGCCTTGTCGCACACGGAATTGATGAGGCGTGGGATCCCGCGTGAGAGACGGTAGACCTTCTCGATCGCCGGCGGCGTAAACAGGACCTTGTTGGACCCGCCAGCCACCTGAATGCGATGGCTGATGTAGACGTGCGTTTCCTCAAGATCGAGGGGCCCGAGCGTGGACCGAAGCGCCACGCGCTGGTTCAACTGCCGCAGCTCCGGAAGCGCGAGCTTCCGGGCGAGCTCCGGCTGCCCCAGCAGGATGATTTGGAGCAGTTTCTCTTTGTCGGTTTCCAGGTTCGACAGCATCCGAACTTCCTCCAGGCACTCGATTGACAGCGCCTGCGCCTCGTCAATCATCAGCGCGGCGTTTCCGCCGCCAGGCAAGATGTCCAGCAGGAAACGGTTCAGCTCGTCCAGGAGTTCTTTTTTCGACGTGCTGGCGGCCGGCAGGCCGAAGTCCTGGTTGATGGTCTGGAGCAACTCGGTGGTGGTCAGGCTCGGGTTGAAGATCAGCGAGGTCCGGACGCGTCGGTCCAGTTTTTCCAGCAACACCCGACACAGAGTCGTCTTCCCGGTGCCGACCTCACCGGTGACGACGATAAAGCCCTTCCGCTCCCGTATCCCGTACAGGACATGGGCAAAGGCCTCTTCGTGTTTGGAGCTAGAGAAGAAAAACCGCGGGTCAGGAGTCTGGTTGAACGGAGCTTCGACGAACTCAAAAAACCGTTCATACATGGCCAGAATCTGTCATGTTCTCAAAGGTTTGTCAACCAACAGCCCTGGGTATTTCCACGATAAGGAATTCTCGAGACGAGAGGCCTGACCTGCCGTGCACAGCGAAGACGATGCGCTCCGCTCGTCGCTTGACACATGGCCCACCGATGTTAAGATGCCGCCGTGAACGCGCGCATCCTCGCGATCCTCAGGCTGTTGGCGTTGATGCTGCTCCGCTACGGGGTGCACGGAGCCGTGGGGATCGTCTTTCCGGGGTACGCCAGACGGACCCGCGGAGCGGTCCATCGGCGGAACGCCCAAAGTTTTCGCCAGACCGCCACGGATCTGCGCGGCATCCTCATCAAGGTCGGCCAGTTCCTCAGCGCCCGGGTGGACATCCTTCCGGACGAGTTCACGCGCGAGCTGTCCGAGTTGCAGGACCGCGTCCCGCCGCTCGACTATGAGCCGATCCGCCTGGAGGTCGCCACCGAACTGGGCCAGGACCCCGAGCAGATCTTTTCCAGCCTCGCCAGAATTCCGATGGCGGCCGCTTCACTGGGCCAGGTCCATGAGGCCGTCCTCCCAGACGGCCAGCGGGTAGCCGTGAAGGTCCAGTATCCCGGCATCACCGACATCGTCAACACGGATCTGCAAGCCTTACGATGGGTGACCCGCATCCTCCAGTGGTGGGTCCCGACGGTTCGCTTCGATCTCCTCTACCAGGAGTTCTCCATCAATATTCGTCTCGAGTTGGACTACCTCCACGAGGCCCGGTCGGCCGAGCTGTTTCGGTCGAATTTCGCCAATGACCCTCGTGTCATCGCTCCGCGCGTCTTCTGGGAATACACCACCCAGCGGGTCCTGACGCTCGAGTTCGTGGATGGGATCAAGATCACGAACGTGTCGGAGCTGGAAGCGAAAGGGGTTCAACTCCCGGCCGTCGCCAGACTCGTGGTGGAGGTGTATATGATCCAACTCCTCCGTCACCGCCTCTTCCACGGCGACCCCCATCCCGGCAACCTCTTCATCCAGCCCCATCCCGAGGGCCCGCGCCTGGTGTTCGTGGATTTCGGGCTCATGCAGCCGATGAGCCCTTCCTTGTATCGAGCGGTCAAGCGGAGCATGCAGGCGATCGTCGAACGCGACATGGCGGGTATCGTGCGCGGCATGAAGGACCTCGGCTTCGTGCTTCGGACCGCCCGAACTCGAGACATCGAGCAGGTGGTGGCGTTTCTGATGAGCGAGTATCGTGATCGCCCGCCTCGAGAGCTACGGGAACTGACGCTGGATGACATCGCCCGGGATATCCGCGAGCTGTTCCGGGTCTACCCTTATCTGCAACTGCCCAACAACTTTATCATCGTCGGCAGAACTGCCGGCATGCTCTCGGGTCTCAACGCCCAACTGGACCCGGACCTGAACCTCGTCCAGCTGGCGGCGCCCTACGTGAAGGAGTTCTTCCGGGCGGAAGAGAGCGCCGCCGACACGCTGCTGGACAAAGCCATGGTCTGGGGGCGGTCGCTTCTGCAGCTCCCGAGGCTGCTGGAGCTGCACCTCGCCACAGCCAGGCGGGAAGACCTGAGAGGCTCGGAGTGGGTGGACGAGGTCCAACCGTTTTTCGACAGACTGTACCGGCTGCTCTATCGCGGCATCCTGTCGATCGTAGCCGTCTTGGCGCTGGGATTCTGGATCTGGCTTCGAGGCCCGGCCCAGGAAGACTGGGTCCTCCTGCTGGGCCTCGTCGGCGCGGCAGCTGGGGTCCTGCTCCTGCTCTCTCTGGTGCGGGGAGTCTGGCGTGCATGACTCCAGCTGGCGCCCATGTGATGGTCCTGTGGGGCGCTCTGGCCGCCGGGGCTCTTGACCCTCGCGTCGGATCGGCGGAGCCGAGCTTCCTGCCCCACCCCCGCCACATCGCCCGCGCTGGTGATTCAACCCCCGGCGAATCCCCATCCCGTGACGCGTTGGCCCTTCTGAGACGCGAGGTCACCAAGGCCTTCACCAACGGCCAGTACGATCGAGCGGTGCGGCTCCTGGAGCAGTTTCCGGCCAAGCAGGATCTGCCTCAAGAACTGCTCCGGCTTGGCCTGCACAGTTACCTCAAGCTCGGGCGACCGGACGCGGCCTTCGCCGTCTATATTCGGATGGTCCCGGCAGGCCGTCCGGAAAAACCTTCGCTGCTCCGCGAAGTGGCGCTGGGCTTCTTGACGACCGGCGTGCGCCATCGCGAGGAGCATGTCCGCCTCGCGGCGTACGCAGCGCTGGCGGATCTCCACCGCCAGGACCTCGTCCCCGTGCTGGAAGACGGTCTGCTCGATCCTTCCATCATGGTGCGCGCCCGGGCCGCCGATGCTATGGGACGGCTCAATCCCAAGGCGGTTTCGGCGGGACTGGCCCGGGCATTGGACGATCCGGCCCCCTCGGTTCGCATCGCCGCATTGAATGCGTTGGCCGCTCCCGGTCACCAGGGATTTCTGGAGAAAGTCTCTCGGATCGCCGGCTCGGCAGACGGCGCCGTTCATGTCTTCGCCCTAGCCGCCCTGGCAAGGCTGGGGAAGCGACAGGCGCTCAACGAGATCGTCAATGCGACGGCGGAGCCCGATGCGAACATTCGGATGGCCGCGGTCGGCGCATTGGGCCGGCTCAAGCCCCCCAACGCCCTGACGATCCTGAGCCAGTCAATCTACGATCCCGATCCGGCGGTACGCGCCTTCGCCGCCGGCGCCTTGGGCGAGCTGGGCGACGCCGCAGGGGCAGCGGCCCTCACGCACGCCTTGGGCGACGAGAGCGCGCAGGTGCGGAGCGTCGCCGCGGCCAGCCTGGGACGGCTCGGCCTCGCGCACACCCGGCCGGTCCTGTGGCAAGCTGCCCGAGACCCCGCCGAAGTGGTGCGCGCCGGCGCCCTGGAAGGCCTGCTGAGACTCGGAGATACTGAGGCCATCCTCGTGGCGAGTGAACTGGCCAAACGGCCGGATCCCTCCGTCCGGAGCGCAGCCGCCCAGGCTCTGGGGCTGCCCGGGAACAAGAAGGCGCTGCCGGTGTTGGCGGAACTGCTTCGGGATCAGCAGCCGCAACCTCGATTGACAGCCGCTCGAGCGCTGGGCAAAATCGCGGCACCGGAAGGCATCCCCCTCTTAAAAAAAGGGCTTCAGGACACGGATCCGGCGGTGCAGATGGCGGCGGCGGGCAGCCTCGCTCACATCTTAGCCGCCACGCGATGAACCTCGCCCCTAAAGGAGACTTATGCTGAGATTTCTGGGCATCCTTGCCTTGCTCGGGATGACGTTCGGGCTGGGCTTTTACGCGGGCCAACGGCCAGTCAGCGAGTTGAAGCAGACCGTGACGGACCTGTCGCGCAGTGTGCTGGACAGCGCTCTCGGCGTCGAGCGGAAGCTGCGCCTCCGTCAAAGGGTGGTCGAGGTGAAAGGGCGGGTGATCGATGCGAAGTCCGAACTCCTGGACCGCAACTTCGGGATGGCCGCAAAAGCGCTCGCTGAGGCGATCGAAGAGTTGGGAAAAGCTGCCAGCACGGACCAAGAGCGGGAGCGGGAATCAGCCTTGAAAGCGCTCAGCGGTAAACTGGAGGCGGTGCGGAAAGACCTGGCGATGGGGAAAGAAGTAGCTCGAGCTCGATTGGACGAGATCCTTCGGGAACTGGACGCGTTGCTCCCGCCGTGACGGTCTCACGCGTTGGCGGCCCGCTTCTTCCAAGCCGCCAGAATCCGCTCCACGCGCATCTTGACAACCAGGTCGGGATCGTGCAGGAGCGGCTTGATCGCCTCCCGACCTCGCTCGTCTCCGATTTTTTCCAACGCGGCCGCCGCGGTCAGGCGAGTAAACCAGTCCGTATCCTTCAGCATCTCAATCAATGGATCGATCGCCTCCGGATCCTGGATTCGTCCGAGGGCGATCACCGCCTGCTTCCGGACATTCTCGTCTTTGTCCTTCAGCGCGGCGATCAGTTTTTCGACCGCCGGCTTGCCGAGCTCGACAAGCGCCTCAGTGGCATCCATCATGAATTCGTCGTTTCGCAGCTGCCCGATCAAGGGATCCAGCACACGCTCGTCTTTGACCTTGCCCAGGGCACGGATGGCATATTTACGGATGTCCCAGTCTCGCAGCTGGCGGATCAGGAGGTCCACCGCCGGTGAGCCGATCATGCCGAGCGCTTCAATGGCTGCTTCCCGGACCTGCCAGTCACCATCCCGAAGGGCGCGCGCGAGCGGTTCGACGCATCGCTCGTCTCCCATCTCTCCCAGCGTGACGGCCGCTTCACGCCGCACTGCCCAGTCGGAATCCTTGAGGAGATCGATCTGGATCTCGATCTCATCCTTGATCCGCTCCTCTTCAAGGACCACCGCGCTGGCCGTTTCACCGGCCGGCTCAGCCGCCCCGACACCTTCAGCCGATCCGGCCTGAGCGGCCTCAGGCCCCAAGGCCATGGCCTCAGCAACCTGATCGGTCAACTCTTCATCAACGTCTGGCCCCCGAGGCTCGGCAGGGACTTCGGGCTGTCGGCGGTCATCGACCATGGGAATCTCCGTATTCCGGTTGGATCAGAAGTGCAAGAGCAGTCTATAAAGAAGGCGCGCGCGGTGTCAACCGAGCGAGATGGACAGGAAGTGTCGGAGAGGGAAGGGAACTTTCAGCTCTGCGGCGTAGAGATCCGTTGTCCGGCAGCCTGCCTGCTCAGGAGGCGACACCGCTCCTATATCGGAAGCGCGCCGAACGCCAGCCGTAAATCCTCGCCACCGGCAGGCTTCCTTCGGGATGGACCGCCGATGGACCGGGGCTTCCTGAACGTGCTCTGCCGGGGTCCGGCCGGAGCCCAAGAACGGGAACGCACGAAGCGCCGCCACCGCTCGGTTGACCGCCAAGAGAAACATGGACTCCTGGCCGACCACCTCCAGTTGGACCGGGGCGGTGCCGCCGGCCACCATGACCAGTTCTCGCGCGGAGGCATACGACAGGTCGATGATCCGGCCGTCAGCATAAGGACCACGGTCATTGATGCGAACATGGACCTGCTTGCCGTTCTCAGCATTGGTGACCTTGACGATCGTCCCCAACGGAAGGGTCCGGTGGGCCGCCGTCAGGGCCTCCATGTCATACACCTCGCCGTTGGCCGTCAATTGCCCGTGAAAGCCTTCTCCGTACCAGGACGCGATCCCGCGCTCCTTGATCCCGACGTCCAGGTCTACGATCCCTTTCGGTATGACCGAACACCCGGTGGTGATCAGGCACCCGGTGAACAGCAGGATGCTCTGAAGACATTGTCTATACGAGGCTTTCATACTCCTCCTTGCTCTGGTTTAACGCTGCTCTCTTCATCCCTGCGCCTTTAGCCTGCGGTGATACACCTGAGCAGTAACTCCAGGCGAATTGTATGGGTAAATGAATGAGCGACGACGAGGATGAAGTCGCAGACTTTTTGCAGTGAGCCGACGATAGCAAAGAATACGGACGGAGTCAAGCCCTAAGAGATTTTTGTACGACGGAATGCGGTATGATGTCGGCCATGAATCCAACGAGGTCCCTCACGCGCGGTCCAAGCATTCGGGTGGGCGTGCACGTCAGTATCGCCGGCGGGCTGGCCAAGGCTGTGGAGCGCGCGGAGGCGCTAGGCTGTGCGACCATGCAGATCTTCTCCAAGACCCCTCGGGGATGGGCCGCGCATGCTCTCGACCCGGATGACGTCCAGCGGGCCAAACGGTTGCGTGAGGAATTCGCGATCAGTCCGCTGGCCGTCCATGCCTCCTATCTGATCAACCTGGCTTCGGATCAGCCAGTGCTCTACGAAAAATCCATCGTGGCGCTCATCGATGAGCTGGAACGGTGCCGTTTGTTGGCCGCTGATTTCTTGGTCCTGCACGTCGGCTGCGTCCGAGAAGGGCAACGCAACGGCATTGTGCGGGTGGCCACGGCTCTGAAGCGTGCGCTGAGGGCTTGCCATGGAGACGGATTCCCCATGGTGCTCCTGGAGAACACGGCCGGAGAGCGCGGCGAACTGGGCTCCCGGTTCGAAGAGCTGGCCGACATGCTGGACCGAATCGGGTCGAACCGGGTGGGACTGTGCTTCGATACGTGCCACGCGTTGGCCGCTGGCTATGATGTCGCATCGACGATTGGGGTGGAGGCAACGCTACGGGTGATTGAGCGGACAGTCGGGCTCTCGTCGATCAGGCTGGTTCACGCCAACGATTCCAAGAAAGGGCTGGCATGCCATGTGGACCGGCACCAGCACATCGGAGAGGGATGCATCGGGGTCGTGGGATTTCGGGCGCTTCTCGCTTCCCGGATCCGTTCGACCCCGATGGTGTTGGAGACTCCTAAGGCGTCAGACAGCGATGACAGCCGGAACCTGAAACGGATCCGACAGCTCGCCCGCGGTCTTTAGCTCGTCGGGACCCATTGCTCTTGGGGATGCAATGGGTGCCCCCTCCGGGGAATGCAATGGGTGCCGCGCGCTGACGGTCACTTCAACCGGAGTCGTGCGCCCTCAACTTTGGTATCGGTCAGGAGCTTGTGCAGGCTGTCCTTCAAGACGTCGTTCAGCAGGTCCTGGACATCCTCCGGGCAAAACCAGAAGACGCTCTGCGAGCCCGCTCCATTGAGCGTCATCCGGACTGTGCTGCCGTCGGGGTTCGTCGCATGGACCGCAATGACGCTCTTGACCGTGATCTCGGTGTTCATGAATCTGCTTTTGGCGTTCGCGGACAACTCCTGGACCTTGCCGGTCAGCATCACCTGCTGGGCGCTGTCGGCGGGCTTCGCGGCCGGCGCAACCGCGGCCTTCCAGCCTTTCTGCTTGAGGTAATCGGCGGTCACCTGAGCCACGACATCCCCGACCTTGCCGGCGGGAACATTGAAATGGGTCACGCCACCCCAGAAGTGCGTCCGGGTACCGAGTCGGGATTTGTCCGCGCGAAGATCCTCGAACGGCACCAGCGCGACCGTCGGCGCTTCGGCAGCCTTGCTCGCCATTTCGGCATCGGATGGAAGGGCGCGGACGTTCAGATCGATGACCTGTCCTTGACCGGCACAACCGGCGAGTGCCAGGAGGCCTAATCCCAAGACCATGAAAAATGTACGGTACAGCATACCAATCCTTTCGGTTGCGAGTCTGTAGGGTGACACATGCTATCGGTTTACTGCAGAACCAGATGGGCTCGCCGGTTCTTCTGCCAGCAGTCGTAGTTATGGTCGGTGCAGAAGGGCCGCTCCTTCCCGTAGCTGACGATCTGAATTTCAGAGGGAGGGACCCCGAGGTTCTCGAGGTACCGTCCCACGGCATGCGCCCTCCGCTCGCCCAGCACCAGGTTATACTCAACGGTTCCCCTCTCGTCACAATGCCCTTCGATCACCAGCTTGTGGCCGCTCGCGCCTTTGATCACCTGATAGTCCACATCGAGCGCGGTCTGGCCATCGTTGCGGAGCGTGAAGCGGTCAAAGTCGAAGAAGACATCGGTCAGAGCAGCTGACGGTGCCGCGGCAGCGGGTTGCTCCAGCTTGGCTTCCGGGGCCGGCATCGGTTCCGCCTTCGGCGGCTCGGGAGCTCGCGCCTCTTCAACAGGCGGCGGTGGAGCCTTGGCGATGGGCGGGGCCGGCGGCTCAGGCACCCGCTCCTCAACAGGCGGCGGAGCGCTGATAGTGGGAGCGGGGGCTTCAGCGGCACGCGGTGGGGGCTCAACCTTGGCCATGGGTGCCGCCACGAACGCCTGATCCTGCACCGAGGTGGTGATTCTTCGTTCCGCACATGCGCTGAGGGCGACCACCAGCCCCAAACACAGCGGCACAGAAATCAGACGAAGTGACCTGGTCATGGGATCCTCCCTCAACGGACGTGAATGGCCCGCGCGGCCAGTCCGTCCTCATGCTTCACGTATTGCAACTCTACGACCTCACCGGTCTTGATGTCGCCGAGAGCGACCCGCTGATTGCCCCGGGTGATCTTGACGTTCTGATCCACGGTTGCGCCGACGATCAGCTCCTGTTTCTTGGCTGTCATGGCCTTGACCACGATGACCGACGGACTATCCTGCGTATTCACGGCGACGACTTCGCCACGCACCTTCCGTACCGCCTCGCCCGACGCTGCACCGACCGGCGGTGTCAGGACACCGATCAGCCCGAACAATGCCACGACGACGAACAGCAGCTTTCCCCGCTTTCCTTTCATCGTGCGCTCCCTTAGGTCATCCTAATTAGGTTATGTTGCCCCCCATCCCAAGCGGCGCGCACTATACCACAATGTTTGGAAAGATTTCCAGAAAACTTCTGTTCGTGCTCAATCCCTGCCCGGCTTGACGCCTTGCGAAACGTGTGGGTAATATCCGCGAACGACACTCATTGCCGCCATGATCGAAGTCCGGAACATCACCAAGCGCTACGGCGAGCACATCGCCATCGAAGCGCTCACCTTCACGGTCGAGAAAGGAGAGGTGCTCGCGTTTCTCGGTCCCAACGGAGCCGGCAAGACCACCACGATGCGCATCTTGACCTGTTTCATGCCGGCCACGGAAGGCACGGCGCGCGTCGCCGGCTTCGATTGCTTCGAGCAGCCTTTGGAGGTGAAGAAGCGGATTGGGTACCTGCCGGAGATCCCCCCTGTCTATCAGGAACTGACCGTCATGGAGCACCTCACGTTCGTGGGCCGGCTCAAAGGGATGAGCGGGGCGGCCCTGAAAACCGGCATCGAGCGGGTGGTCGAACGGCTGTCGCTCGGGGATGTGCGCGGACGCTTGATCGGAAATCTCTCCAGGGGGTACCGGCAGCGCGTGGGGCTGGCTCAGGCGCTGCTGAACGATCCGCCGGTCCTGATCCTCGACGAGCCGACCATCGGGCTCGACCCGAAGCAGATCATCGAGATCCGGGAGTTGATCAAGAGCCTGGCCGGCTCGCACAGCGTGATCCTCAGCACGCATATCCTTCCCGAGGCGACGGCGGTGTGTCAGCGAGTCGTGATCATCAACGCCGGCCGGATCGTCGCCGTGGACACGCCGGAGCAACTCTCAGCCCGCCTGCGCCGATCCGAAAAGATCAGTGTGACGGTCCAGGCGCCGCCGGCCGATCTGGCTGAGCGGCTCCGTGCCCTGCCCGGCGTTCTCAGCGCCTTTGACGCGGGAGGGCGAGGCGGCTTCACGATCGAGTGCGAGTTGGGCCGCGATCTGCGCGACGACATCGCCAGGTTCGTGGTGAGCAACGGGTGGGGACTGCTGGAGCTGAAAACTATCTCCATGACCCTGGAAGACGTCTTTCTCCGGCTCACGCAGCATGAAGAAGGGGTGGAGGCACCCGTTTCGCAATGAGCCCTGTCACCACGATCATTGCCAAAGAGCTGCGCTCGTATTTCGTCTCGCCCATTGTCTATGTGGTGAGCGCCGTCTTTCTGTTGATCTTCGGCATCCTCGCGTATCTGGCCGTGGTCAATGCCGGGAATCAAGCGATCCGGATGATGCAACTGCAGGGGACCATGGCCCAGCTCAACCTCAACGACCTGGTGATCCGGCCGACGTTTTACAGCATGGCGGTGGTGCTGCTGCTGGTGCTGCCCATCCTGACCATGCGGCTGTTTGCCGAAGAGCGGAAGCTCCGGACCTTCGAGCTGCTGATGACCTTGCCGGTCGGCGTCAACGAGATTCTGGCGGCCAAGTTCATCAGCGTGTGCCTGATCTTCCTCGGTCTCCTGGTGTTGACCGGGATCGTCCCGTTAATCCTCGCGGCATTCAGCAGTTTTGACTGGCGGCCGGTCCTGACCGGCTATCTGGGGCTCGCGCTGCTCGGGGCCCTGTTCCTGGCCACCGGCGTCCTGACATCAGCCCTGACCGAGAACCAGATCGTGGCCGCCTTCGCGAGTTTTGGCCTGCTGATCATGGTGTGGTTGCTCGGCGCCCTGGGCGCGATCCTCGGTGATACCCCGACCGGCAACGTCATCGCGTATCTGTCCTTCGTCGAGCATTACGACCGGCTGGTCCGCGGCCTCGTGGACACGAAGGACCTCGTCTACTATGCCGGGAGCATCATCCTGATGCTCGTGCTGGCTCACCAGGTGGTGGACTCGCAGCGATGGAAATGAATCGAGTGACCTCCGCCCTCGGCATCGCGGGCGTTTTATTGGCCCTGGGCGGGTTCATCGCGTACAGTGTGGCGCCGGACGAGTTCTGGCTGGTCACGCTTTGCGAGGGGCTGGCCCTGGCTTGCCTGGTCATCTTCGCCGTCGTCCATTTTCAGCAGCTCAGGACGTTCTCGGCCCGCCGCTCGACCCGACTGGGCTTTCATAGCATTCTGACCGTCCTGTTGTTCCTGGGCATCCTGATCATCATCAATTTCCTGTCGGCGCGGCATTCCAAGCGGTGGGATCTCTCCGAAACGCAGCACTTCACGCTGGCGCCCCAGACCCATCGCGTGCTGCGGGGACTGAGCCGCGAGGTCAAGATCACGGTGTTCTCCCAGGAGCGGAGCCCGGCCTTGGCGGCTTACCGGGATCTCCTGGACAGCTATCGCGCGGAGAGCAACAAGATCGCGGTCGAGTTCGTGGACCCCGAGCGGCGACCCGGGGTGGCGCGGCAGTACGGCGTCACGCGCACGGATACCGCGGTCCTGGAAAGCGGGACGCAGAGCACGCGGGTCACGGCCGCCTCCGAGGCCGAGCTCACCGGAGCCCTGATCCGCGTCTCCAAGGACGCCAAGAAGCGCGTCTTGTTTCTGGAAGGCCACGGCGAGCGGGGTATCACCGATCAGGAACGCGGCGGCTTCTCGACCGCCAAAGAAGCCCTCACGAAGCAGGGCTATGAAGTGGTCACGCTCTCGCTGTTGCAGGAGAGCGCGGTGCCGGCGGACGCCTCGGTCCTGGTGCTGGCCGGGCCTCGCAGACCGGTCACCCGCGAGGAGAAGGATCGCCTCAGCCGATACGTCACCGAGGGCGGTCGCCTGCTGGTGTTGTTGGATCCGGACTCCCAGGCGGACCTCGACGACCTGCTCAAACAATGGGGCGTCGAGGCCGGCAAGGGGGTGCTGGTGGACCTGCAGGACCGGCTGGCCCAGGGCGATCTGACGACCCTCATGGTGCGGACCTTTACCGAACATGAGATCACTCAGGACTTCACCTTCGCCGTGCTGTTTCCCGTCTCCCGCCATCTCGTGTTTCACGAAGACAGGGCGAAGGACTGGGAGTACGTCCCGCTGGCCCGCACCTCGCCGCGGAGCTGGGCTGAAACCGACCTGAAAGGCCGCGTGGTGCAATTCAACGCGCAAGAGGACACGCAGGGTCCCCTGTCGCTGGCGGCAGCGCTGACCCTGAAGAAAGCGCCTGAAGAGGGCAAGCGACGGCCGGCCATCGTGGTGGTCGGCAGTTCCTCGTTCGCCAGCAACGCCTACATCAATTTTCCCGGCAACACCGACTTCCTGCTACACGCGCTGGGATGGCTCGCGGAAGAGCGTGAGCTCATCTCCATCACCCCGAAGGAGCCGGCGTTCCGGCCGTTCATCCCCAATCCGGCTCAGGAACGGACGCTCCTCTACGTTCAGGTCCTGCTCCTGCCGACCGTCACGTTCTTCTGGGGCATGGCTATCTGGCGGCGGCGGCGCCGGCTCTAACGCATGAAGGGCCCCTGGCTGACCACATTCCTGGCGATTCTTCTGTGCGGATTGGGAGCCTACGTGTACTTCGTGGAGCTGCCGGCCGAGCGGAAGAAAGTCGAAACCGAAGCGGCCGAGAAACAGCTCATTCCATTCGGCCGGCAGGACATCACAAACCTGACTCTCCGGTCGGCTGGAGAGACCATCGTCCTGGCCGCCGCCCAAGATGACCCAAAGGACCACAAATGGAAGATTGCCTCCCCCATCCAGGCGGAAGCCGATCCCCGCGAGGTGGAAGGCCTGCTTCGAGCCCTGACACTGGGCAAGGTCGCCCGTGTGGTGGAGGAGAAGCCCAGCGACCTGGCAGCCTACGGGCTGGCCCATCCTTCCGCGGTGTTGACTCTGAAGGCCGGCAGTCGGGAGGAGACCCTGTCTCTCGGCGACAGCGGTCCGATCTCATCCACGCTGTACGCGATACGCGCCTCGGACCCCAAAGTGCTGCTCACCGATCTGGCGGCCAAAGACTTTCTGAACAAGACGGTCCTGACGTTTCGCAAAAAAGAGGTGTTGCCGTTCGAGCAGAACAAGGTGGACCGCCTGCGCCTGACCTACCCGAAGCACGAGATCGTGCTGTACAGGCTGGAGAACAAATGGAGGATCCGCGCCCCGATCGAGGCACCGGCCGATCCACCGGCAGTCCGCACGCTGCTCCTCAAGCTTAAGGACCTCAAGGCGCTCTCGTTCATTGATCCCGGTCCCCAGCACGATGCGCTCCTCAAGACACTCAAGGAGCCGGCGGCCAAGATCACGGTGCACGAGGGAGACCGCGATAGAGACAGCGAGAGGACCGTCAAGTTGTTCGAGCCGGACCCTCGGAGCGGTGAAGCCTATGCGGTCATCAGCCCAGAAGGCCCCATCTACCGAATCAGTCCCCTGTCCATCAAAGATCTCGTCCGCGACCTCTTCGTCCTACAGGACAAGCGGCTCCTGGGTCTGGAGCGCGACGAGATCGCCATGCTCGCGGTCAAGACACACGAGGAGCAGTATCAACTCATCAAGCAGATCGATCAGTGGGTCCTCGAGGATCTCCCGACAGAGAAGCTGAACCAGCAAAAAGTGGATCTGTTGGTCAGCCGCGTTGTGGATCTGCCGGCGGAATTGCGAGTCGTCAAAGAAAGCCGGCCGCTGGCTCCGTACGGCTTGTCGTCGCCGACAGCCGAGTTTACGGCGACTGGCAAGGATGGGAAGAGGCACGGCCGCCTGGTCCTTGGCACCAAAGTCGGTGGGCTGGCCTATGCCATGGGGCGAGGACTGCGGGGGATCTACCAGGTCCGCTCCGATCTGCTGGCCCAAATTCCATCCAAGCAGGATCTGCTCGCCAAAACCCTTGCCCCCGAGAGCAAGCCGTCCCCGTAAGCCCCTTTGCGGAGCTTCGGGGGCTGTGCTACCATCCTGCGTGAAAAGGAGGACGAACCATGAACGTGCATCGAACAGCCATGATCTTTTGGGGGACTGCAGCCGCGCTGATACTGGGAGGATGCGCCACGACTTCCCCCGGAGATGGCATGGGAGCCGGGGCGGCACCCAGCGCGATATCGGCTCCGAGCGACCCGTACCAAGCCTGCCTCGCTCGGATTCCGAAAGATGCGACTCCGGGACAGCGCGACCTGGCGACCCGCAGTTGCGCGCGGGATGAAGAGGAGAGAAAGGCAGCCCTGGGAGTCGGTTCCCGCTCTGCGTCCGGTCATGCCGGTGATAGCCTGCAGGCCTGTTTGGCAAGAATCCCCAAGGATGCAAGCTCCGGCCAACGCATGATCGCCGAGCGCACTTGCGAGCGCGACGAGGCGGAGCGGCGGTAGAGGACCCGGGCCGAGGACGCCTCGCTTCCCGATCTTCCCGCGTCAGGCCGGCGCGCAAGTGAATGGCCACGCTCCATCGTGCCCCACAGGCCTGGACTTTCGATTTTCCATTCAGTATCGTACCTTCCGTGCCCCCGTAGCTCAGGTGGAGAGAGCAGCGGTTTCCTAAACCGCGGGTCGCACGTTCGATTCGTGTCGGGGGCACCACGTTCTTAGCTCGTCCAAGGTGTGACAGTTGTTCCGACGTCCCATTCTCGCTAAGCCATTGTTCATGCCCGCGACGTTCCGCGCCGCACAAGGTCGAAGCCCATTATTTTGGCTCGTCGGATGCATCGCGCTCGCGGCCACAGGGTTGGCGGTGCCAGCGGCAGTCGAGGGAGGTCAGGAGGGTTCCATGGAACTCAAGAGTTCGGCATTCGAAGCCGGCGGGGCCATCCCCACCAAGTACACGTGCGAAGGGCCGGATGTCTCGCCGCCGCTGAGCTGGTCGGATGTCCCGGCCGGTACTAAGAGCCTGGCGCTCATCGCGGATGATCCTGACGCGCCGATGGGGACGTGGGTGCACTGGGTCGCCTGGAATATCCCGGCCACGGCGAAGTCACTGGAGGAGGACGTCCCGAAGCGGGATACCCTCGCGAATGGCATGAAGCAGGGTACCACGGACTTCCGCAGGATCGGCTACGGCGGTCCCTGTCCGCCCTCGGGTACCCACCGCTATTTCTTCAAGCTCCACGCGCTCGATACCACCCTGAACCTGCCGAATAGCACGACCAAGAAGGATCTGGAGCGGGCCATGCAGGGCCACATTCTCAAGCAGGCTGAGCTCATGGGCACGTATCGGCGCAAATAGTTGCCGAGAGCTCCAGCATCGACGTCATAGCAGATCTCACGTAGGAGTGTGGAAAACTCCGGAGGGTTGAACATGCACAGGAAAGCGGATTGGACAATGTTCGTTGTGGCGCTCTTAGCAGGTCTGGTGGGTGGTATGCTGCCCGTCCGCTTCTTCACCGGCGAGACCGTCATCGCCCAAGAGCCTGCCAAAGGCGGCAAGGTCATCGAGGCAGAGGAATTCCGCGTCGTGGATAAAAATGCGAAAGTTCGAGCAGTCCTTGGTGTGAGCCCTGATGGAAGTGCAACGCTAGTACTGACAGACAAGGCTAGCAAGGCCTTGGTTCAGATGGGGTTGGAAGCCAATGGAAGACCTCTGATCGGACTTGCGGACAGGATGGCCCAGACACGCGTTTTGCTGACACTCGATGCAGATGGCTCTCCTGAGCTGGCTTTCAAAGATGAGCAGGGCCGGGAGCAAGCCCGTTTTGGCTTAGGTACCCAAGGTGGCCCTAGTTTGCTGCTTACCGACAAATCCATGGTAGGCGGAACGGCGCTTGGAGTTGGAGCTGATGGAAATCCCGCCCTGGCACTCTGGGGCAAGGATGGGAAGTCCAAAGTATTGGTCCTGCCTGGCCTGACAGGCTTTGGCCTGTACCTTAGCGACAACAGTGGACAAAGACGCGCCTTTTGGGGTTCGACGGACGATGGAAAGACAATGCTCGCTCTCTGGGACAAGGAGGGGAAGACAGTCTGGTCTGTGCCATGACCAAAAAGGTAGAATGCTTTGGGTCGCCTCGGCCTCCTTACTGTGACTTCATGGAACTTGAGGAACTAGAGAAGCTGACGATCTGGGAGCGGCAGGTCGAGCTGGCCAAGCTCTGGGACGAGCTGGGCACGACGATCTACATGGCGAGAGACACGAAAGGCCGTAGCGCGCCCAATACCAGGATCCGCAAGACGAACTGGCCGGGCTTCTGGCTGTCCGTGGACGATCTCAGCGGCTACCAACTGCTCGAAGACGCCGACATCCAGCGGTGGATCTTGCAAGAGGCAGGGTGAGTCGGTGAACCACTTCGCGCGCCGGTTCCTTACCGATGTGCTCCTTTTCCCGGGACTCATGTTCTTGGCCGGATGCCACTCGGTGAGCCTTCTGAATCACCCCCAAGCCACGGGAACCCACAAATTCATCGACATTGACGATTACCTCACCAAGGAACAGAAGCACGCGGTGGTGGTCTGGGGCAACCACGCCGCGGCCGTCGAGACGATCACGAAACTCGAGCAGCAGAGTGGAAAGATCGTCCTTGATCCGGCAGTCATCGAAGAGCTGGTCAATGAGCAGAAGAGCAAATTCGGCGATCTGACCGAGGATGAAGTGGTGCTCCGGGCGGGACGCCTGGCCCGAGCGGACAGCGTCATCTTTGCCAAGGTCGCCGCGACCCCGGCAGATGGGACTGGAGGATACCAGTGCAGCGTGGCGGTCCGTGCTGTCAACGTGGAGATCGGGGAAGTGCGCTGGAGCGGGGCCGCGTGGTATCCGCGGCCGGTTCAAGACCTCGATGAGAGCGTCCGCCTGCTGACCGCCATGGCCATCGCGCGGGCTCGCTGCCCGATCGAGCGCGGATTCGCCTGGTACCAGGACAAGGGGTGTATGGTGAAATGAGAACCACCTTCAATATTTTCTCTTGCCAGGGGATGCCCGATTATGCGATAACACGCCCCCGTCTCCAAGGCCAATAAAGTTGGAGGCGGCGTAGTCTTAAAGGGGATGACCCCGCGTGACTCGATCCGGCCTTTTGTGCGAGGACGTTTCGCGGCAGGATTTGGTATACTGATCCTAGCGATCTTATTTCTGGAGCGCTTATTCTACTTCTTCCAACACTCCTCAGACTCATCCGGCCCCAGGATTTTATACATTCATCTTTCCCCTCGATGTAATCATTCATCGGATCTGAGACTCCGACGACAAGCCTGATGCTATCGCCCTCGCCGGGTGTGCTGAGGATCGCCAAGGAGAGCGCTCCATGCCGAAAGACCGAACCGGTCTTCCGCTGATCGCGGGGACCGTTGCACTGGCCGTCGTCATTTTTGCCCTGGATCTCTTCATCCCCCGTGGCGTGGCGATGGGCGTCCTGTACGTGGTGCCGGTCCTGATCGCGCTTCGATCTCCCCAGCGGTTGTTCGTCTTTGCGGTCGGAGTCGGCTGCACGGTCCTGACCCTGCTCGGCTTTGCCTTGTCTCCAGCCGGCAGCCTTCTCTGGATGGCCACAGTGAACCGCACGCTTGCCATCCTCGCCATCTGGGTCACCGCGATTCTCTCTCTACAGCACAAACACGCCGAAGAGCAGATCCAGCTGCTCCGACGCCTGTTGCCGATCTGCTCTTCCTGCAAGAAAATCCGGGACGACCGGGGGTACTGGAGTCAGGTCGAGCGCTATCTCGAGACCCATACCCGCGCTATCCTCACCCACAGCATCTGCCCTGAGTGTGTGGAGAAATGGTACCCCGAGCTGCACCCCGAGCTCGTCGAACGCTACCCTGAGCTGTATAAAGGCTGAAAAGGCCCGCCTGTTCCCGCCGTTCCGAGCGAATTCCCCCAATAGTCATCTCCCTACGGCTATGGCATAATGAGCCGCCTGGCTGCCTGACGATGGCCCTGCAAGCAGCGATTTGAAAGGACGCCGCCTTGAGCGAGTGGCTGAAATTGTCGCCTCAGCTCGCGATCGCCGTTGTCCTGATCAGCGCCGGGATCTTTGCGATCGATCTTCTGTTTTTCCCGACGGGGGTCGCCATCGGCGTGCTGTACGTGCTGCCGGTATTGGTGTCATTACGGTCCCGGCAACAGACCTTTGTGTTCACGGTCGCCGCAGGGGCGACGGTCCTGACCGTTCTCGGGTTCGTCTTCTCCCCTTCCGGCGGCATTCTTTGGATGGGGGTCGCCAACCGCCTCATTGCCGTTCTGGCGATCTGGGTCACCGCCTTTCTGTCGCTGCAACAGCGGAAAGCGGAAGACCTGATCCAGTTCTTGCGCGGCCTCCTGCCGATGTGCGCCTCCTGCAAGAAGATCCGCGACGACAAGGGATACTGGAGCCAGGTCGAGCAGTACATCGAGACCCACTCGAACGCCATCTTCACGCACAGTATCTGTCCGGCATGCGTCGAGAAATGGTATCCCGATCTCTATCCCGAGCTGGCGGAACGGTACCCGGAGTTGTACAAAAAGAAGTAGGGTGCGTCGCTAGGACGTGATGATGGGCAGAATGGTCCGGAACGTGCGACGCCCCGTTTCCACCAGGCGTCCTTCGCGCACGAGAGGATCGTCCGGCTGGAGAAACCGGGCCAGCTTGAAAAACTGGCGTCCTGACAGTACCGCCGCCACCTCCGACTTCCGCTCCCTTGTGATCTCCACTGTATAGCCCGTCCCGCGCTTCCACTCCCACAAGGACGGCCCCAGACTCAGACACAGTTGCCGATCCGCCACATCCGAAAAGCGATTGATCAGATTCCGCTTGTAGCGGAGGAGGTGCTCCCCTTCAAGGATGAGGGCAAAGACGAAGTAATGTCCCCACCAGAACAGCGAGCGAAACGTAAACTTTTCGCTTCCGGCAAAGTGCTTGGGGAAATCCAGATACTGGTAAGGATAGTCCTCCAGGTGCTCACCTTTCACGAATTGGCACGCCGCCGAGTTGAAGCCTTCCGGGGCCAGGAGCTCCAGCTCCGACAGCTCCTCCCGCAACTCAGCGTGCAGACGATCGAGCATCGTTCGCACCTTTCTCATAATGCGGGCCTTGGCGAGAAAGAATTTGTCGTCCGCCACGAGGCTCAGCTCTTCTGGCGTGAACAGAACCGGGTCGGTCACGAGAGACTCACAGTGTCAGGGCGGGTATTCTGAATGATCCGGAAGGGCCTTGCAACACGCGCGGAGTTGGAGGATGATCCCTCCCCGTGCCTGCCTTACCGGATGATCACGCGCCGCAGCCGGAACAGACTCAAGAGCCGCTTCTGCACCCGCCGCCCAATCCTGCCGGAGGCCGGACCTTGATCGTGGATGCGAAGGACCCGGCCGCCTATCCGTTTCCGAGTGCCGCCTTGACGGACGCCAAACCAGCGGATCAGATTTTCATCAGGCCGGGAGTCTACGAAGACAAGCTCTTTGTCACGGAACGACCCATCCATCTCATCGGCGCCGGCCGGGACCACGTCACGATTTTCAGCCGGCGCGGCGGTCCTCTGTACCTTCAACGCATCCCTGCCGGCCGGATCGCCGGCATCACGTTTCGATACGTGGGCAGCGATCAGCATTCGGCCCTCAATATCCTGGATTCGGTCTGCACGATTGCGAGATGTCGAGCGATGGAAGGGATTCTATCCGGCATGGTGATTTACGGACCGCAGTGCAGGGCGACGCTCATCGAGAACGACGTGTGCGGGAACCGCGAATCCGGTATCTTCGTGTTCGCGGGCGCCCATCCATACGTCGCCCAGAACCTCTGCCACGGCAACCATCACTTCGGCATCGCCGTGCGCGATCCCGAAACCCACCCCGATCTGGTGCGGAATACCTGCCGGAACAACATGCTGAGCGGCGTTCTCCTCTTTCATCACGCGGCCGCAGTGATCGTGGAGAATGTCGCCTGCGACAACCAGCACTGGGGCGTGGTCCTGACCCCGGACAGCCACCCCACTCCCGCAGCAGAGGAACTGGCTTCATCGAATTCGCTGATGCCCAATCCGCGAGGTCCGTTCATCGTGTCGCCCGAACCGCTCGCGGAGATCGGGCGATAGCCCGCCTGACGGTCCTTCTCTCACTGCACGAGGCGGTAGATGACGATCGGCTCACTGTGTCCCTTAATCTGCTGCGGCGGCAGCGCCTCGAGCCCCACTTGGGAGCATAGGGCGGCATAGGTGGCTGCGGTCAGCAGCAGCGGCTCCCCCACCGCCTTGGTCAGCTCTTCAACCCGCGACGCCACATTCACGGTATTCCCGATGGCCGTATATTCCATCCGTCGCGGCGACCCGAGGCTGCCGACCACCGCGCGGCCGGTATGGATGCCGATCCCGATGGCCAGCGGCGCCTGCCCCTCGAGCACCAGCCGGGCGTTCAGATCTTCCAGCCGAACGAGCATGTCTCGGCCGGCGGTGACCGCCGCATCGGCGTGAGCCTCGCGCCCGTCCCAGCATCCGAAGAGGGCCATGAAGCCGTCCCCGAGAAACTTGTTGACCATCCCGTCATGCTTCTGCTCCACCACCTCGACCATTTCCGCGAGGAATTGATTGAGGAGGGAAACCGCTTCCTGGGGAGTGGACCTGGCGCAACGGGCGCTGAAGTTCCGAATGTCCACAAAGAGCACCGTCACCTCTTCCTCGACGCCGCCTAAGCCGGGATCGCGGCTCAGGATACGCCGGGCCGCCTGCTGGCCAACGTGGGTGCCGAGCGTCTCCTTGAGTCGGTTCTTCTCCCGCATTTCGAGAATCATGCGGTTGAACTCATCAATCAGCGGCCCGAATTCATCGGCCCGCAGCAGGGACACCTGCACACCAAGGTCTCCCCCGGCTACCCGCCGCGCCGCCTGTTTCAATTGATTCACCGGCTCGGTGACCAGGAGTCCGACCATCCAGGCGGTGGTCAACCCGAAGCCGATGCCGAGCCCGCCCACCGCCAGCGCGAACCAGGGGGTGTCGGTCCCGCCGGGCTCATGGGGAGCGAGCATCAGCAAGAGCAACGACGCGATCGGACAGAGGCCGGCTGACACGGCCCACAAAAGTCCGCGGCCCTGCAGAGACAGGGCCAGCGTCCCGGGGATATCGGCCGGACGAGCATCCCGGAAAAACACCGGGTACAGAAGCCGCTGGCCCAGCAGCTCAATGGCGAAAAAGCTGTGAGTGATGGCGATCAGAGCCGAAATCAGGAAGGAGGTGGGCAGATGCGCATAGAGCCGAGGATCGAGCGACCCGGGTGCCCTGGAGAGGACGATGAGAAAAACCGGGATGCAGAGCAACCAGCCGCTGCCGCAGAGCCCCATGGCCCACCACGGCAGGTTGATCACCCGTCGGCGAGCGCGCTGCAGGTCCTCGGAAGCCACCGCCTGGCCGTGCATGAGCCGGTTCCAAGGCGACCATAAGGAGTGGAGGACCCAGACCCATACGATAACCGCGGCGGGATACACAACCAGATTGAACAGCATGATGGTGCGAAGGAATACCGCATGCTGCGCCCCCGACATCAGCGGCTGGATGTGGATGAGGTTGTACCAGATGTTGACCACGCTCCCGATGATTTGAGGCAGGATGGGCGCGATCCCGATCAACCAGATGCCATGCCGCACTGCCCAGTTCAACCGATGGGGAGCATCCCGATCCATGGCACCTCTCACTGCACAGCGCCGTCGAGTGCGGAGCACCAGTCCGCATTATTCATGACGGTTCGTCGCGAAATCGCGGAGTCGCGTTGCGAGACGGGCCAGCACAGCCGCGAGGGAGGAAGGCGTACTCCCAGCAGTACGTTGACCGACTGAGCGGCGAGCACGCCCGCCGACAGGCTCGCCTGCCTGCGCCAAACACAGCGCGGCAGGCAGGTCGCAGCAGCGAATCTGCGATTGCAGCAGAAGCGTTCATGAATAATGCGGACTAGGAGTCAATTATCGTCCTAGCCGGCCCGCGCTTCAACTGACGCAGCTCTCTCGTACCGGGGCAAGGTTGACAGAGACCATGGCAGGGCATAGCCTTATGCGCACAGAGGCCGCTCATGAAACGTGTGGGGCGAAGACAGGAGCAGCCGCCATCTGATCATGCGACCCTGAAGACTCTGCTGAACGAGGCCATCGCGCACCATCAAGCCGGCCGGGTGGCCGAGGCTCAGCGCCTCTATCAGCGGATCTTGACGATCGATCCCGATCACGCCGAAGCCCTGCATCTCTTTGGCCTCCTGGCCTATCGCGTCGGCCAGCTCGAGATCGCGGTCGCCCTGATCACACAAGCGATCCAGCGTCAACCTCAACACGCGCCCTACCAATTCAATCTGGGGGTGGTCCTGCACAAGCAAGGAAAGCTTGACGAGGCCGTGGCCGCTTATCGAAAGGCCTTGGCTCTGAATCCCTACTACGTCGAGGCCCACAGCAATCTCGGCAACGTGTTCATGGAACGGGGCCACCTGGAGGACGCCGCGGTTTGCTATCAACGTGCGGTGGGCATCCGGCCCAACTACGTGGAGGCCTACAACAATCTCGGCGCCGCGCTCAAGGAACAAGGGAAACTCGACGAGGCGGTCGCCGCGTACCAGCGCGCCCTTACCTTCAAGCCCGATCACGTCGAGGCGCATAGCAATCTGGGCATGGCGTTGATGGAGCAGGGGAAGCTGGACGAGGCGGTCGCCGCGCTCGAGAGAGCCTTGAGCTTGAAGGCGGACTATGTCCACGCCCATTACAACCTGGCCTTTGCGCTCATCCGCAAGCAGCGCGTCGATCACGCTCTCCGCTGCCTCCGCACATCGGCCGATCTGAAGCATAACCACAGCCGGCCCGTCCCCGAGCAATCCGTCTACAGATCGCGATTGAAGCACGACGCCGAGCAGATCCAATACCTGCTCGACCGCCATCTCATCAGCCCGTATTACGCCGGCTATCTGAGCACGCTCAAGAGCCTCAAAGAGCGCGCGGCTGCGGCTGGGGACGGTTCCAACCGGATGATGCTCAGCGCGCAAGAACTTGAAAAGATCGCGCTGTCCTTCAATCGCATCATCCACTATGCCGACTGTCCGACCCTGCCGCAGGGCGCCCTGAACCCCGCGCTGGACGTGGAAGCCATCGAGGCCCGCTACTACGCGACGCGGCCGGAGGTCATGTATGTGGACCAGTTGCTGAACGAGGAGGCCCTGCGAGCGCTGCGCGCCTTCTGTCTGGAGTCCACGATCTGGAAGAAGGACTATGACAACGGCTACATCGGCGCCTTTCTGGGAGACGGCTTTTCCTGCCCGCTGCTGCTCCAGATTGCCGAGGAGCTCCGGCTGCAGTTTCCGGGCATCTTCAAGGACTACCCGCTGATGCAAGCGTGGGCCTTCAAATACGACAGCGAGCTGAAGGGCCTGAACATCCATGCGGACGCGGCTGCCGTCAACGTGAATTTCTGGATCACCCCGGATGAGGCGAATCTTGATCCGTCGCGCGGCGGGCTCGTCGTCTGGGACAAGGAAGCGCCGAAGGAGTGGAACTTCAAGGAGTACAACAGCAGCAGGAACGAGCCGAAGGTGCGGGAGTTTCTACGGAGCAGCGGCGCGAATGCGATCTCGATCCCCTACCGGCAGAACCGGGCGGTGATCTTCAACTCCGATCTGTTTCACGAGACCGACCAGTTCCGCTTCAAGGACGAGTACGAGAGCCGGCGCCTGAACGTCACCCTCCTCTACGGCCGCCGCAGCGATCTTGGCTCGTCCTGACCGCGCCGGCATTCTGACGTCCCTTACTCGCCATCGAGTTCACATGCCGTGATGTCCCGCGCCACACAACGGTCGAAGCCGATCGATTTACTGGTCCCTTGCGGGTTGAAGCCGGCTGATCACGCCAGGACCTTCCGGAGAAACTTTCCCAATTCCGCAAGCACCGCCGGTGGGATTTCATGCACCCCGCGGAAGGGAACCCATTCGACCGCCAGTCCGGCCCGGCCCAGCAAATCCCGTAGCTGCTCCGCCAGCGAGAACGGTAGTAGCGGATCTGAGGTGCCGTGGCTCATGAACACGGGCAGGCCATGGCGCCTGGGCATGAGGGGAATCCACTCGTCTTTGGACAGGAGCGTGCCGGACATCAGGACGAGCCCGGCGAACGGTCGCTCCATCCGGAGCGCGACATCGCAGGCGAGCATGGCGCCCTGGGAGAAGCCGCCCAGCACGGTCCGCTTGGGATCGGCGCCAAACCGCTGGTCTATCTCGCCCAAGAGCGCGATGACCCGCTCACGGGATTCGGTGAGCCCGACCGGGTTGTCGCCTGACAGGTCTCGTGGCCGGCCCATCGCCGTATCCCGCTGCAGCTTCTCTATGTCGATCATCCACCAGGCCCGCCCCTGGCCGTAGGCCATCGGCAACGATAGCAGTCCTTCGGGAAACACGAATCGCGTCCCCGTCGGACCGTCGAGGTACTCCCAGAGAGCGACTAGATCATCCCCGGGCGCGCCGAAGCCGTGGAGCAGGATCACGACCGGCCCATCGCCTCCTCCTTTCCCATCCGAGCCGCCCGTGAGGCGGACCTGAAGCCCCCTCATCCGTTCTTGTCGCACGGAACGCTTATCTCACCAGAAAGTACCGCCAACCCACGGTTTGCCTGGAACCGGAGCCGCAGCCGTGCTAAAAGACCGCCACACACCTTGCCATGGACACTGTGACGCTCGCCGATATCCGCCAAGCCGCAGAACGCCTGCGAGGAGTTACGCACGTCACGCCCATCGTCACCAGCCACCAACTGGACGAGGTCGCTGGCGCGACGGTGTTCCTGAAATGTGAGAACTTTCAGCGTATCGGCGCCTTCAAGTTTCGCGGCGCCTACCACGCGATCGTGACGCTGCCCCCTGCGCAGCGCGGCAAGCCCATCGTCACGCTCTCCTCCGGTAATCACGCCCAAGGCGTCGCGCTGGCCTGCCGGCTGCTGGGGCGAGAGGCCCATGTCGTGATGGTGGGGCCGATCAATCCGCTCAAACGGCAGGCGGTGCTGGGCTATGGGGCGACGATCCATGAGGTGCCGGACTCCGGACAGGCCGAACACACCCTGCGCGATCTTCTCGACCGGCTCGACGGGGTCTATGTCCACGCGTTCAATGACCCGCAGGTGATTGCCGGCCAAGGCACCGCCATGCTGGAGTTCCTATCCGCCGTGCCCGACCTCGAGGTCGTCCTGGCACCGATCGGCGGCGGGGGGCTCCTCTCCGGCACCTGCATCGCGGCCCACGGTCTGAATTCCGCAATCCAAGTCTATGCCTGCGAGCCGCTCGGCGCGCTCGATGCCATCCATTCGGTACGCGAGAACCGGATCGTGCCGATGGCCGAGCCCCGGACGATGGCCGAAGGTCTTCGTACCAGCGTCGGGGACGTAACGCTCCCTATCCTGCGCAGCCACCTCGCCGGTTTTTTCGCCGTAGCGGAGGATGAGATTCCCCGGGCGATGCGATTCATCTTCGAGCGCCTGAAAATCGTCATCGAGCCCTCCAGCGCGGTGGCCCTGGCGCCGCTGCTCCGGCGCGAAGAGGCCCTGATCGGCAAGCGAGTCGGCGTCATCGTGACCGGCGGCAATGTGGATCTGTCCGCCTTCTTTGACTGGCTCTCTCATCAGACTGCCTGAGGCTGCTGCGTCCGGACGAACCCGGGGCGCCTCTTCAGCTCCCAACGACGAAGTCCGCAAACTGATCCGCCTCCTCACGCCTTACGCCTCACGCCTTACTTCAGTAACCCGATCTGCCTGAGCACGCTGGCCTGGTCCCAGTAGATCCGCTCGGTCGCAATCTTGTCGCCGCGAAAGCTGATGATGGCCACAAAGTCCACCGTCAGCTTCTTGTTCGTCGGCGGCACGTTCGGGAGAAACCACTCCATGCGCTTGCTGTGCGTGAACGTCATGCGCAGCTCATCCACCAATTGGTCGGCTCCCACGACGCGGTTGATCAACTCCGTCTTCACGTCAGGCGGCCAGGAGGGAATGAACACGTCGCGGTAGAAGGCCCGCAGCGCTTTCTGTCCGCGGGCCCCGGCGTTCGTCGGCACGTGGTTGACGTAGGGGTCGTCCACCATCGTCGCCATCGTCGCCTCCAGGTCTTTTGTCACGAATTCGGCATCGGTGTGGGCTTTCCAGACCACTTCCAAGCTGCTTGGTTTCATCGAAGACCTCCTGCACGGCTTTTCATTGCGATCCCGTTGCACACGATCAGGCGTCGGCTGAGGTAGGTTACGTCTTATTTGGCCTGGCGCTTCTTCTTTTTCTGCTCCTTCGCCTTCGGTTCCTTCTCCTGCAACGCCTTCAGCGCGGCCGCTTGCTCGGCTAACTGCTGCCTCAGCAGGCGGTTCTCTTCCTTGAGCCGATCCAGCTCCATCTGAATCTTTGCCGGAACAGGTGAGGGGGTGGCGGCGATGGGGGGCGGGTCCGGCACGGAGGTCGGCACGGGCGGCGGTGACGCCGAGGCAGCCGGGGACGGCGGGCGCGGAGCAGCCGGCGGCTCCGGAACCTTGGCCAGCCTCTCATAGTTGATGACAAGAGGCGCAAGCTGCCCATATCCCGGTGGGCGTGGCGCCTGATCGATGTCGCGACTCAGGGCGGCCTCAGGCACAAATCGCACCTCCCGCTGGTAGAGTCCGGTGAAATCCGGCGACTCGCGATCCGAGGAGGTCCCCGGCGTTCCCCGGTCGGGCCGTTCCAGCCTGTACCGATATTGCGTCAAGGTGAGATAGAGCGAGGAGCCATACGCATAGAGGGCGGCGGCGGCCTCCGGACCCGAGGGCGTCGGATGCATGACCTGAAATTCCACGATGTGGTGCGGGGCGGCCTGCGCCAGCGCCGCCGCGATGTGCGGCGCCAGAAACTGCACGTCGTTCTCCGAAAATGCGCGGACGGGCTCGGGGGATCCAAAGATGAACGTGGTGACCTTTCCCTGGCGCGGCTCCACCTGGACCCCTCGCAGCAGGCGCATGACGAGGGTCTCGTCGAGGAGTAGGGGGTGCGATGCGTGAAACGCCGCTTGGGGTACACGGGCCAAGTAGACCGAGCCCTGCGGGCCGTCGTGTACCGTGATGTCGCGCACGGGAGCCGACGCACAGGCATGCAGGATCCCGACAGCCAGCAGGATGCCCCAAAGGCCGCTCGGCGCTGAATAGCCAGTCTTCGCGATCACATGCGTACAGATGCCTCCGGCACGCGTGCGGCCCGCATTCTTAGCAGCGTGGGGATAAAAAAGCCAGTCAATCACCATTTACATCTTTTGATCGCTCCTGTATGGTGGCCGCGGCGATGGACCAGCAGGCCCGCAGAACCGGGAACGCCCGGCCCCTCATCGGATGCACCGGTCTTGCGGTTACGGTGATGCTGGCGCTTTCAGGCTGTGTGGCGCCGCGTGGGTGGGTGTATTCTCCCACGCCGGCGGCGGATCGGCCCGCCGTCTCGCCCCACACCGTTGTGGTTCTGCCCCTGCTCGACGAGCGGCCGGCTCAGAACGACAACAAGGTTTGGCTCTACTGGATTCCGTTCTTCCCGTATGGCTGGCAAGATCTCTCAGTCCCTGAGCGCCATCCCAATCACATCAACTCGAACGAATGGCTGTTCAATCCGCCCGTGGACCTCGCCGCCTCGCTCGCAGCGGAGATCAACAACAGCCGCCTCTTCAAAGAAGCTTCCTCCGCCGCCGATCCCGCCCGCGGAGAGCTGGTCCTTCAAGGGCGGCTGTCGTCCACCAGGTACGAGAGTCGGCTCTATTCGTATGGGGTATCACTGGTCGCGCCGGCCCTCTGGGTGCTCGGGCTTCCGGTGTCGTCGGTCACAAACACGCTCGCGTTCCACCTGCGACTGGAAGATCGTGCCTCGCAGAAGCGGCTGTGGGAGCAGACCTACTCCGCCGAGCACCGCGAGGGCGCCCTCTGGCTCTACAACCTGCCCGAGGATTTCAGCTACGACGAGATGCTCAAAGAATTGATGCCGAAGATACTGGCTGATTTGGAGGAGGCGATCAAACAACAGCAGGGGTCGGCACAGACAAGGCCAAACCACTAGCCTCCCTCCCTCAAGCCCTGCCGGAAGGGCGACCCCTCCTCTTGGGGGAAGGGTGCTCGTCTCCCCCTCCTGCGTGACGCGGCAGAGGCCTCGCGATGATGGGCGGAGGCTCTGGTTCCCGGAGGCCCAAGGCGATCCTCAGCAGATATCGTGCTTGATCAGCGATGGTGCGATCAGCCGCCTTGGCAGCCCGCTCTAACGCCGTCTTGAGTTCCTGATCACTCCGAATGTGGATGTAGTCCGTCTTTTTCCCGCTCACCGGCTTCATCCTAAAACATCCCAGCACTAAAGGCCACTCTATTTA
>CAYZKG010000010.1:0-7008 GCA_964478915.1 uncultured Nitrospira sp.
AGTCCTGACCGTTCTTGGGCATGCCTGACTCACCGGTGTTCCACGTGGAACACCGTCCATGAAGAGGGTCCGCTTGCGGAAACTCGTAGCCGTCGCCAATCAGAAGGGAGGGGTGGGCAAAACCACCACCTCCGTAAATCTAGCGGCTGCGGTGGCTCTCTCAGGCCCCACGGTGCTGCTGGTGGATATGGATCCGCAGTCAAACGCCACCAGCGGCCTTGGAGTGGCTCCTCACAGTCTGAGGCGCTCCGTATATGACTGCCTGAGCGATGCGACGAAGGTCGAAGAGGTCATCGTGCCCACCGGGGTTCCGCGCCTCTCGCTCCTCCCTGCGAATGCGGAGCTGGTAGGGGCCGAGATCGAATTGGTCTCGATGCCGAACCGTGAACACACCTTGAAAACCACGCTGGCCCCTCTCCAGGACCGGTACGAGGTCATCCTCTTGGACTGCCCGCCGGCTCTGGGATTGCTGACGATCAACGCGTTGGTAGCCGCTTCCTCGGTGCTCGTGCCGGTCCAGTGTGAATACTATGCGATGGAAGGGCTGGGGCGCTTGCTGGCCAATGTAGAGCGCGTCCAAAGCGCGCTGAATCCGAGTCTGGAGCTGGAGGGGATCCTGCTCACCATGTACGACTCACGAAACAGCTTGTCGCGTCAGGTCGCCGACGAGATTCGCGGGCACTTCAAGGAGAAGGTGTATCGCACAATCATTCCCCGAAACGTGACGCTAGCAGAAGCCCCAAGTTACGGGCGCCCGGTTATGCTGTACAACGCTGCGTCGGCGGGCGCTCAAGCCTATCTCGAACTTGCAAAGGAGTTTCTCAACCATGGAGAAAAAAGCACTGGGTAGAGGCCTGGAGGCCTTATTGCCGGCAGGGGTGCCAAAGCCCCTAGGAAGCCGTGAGGTGCAGGAGCTGCCTGTGGAGCAGATCCTCCCGAACCCCTTCCAGCCGAGACAGCAGTTTCCGGAATCGGAGCTGGCCCAGTTGGCCGAATCCGTCAAGCAAAACGGGTTGCTCCAGCCGGTCCTGGTCCGCCAGAAGGGTGATGGCCGATTCGAGCTGATCGTGGGAGAGCGACGGCTCCGGGCCGCAAAGATGGCGGGGCTGTCCACAATCCCGGCCATCGTACGAAACTCCAGTGACGAGCAGACGATGGAGCTGGCGCTGGTGGAGAACCTGCAGCGGAAGGATCTCAATCCCATGGAGGCGGCTCGAGCCTACCACCGCCTCACCGCCGACTTCGGCTTTACCCAGGACACCATCGCTCGACGGATCGGCAAGGATCGCTCCTCGATCGCCAACATCGCTCGATTGCTAAATTTACCTAGAAAAATCCAGGACTTAGTCGAGTCTGGCGCATTGACCACCGGTCATGCCAAGGTCATTCTTGGGGTGGATCGTGTAGAGAAACAACTGCGGCTCGCCAGGCAGATCGTCGAAAGCCAATTGTCCGTCAGGCAGGCAGAAAAACTAGCAGCCGAGGGCCTTCAGAAAAGAAAAACAAAGAAAATTCAAAGAGATACAAGCTTTTCTGATCTTGAGCAACGCCTCCAAAAACGGCTGGGCACGCGCGTCTCTCTCCACAAAAGTGGGAAAGGCGGTCGCCTGGTCATCCACTATGACAGACCTAGCGACCTGGATCACCTCTTAGAGCTTCTCCTTGATTGATCTTCCTTGCGTAGTCCCCGGTAATCCTTTATCCTTCTCGCTTTCTACTCCCGCGTCGCAGTGCGGTTTTCGGGCGGCGGAACCAACAGCGCAGAGGCCGTTATCGGGACTTTTCACAGGAGGAGGGACCAATGTGGAAAAAAGAGAACCTTGCGAGCAAGAACGCCAGCACAGGTGACAACAGGCAGGGGAGCGACCAGTCGCCGCAGACTCCTGACGCCGGCATGGAAAACGTCATTGCCTTTGTGGGGAAGGGTGTCGAGTTTAAAGGAACCATCACCTATGACGGCACGGTTCGTATCGACGGTCATCTGGATGGCGAGATCCACACCGATGGCATCTTGCTGGTGGGCGAAGACGCCGTCATTACGGCCAAGGTCAGCGCGGGCACGGTGATCAGCAGAGGGAAGATTACAGGAGACATCATCGCGAAGGACGGGGTCAAGCTGGAGTCTCCAGCCGAGCTCAACGGGTCGGTGAAGGCACCGAAGCTCTCTATAGAAGAGGGAGTCCTGTTTAACGGCACCTGTGAGATGGCTTTGGCGGAGGTGCGGGAGTTGCCACGAGAGTCCATCATGCGAGCAGTGGGGTCCCCTGGCAGCAGCGTCAAGCGAGCATGAACCTACGATCCCGGAGGAGGGAGCTATGTGGGGGTTCACCGCGAAGAAGAAAAATATCCTGGAAGATGGAGAAACGTTCACCTTCCTCGGAAGGAACGTGGAGTTTAAGGGCGTCGTGAACTTCGAGGGGACAGCCCGGATCGACGGACGCCTCGAGGGGGAGGTCCACACTAACGGCACGCTGATCGTGGCCGAGCACGGCGTGATCAAGGGCATCATCTCCACCGGCACGCTGATCAGCGGCGGAAAGATCTACGGCACGGTCTCGGCGAGCGAGCGGGTCCAGCTCCTGAAGCCTGCCGTCCTCATCGGCGATGTCAGGACTCCGTCGTTCTCGATCGAAGACGGCGTCCACTTCCACGGCATGTCCGACATGGGGGCCAAGGGACGGCCCGAGCCCGAATCACAGGGCTTGGAGAAGGTGCACGATCTTACGGCTCTCCGTAGTAGGATGCGACAGGATATTCCATCATGAGCAGACCGACGGTCATCCTCGGCATGAGCGGCGGGGTGGACAGCTCCGTCGCGGCAGCCCTGCTGGTCGAACAGGGATTCGACGTCAGAGGCGTCACGCTCCAGGTCTGGGAGCATGAGGACGAGACCATCGTCGTCTCGAAGCGCTGGCAGGAACGGGGTTGCTGCAAGGTCGGCCTGGCGAGACACGTCGCCAAACTCCTGGGATTTTCGCACGAGCTGATCGATACCCGGGAGACTTTTCGGGCCGCGGTCGTCGACGACTTCATTTCCGGATACTTGAGCGGCACCACTCCCAATCCATGCGTGCGGTGCAACGAGCGGGTGAAGCTCCGTCTGCTGTATCAGCTTGCCCAGGAAAGAGGCGCCGACTACGTCGCCACCGGCCACTACGTCCGGATCCGGCGAGCGGACAACGGCCAGTTTCGACTGGCCCGGGCGGCAGACTTGCGAAAGGATCAAAGCTACTTCCTCTATCGCCTGCAGCCACGCTGGCTCAATCAGCTCATGTTCCCGCTCGGCTCGCTGCAAAAAACGGAGGTCTGGCATCGGGCTGAAGCACTGGGCCTGCCGGTGGACGAGCTGAAGGAAAGCCAGGAAATCTGTTTTGTCACCCAGGGCGACTACCGGACCTTCTTGCAAACAGAGGTGCCGCAGGCACGGCATCCCGGTCAGTTCACAGACACGGCCGGGAATGTGCTCGGTGCGCACGAGGGGATCGCGTTCTACACTCCGGGCCAGCGCAAGGGACTGGGAGTGTCGGCCGGTCAGCGGTTGTACGTGCAGCGGGTCGTGCCGCAGACCAACACGGTGGTTCTGGCGACGGACGAAGAGTTGTTCAGTTCGTCCTGCCTGGTTTCGGACCTCAACGTGTTCGACGCCGAGGCCATCGCCGATGGCGGTCCGGCGCTGGTCAAGATCCGGTATGCCTCCGCTGCTGTTCCGGCTCGTGTGACAGACGAGGGTGACGGAGGAGTGAGAGTCCATTTTCTCACGCCGCAGCGGGCCGTCACACCGGGACAATCAGCGGTGTTTTATCGGGACGAGGTCGTCCTGGGCGGTGGAATCATCCAGCGCGCTCATTGAGGAAACGAGCCATCCGCGCGCCAAGCCGGCTTGACTTCCCCTGGACGCCATGCTAGGGTCACCCCGCTTTTACTCGTGCCCGCCCGCACGGTCAATATCCCGCAATCCAAAGTCAGGTTCTGAACGTGATCCAAAGCTCTGTGGCTCGTCGTTACGCCAAAGCCTTGTTTGAAACCGTCGATCCTCCGAGTATCGATCCAGCACTCACCGGATTGACCAGCCTGGGCGAAGCCTTATCGCAGTCAACCCATCTCAGACATGTGCTCGCCTCTCCGGCGTTCAGCGAGGAGGACAAGTTGGCGATCTTGTCCACGCTCGTGGGCCGGCTTGGAGCCCCTCGCGCCGTGACCGGTCTGTTGGCCCAGCTGGTGAGGAAAAACCGCATCAGCCTGCTCCCGCAGATCGCCGCGGCCTTTGCGGCGCTGGCGGACGAAGCCAAAGGCAGCCGCCGCGTAGAGGTCGCCACCGCCAAACCATTGAGCAGCGCGGAACAGCGGGAATTGAGGAGCCGCCTGCGCGAGTTGCTCCGGCACGACGTGCTCGTCTCGTTTGAGACCGATGCGGCCCTGCTGTCCGGGCTGCAGGTGCGGATCGGCAGCACCGTCTTCGATAGCACCGTACGGAGCCGGCTCACGGCGATGCAAGCCCTTTTGACCAAGGAGTCCTGAATGCAGATCAAGGCCGAAGAGATCAGCGCCATCATCAAGGAGAAGATCAAAGACTTCGACAAGCAGGTCGAAGTGAAAGAGATGGGGTCCGTCATCCAGGTGGGCGACAGCATCGCCAAGATTTACGGACTGGATGGCGCGATGGCCGGAGAGCTGCTGGAGTTTCCGGGGAACCTCTACGGCATCGCGCTCAACCTTGAGGAAGACAGCATCGGCGCCGTTTTGCTCGGAAGCGACACCGGCCTTAGGGAAGGGGATCCGGTCAAGCGCACGGGACGCATCGCCGAGGTCCCCGTCGGCGAGGCGCTGGTCGGCCGCGTGGTGAACGCGATCGGCCTGCCGTTGGACGGAAAGGGGCCCATCAAGGCTTCAGCAACCCGTCGGATCGAACTACGGGCTCCCGGCGTGGTGGATCGCCAGTCGGTCCGGGAGCCGCTGCAAACCGGCCTCAAGGCCATCGACGCCATGATCCCGATCGGGCGCGGGCAGCGGGAACTGATCATCGGCGACCGGCAGACCGGGAAGACCGCGATCGCCGTGGACACCATCATCAACCAGAAAGGGCAAAATGTCTTCTGCATCTACGTGGCCATCGGGCAAAAGCGCTCGACGGTCGCGCGGGTGGTCAAGACGCTCGAAGAATACGGCGCGATGGACTACAGCATCGTGGTGTCCGCCACGGCGAGCGACGCAGCGTCGATGCAGTACATGGCGCCCTACGCCGGCGTCGCCATGGGCGAATACTTTCGCGACAACGGCAAGCACGCCCTGATCGTGTACGATGACCTGTCGAAGCATGCGACGGCCTATCGGCAGTTGTCCTTGCTGCTGCGGCGTCCCCCGGGCCGCGAGGCGTACCCGGGCGATGTGTTCTATCTGCACTCACGCCTGCTGGAGCGGGCGGCTAAGCTCAGCGATCAAAAAGGCGGCGGCAGCCTCACCGCCTTGCCCATCATCGAGACGCAGGCGGGAGACGTGGCGGCCTACATCCCGACCAACGTCATCTCGATCACGGACGGGCAGATCTATCTGGCCAGCGACCTGTTCTATTCCGGCATCCGGCCGGCCATCAACGTGGGACTCTCGGTCTCCCGGGTGGGCGGGGCCGCACAGATCAAGACCATGAAGCAGGTGGCTGGCACCCTCCGTCTGGACCTCGCGCAATACCGGGAGATGGCCGCGTTCGCCCAGTTCGGCAGCGAGCTGGACAAGACGACACAGGCGCAGTTGGCCCGAGGAGCCCGCATGGTCGAACTGCTGAAGCAGGGGCAGTACAAGCCCATGCCGGTGGCCGATCAGGTGCTCTCCATCTATGCCGGCGTGAACGGCTTCGTGGACGACGTGCCGGTGGACAAGATCCGCATGTTCGAAGAGGAGCTGATCCGCTACGTCAGCGAGCATCACCCCGAGATCAAGAAGGAACTGGCCGCTAAGCCCAAGATCGATGACGCCTTCTCGAGCCGGCTGAAGCAGATCATCACCGCCTTCAAGCAAAAGATGGGGTACGGAGCCCGGTAAGAACTGCCGATCAATCACCAAATTCTTCTAGACTATGCCGAGCCTGCAGACGTTGCGGCGCAAGATCGGCGCCGTCAAGAACACCCAGAAGATCACCAAGGCCATGAAGATGGTGGCCGCGGCCAAGCTGAAGCGGGCGCAGGACCGCATCCTCGCTGCCCGGCCATACGCGCACAAGATGCGCGGGGTGCTCGCCAATCTCAGCCGCCGCGTCAACCGGGCGTCCCATCCGTTGCTGCAGAAGCGCGACGGCCGACTGCTCGAAGTCCTCGTGGTCACGAGCGACCGCGGATTGTGCGGAGCGTTCAATGCCAATATCATCCGGAAAGCGGTGGAGTCCATCCGCGGCACGGAGGCGCGTGGACGGACGGTCACGCTCAGCCTGGTCGGCCGGAAAGGGCGCGAATTTTTTCGGCGCCGTCATTGGCCGATCCGCCAGCAATGGACGGGGGTGTTCGACCGGCTGACCTACGAGCATGGGTTGGATATCGGCCAGGATCTGACCGAGCAGTTCGTCAAGGGCACGTTCGACGAGCTGTACGTCATCTACAACGAGTTCAAATCGGCGATCCAGCAGCGCGTCATCGTCGAGCAACTGTTCCCCATCGAGGCGCTGACTGAGACGGGCGAGACGGCCGGTCCGATGGGCGGCAGCTACCTGTACGAACCCGACGAAGACGAGTTGCTGGCCGCGTTGCTGCCGAAGCACTTTCAGGTGCAGGCGTTTCGGATCCTCCTGGAATCCTCCGCCGCGGAGCAAGGGGCACGGATGGCCGCCATGGACGGCGCCACCCGCAACGCGGGTGAGCTCATTCAGAAGCTCACGCTCTATTACAACAAAACCCGGCAGGCGGCCATTACGAAGGAATTGATGGACATCGTGGGCGGCGCCGAGGCATTGAAGTAAGGCTAGGGGCGATGGGCAAGAGGCTAGGGGTAGGAATGAGACAATGCCTATAGCCTATAGCCTAT
>CAYZKG010000010.1:7108-28859 GCA_964478915.1 uncultured Nitrospira sp.
GATGGGCAAGAGGCTAGGGGTAGGAATGAGACAATGCCTATAGCCTATAGCCTATCGCCTCGCGCCTCACGTTAAAGAAGGAGAAAGAAGTGAGCACAGGCAAGGTGGTTCAGGTGATCGGCCCGGTGGTGGACGTGGAGTTTCCGCAGGGCCACCTGCCCTACATCTATAACGCGCTCCGCATCGAGCTGGAGGAGGACAAGAAGGCCGGCACACCTCGGATCCGCCTGACGCTGGAGGTGGCTCAACACCTCGGGGAAAACCGGGTGCGCGGCGTAGCGATGTCCTCGACGGACGGCCTGGTGCGCGGCATGCCGGTCCGCGATACCGGCGCACCGATCTCGGTGCCGGTCGGACGGGAGACGCTCGGCCGGCTGATCAACGTCCTCGGTGAGCCGGTGGACGAGCGGGGCCCGGTCAACGCGAAAAAGACCTACCCGATTCACCGCCCGGCTCCGACCCTGGATGAGCAAGAGACCAAGACCGAGGTGCTGGAGACCGGCATCAAGGTCGTGGACCTCCTGGAGCCGTACGCCAAAGGCGGAAAGGTGGGCCTGTTCGGAGGCGCCGGAGTCGGCAAGACCGTGATCATCATGGAGCTGATCAACAACATCGCGCTTCACCACGGCGGATTCTCGGTCTTCGCCGGCGTCGGCGAGCGGACCCGCGAGGGCAACGATCTGTGGCACGAGATGCAGGAGTCCAAGGTCATCGATCCCGACGACTACACGAAATCCAAGGCGTCGCTGGTCTATGGCCAGATGAACGAGCCGCCCGGCGCGCGCCTCCGGGTCGGTCTCACCGGCCTGACCATTGCCGAATATTTCCGCGATGAAGAGCACCAGGACGTCCTGCTGTTCATCGACAACATCTTCCGATTCACCCAGGCGGGCTCCGAAGTATCCGCGCTGCTGGGCCGCATGCCCTCCGCAGTGGGCTACCAGCCGACCCTGGGAACCGAGATGGGCCAGCTCCAGGAGCGGATCACCTCGACGAAGAAAGGGTCCATCACGTCGGTCCAGGCGATCTACGTGCCGGCAGACGACCTCACCGACCCGGCCCCGGCAACGGCGTTTGCCCACCTGGACGCCACGACCGTGCTGTCCAGGCAGCTGGCCGAGCTGGGTATCTACCCGGCGGTCGATCCGCTCGACTCGACCTCCCGCATCCTGGATGCGCAAGTCATCGGGGAAGAGCATTACCGGGTGGCGCGGGCCGTTCAGTCCGTCTTGCAGCGGTACAAGGACCTCCAGGACATCATCGCGATCCTGGGCATGGACGAGCTGTCGGAGGACGATAAGACCGTAGTGGCGCGGGCCCGCAAGATTCAACGGTTCCTGTCCCAGCCATTCCACGTCGCGGAAACCTTCACCGGCACGCCGGGCAAATACGTCAAGCTGAAGGACACTGTCCGAAGCTTCAAAGAGATCGTGGAAGGCAAATACGACGACCTGCCCGAGCAGGCCTTCTACATGGTGGGCACCATCGAGGAAGTCCTAGCGAAGGCCGAGAAGCTCGGATTCAAAAGAACGTGAAACGTCACACGTGAAGCGTGAAGCGCGAATACGAAAATCGGCTTGCGCTTCACGAACGACGAGTGACGAATAACGAGGAAGATGGCTGGCAAATTACTGCTCGAAGTCGTCACCCCCGACCGGCTGCTGTTGAGCCGGGAGGTGGACGAGGTGATCGCGCCGGGCATCGAAGGCGAATTCGGCGTCTTACCGGGCCACGCGCATTTTTTGACCACGCTCAAGATCGGGGAATTGCGCTACCGCGTTGGTGAAGTGACGGAGTACATGTCGGTGCTCTGGGGCTTCGCCGAGGTGACGCCGAAGAAAGTCACCATCCTGGCCGAGATTGCAGAAAAGGCTGAGGACATCGACGTGGAGAGCGCGCAGGCCGCCGTCGCCGAAGCTGAGCGCCGTTTGGAGATGGGCGGCCTCCCCTCCGAGGTGGAGGCCGCCAAGATCAGCCTGGAGAAAGCCCGCCTGCGCAGAAAAGTCGCCGAACGCCTGCGCCGCACTCACCCCGCTTAACCAGACTGCTGCCCCAGCGGGATCGTGATCACGATTCCGCCCATGACGTCATGCAATTTAAAATCTCGCTTGGGGCTTCCGGGATGCGTATTGTGGCACCCGACGCAGGCCTGCGTGACAGCCCGGTCTGCGTAAACCGCCTGAAACAGTTGATCCTTGCCGCTGCTGAGCGTGCCGGTGTAGGGACGTTCCGGGTGCATCCGAATATCCTCGAGCCCTTTGCGTTCAAACTCCGTCGTCGGGCCATTCTGCGGGTTAATGGGCCAGAGACCGATCAGGCGATAGCGCACCCTTGTGCCGGTCTTTGCGGCCAGCTCGCTGGACTCCATCAAGAACTGGGCAGGCAAGGGTAAGGTATGGGCGACCCGCCAGTTCTCCGAGGCGACCAGAACCCCCTTCTTCTGAAGCCGCTCGACCACTTGGACCGTATAAAACGTCCGGTCCGCTTCTATGACAGCATGCACATAATCGGCCACCGTCTCCGGAGGAATACCGGCCGGAGCGCTTGGTTTTTTCTCGCAAGCGGAGAGGCTCCAGCAAGCCAGCACGACAACGGTCACAATCGCGACGTTTCTCGCTACGCTGTTGCTGATCATGGCGCGACCGCCCAAGGCCCTCCAATGTAACCGCCGCCCGTCTGCCAAGTGACGAAGTTATTGACTCGCCGGGATGGTGATCAGGATTCCGCCCATGACATCGTTCTGCTTGAAGTCCCGCTTCGGGCTGTCGGGGTGCGCGTTATGGCATCCTACGCAGGCCTGGGAGACGGCCCGGTCGGCATAGAGCGCTTGGAAGAACCACTTCCGTCCGCTTTCGTAAAATCCAGTGTACGGGCGGTCTGGCTGCGTGATCACGGCCGCGAGCCCTGTTCGCTCGAACTCAGTGGCCGGTCTATTCTTTTGGTTGATCGGCCACAGACTTAACAGCCGGTACCGAATGCTTGTCTTTCTCGCAACTAAATGGGCCGAGTCCATCAAGAACTGGGCGGGAAGAGGGAGAGTGTTCTTCTCCTGCCAGTTCTCTGAAGCGACCACGATACCTTTGTTCTGCATCCGTTCCACGACGTGCGTCGTGTAAATCTCGCGGTCTGCTTGGATCACGGCATGGATGTAGTCGGCGACCGTGTCCAGCGGAATACTGGCCGACGGGCCCGAAGTCTCGGCTGCCCTAGGCATAATCGAACTTACCCCGACTAGGACAAGTGCAATAGCTCCCCACACCGGTTTTCCGTGTGTCATGGTGGCACCTCACCTTTCTGTGGCTGCAACTGGAAGGCTTATAAACCACAATGTTCGAGGCTATCCTTCTTGCGAGCGGCTAGTGAACCATTTCCCCTTGGCATTTGCAAGAAGCCAGTCCATGCTGGTTGGATGAGCAGCTGATTGAAATTACGCATCCCTCTGCAGTAGCGTTGGCAACTGACCTTGCTCGACCTAGAAACATCTGGTGGAAAACCACCCACCAGGAAGAGGCCCGGATGCTCCACAGAGCCCAGAGTCCAGAAGTAAAGAAAGAACTTATCGTGACCGCCGGAGAGGCCCCCAAGCGGCTCGATCTGTTCCTGGCCCATCGCGAGCCGACGCTGTCACGGGCAGCCCTTCAGCGCCTGATCGTCGAAGGCCGCATCACCATCAACGGCCACCCGGTCAAGCCGAGCCACAAGATCAAGCCTGGGGACCGCATTCTTCTCGAGATCCCGCGCCCCGAACCTATCGAGCTGAAACCCGAGCCCATTCCCCTTGACATCCTTCACGAAGATGACGCAGTGCTGGTCTTACACAAACCAGCGGGCTTGGTGGTCCACCCGGCCCCCGGGCACTGGTCCGGGACGCTGGTCAACGCGCTGCTTCATCATTTCGGGTCGGAAGGGGCCTTGTCTGCGATCGGCGGAAAGGAGCGGCCCGGGCTGGTCCACCGTCTGGACAAGGACACCTCCGGCGTGATGGTAGTGGCCAAGACCGACCAGGCCCACCGCGCCCTCGCTACGCAATTCAAGCAGCACACCATCACGCGCGTGTACGAAGCGCTCGTCTGGGGCGTCCCGAAGAAACCCCGTGGTCTGATCGAACTGGCGATCGGCCGGGATCTCAAAGAGCGGAAGAAGTTCTCCGCCCGGACGGCGCGTCCCAAAGCATCAGCCACCGAGTACCGCGTCCTCGGCCGCTTCGGCACGCAGGCCGCGCACGTAGCGTTGTTTCCGCGCTCCGGCCGGACCCATCAGATCCGCGTCCATCTGGCCGCGATCGGGCATCCCGTGCTGGGTGACCAGACTTACGGTGGCCGGAAGGTCAAAGAGCTCGAAGGGATCACCATGCACCGGGTGATGCTCCATGCCCGGACGCTCGGATTCCACCACCCTTCCGGCGAAGGCTATCGCGAGTTCACGGCGCAGGTTCCCGAAGACATGGGTGCCGCCATGGGAGCGCTCCGACATGCGACCGAGGGAGACGCTTGACAGGAGTCAGGGGGCAGGGTATGTCAGGCCATGCAACCCGGCGAAGCGCTTGATGCGATCGGAAGTTTGATTGCGGCGGTGAAAAGCTTGGGCGCCAAGCTTCCGGCCATGGCCCCCGTCTCGGTCATGCCGTCCGGTTACAAGCCTAGTCCCGAGGCGGTGGAGGCGTACGAAAACGTCGTGTTCCGGTTTCGGAACCAAGCCGGCGGCTCCGGGTATCGTCGGCTCACGGACTTGTTGACGCAGTCACTGGAGGCGTTTGAGGCCGGCCGGTTGCTGGAGGCGATTCAGCCGCTGCTGCTGGCGTTAGAGCAGCTGGAGCTGTTACACCGCGAAAAGACCATTGCCATCAGCCCGGCGGAGCAACAACGAGTGCGGGACTACAGGGCCATGCTGTTCAAAGTCATGCCCGGGAGCAAACCGGAGCTGGATCGGCCGCGCGTGGACATATGAACGTGATCGGTGATGGGTGACGGGTGACAAGTAAAATCAGAATGGGCTTCGACCTTTTGCGGGCCGGAATCGCGTGGCCTGTAGGAAGGGTTGGCGAGGTCCACGACGCGACGAGTAAGGAGCGTCACGTTTGTGGACGCCCGCGAGCCGGTGAGCGGGCCGTGTCTTCGATGGGATGCCAGGCGCGATGAGGACGAGCCAAACAACGTGAGAGCACTCGGCTGCGACCTTAGTGCGGCGCGGAGGGGCACGGCCTACCGGGATCTGTGGCGAGAACGGGACGCTGGGGTTACCGGCGCGATGAGGACGAGCCAAAGAGATCAGTGGCCCATTTGGGGCCCGGCTGCATTTTCTCCCTGTGTGACCAACTTGAACCGAACCGTGCCTCGGCAGTGAGGACACGTGACGCACATCGTGTTGGGGTCCGGATATTCGATGGCCTCGTCTTTTATCCACATCAGCAACCCGCACCGTGGACAGGCTTTGACCAACATCGTATTCAAGGCTGTGCTCGGGCTTATCCCTGGTGGCAATCGAGTTCCAAAACAGAGTGAGCGCAGCGGTACTCTAATATAAGGAGGCGGGCCTGCTCAAGAGTCCTC
This sequence comes from uncultured Nitrospira sp., assembly GCA_964478915.1. Classification (GTDB taxonomy): domain Bacteria; phylum Nitrospirota; class Nitrospiria; order Nitrospirales; family Nitrospiraceae; genus CAYJUM01. Next base: position 12,658 of record CAYZKG010000010.1, read on the forward strand.
TCACGCTTTCCGAGCGCAAGGATTTTGATCTGTCCCAGCTCGTCCGGCTTTACGAGATGGCTCCCTGGTCGGTCGGACGAACCATTGAGCAGGCTCGGGAGATGCTGAAGCACACCGACTTGGCCGTTTCCGCCTGGGACGGCGATCGGCTGGTCGGCTTCGGCCGGGTCTTGACCGATTACGTGTTTCGGGCCTCGATTTGGGACGTGATCGTTCATCAGGATTACCAAGGGCAGGATATCGGCACCGAAATCATGCACCGGATCCTGCACCATCCCGCGCTGAGCCGGGTAGAGCTGTTCTGGCTGTGCACGCGGGACAAGCAGGCGTTTTACGAGAAATTAGGCTTCAGCGCCAAGGAGCAGACGGGGATGGTGTGGGTACGCGCGAAGCACGCCCGCCTGGAATGACGGCTGCTAAGGAGAACCCATCACGAACGCTCACGGTTCTTCGTCCTGACCCGTGTTAGGCAGGGGCGCGGCGGAGGCGCTTGGGGGAGAGGAGGACGGAGACGAAGAAGACGGAGGTCGCCAGCAGCACAATGGCGGGGCCGGAAGGGACGTCCCAGAGGTACGAGATGGTCACCCCGCCGACCGCGCACACCGTGCCGATGGCAGCCGAATACGCCGTCATGTGCGACAGACTGTGGGTGAGCTGGTAGGCCGTGGCGGCCGGAATCAAGACCATGGCGAACACCAGAATCGCGCCCACCGTTTTGAGCGACACCACGACGGTCACGGCGATCAAAGTCAACAGCAGATAAAAGATCCACCTCGCCGGCACGCCTGACGCTTCGGCCATCTCCTGATCGAACGCGATGAAGTACAGCTCCTTGGAGAACAACAGCACTACGCCGAGCACGAGCAGGCCCAGCGCCACGATGATCCACAGTTCATCGACCCCGACCGAGAGTACGCTGCCGAACAGATAGCCGTACACCTCCGCGTTGTACGCCTTCATGAGACCGATGAAGAGGATGGCCAGTCCCATCGTGGTGGTGTAGAGGATGCCGATCGACACGTCCAGCTTCATCCGGCCTTTTTCTTCCAACACGCCGGTGATCCAGACCGTGGCGAGGCCGAACAGGATCGCCAACGGAAGGGGCGGGAGTCCGAGCAGGTATGCCAGGGTCACTCCGGCAAAGGCGGCGTGCGCGGTTCCCGCTCCAACAAACGCCAGCCCGCGCAGGACGACGAAGACGCCGATCACCGAACAGACGACGCCGATGGCCGCAGCCGCCAGCAGCGAGCGCTGCATGAAATCGTATGAGAGCATCTCAATCATAAACACAGGCGAAAGGCCAGGGGCTCGGGGCACGGGGCAAAGCTCATCCCCAGCGCCCAGCGCCTCACGCCTCGCGCCTACCCGTGGTGATAGTCCTCCACGATCACCAGATCCTTCTCGGTAATCACCACGTCCTTCCCGTAGACCTGCCGAAGCACCTCAGGGGTCAGCACTGCCTCCGGCGGGCCCGCGGCGAACAGCCGTGTCTTCAGGAGCACGAGACGATCCACGTAGGCCCGGATCGTGTTGATGTCGTGGGTGACCAGGAGTACGGTCAAGCCCAGATCCTGATGAAGCCGGGCGATCAGATCCAGGACACTCCGTTGTGTCGGCGTATCCACCCCTGTCGTCGGCTCATCCAGTAAGAGGACTTGTGGCTGCTGGGCCAGCGCCCGGGCGATCAGCACACGCTGCTGCTGGCCTCCGGAGAGGCGACCGAGGGCATCATTCCGGTGGTCCAGCATCCCGACGTTACCCAGCGCCTCCAGGGCAATCTCCCGGTCCTGCTTGCCCGGTCTCCGCAACAACCCGAGGGCGCCATAGCGGCCCATCATCACAGTTTCCAGCGCCGTGATCGGGAAATTCCGGTCGAGGGCGCCTTTCTGAGGAAGGTAGCCGATGCGGGCCCGGTGATGGCACCGCAGTTTTTCACAGGCGCAGTCGAAGATCTGCAGGCTGCCCTCGACCGGGCGCAAGAGTCCCAGGACCGCCCGGCAGAGGGTCGTCTTGCCGGACCCGTTCGGGCCAATGACGCCGATAAATTCCCCTTCGCAGATTTCCAACGAGATGTCCTTCAGCGCGATGACGCCGGGGAATCCGAAGGTGGCGTGGGAGAAGCGGATGATGGGATGGGCCATGGACTCTCAAGACGCTTCGAGCGCCTGGGCAAGCTGCAACACATTGTACCGAAGCATGTCGAGATAGGTTTCCGTCCCGGCCAGCGCTCCGGGCAATGAGGTCAAGACGACGACGCGGGCGCCGCTCTCCCGCGCCAGGACTTCCGGAATCCGGGGATTCACCTGAGGCTCCGAGACAATGACTCGTAGACGATCTTTACGGATCCGACCGATCAACTCCTGGAGGCGACGCGCCGACGGCTCGGTCCCCGCTTGGGGCACGATCTCTCCGACCACCTCGAAGCCGAACCGTCGGGCGAAATAGGGCCACGCCGGGTGGTACACCACGAGCCGGCGGTCCGGCAGTCTCTTCAGCCGCTGGATGAGCTCGGCCTGAAGGCTATCCAGCTTGCGGAGATAAGCGGCCTGGTTGTTCCGGAAATCGGCCGCGTGGGCGGGATCAAGTTGGATGAACGCCTCCGTGATGTGCCGCATCATGATCTTGGCGTTTTCCGGGTCCAGCCACACGTGCGGGTTCCCCCCGGAAGACTTGCCGGAAAACGCCCGGTGCGCCTTGCCGGAAGTCTCGTGGTCGCGAATCAACGCGATGCCGCTTGAGGTCGTCACGATCTTCAGCCGGTCATTTCCGCTGTTCTTGATCAAGGCCGTGACCCAGATCTCCAATCCCAGGCCGACCTGCAACAGCACCTTGGCGGACCTGACCGCGACCAGATCGCTCGGTTTGGGAGAGTACGTATGCTCGTTTTCGAAACCGGAGATCAAGGAAGCGACCCTCACATGCGCGCCCCCGACCTGCTCGGCCAGGTCCTTCAGGACCGGCAGCGTCACGACGACATTGAGGGGTTCCTCGGCCTTCGTGGGTGACGACTCGACGAGCCCGAGAAAGACCCCCAACGCCGGAACCAGAACGAGCGGCCTCAATCTCCGCGGAGGAATCATGGCTTCGGACCGTAACATCCACTCTCGTGGAAAGTCAACGCGGGCTGAACGAAGACAGGCGACGAGTGACGATTGACGGATGACGGTACTTGGGCTAGCGTAGCGCCCGCAGCAGAGCAGCGACAAATGACCGTTGACTCATGACGATTGACACCTGAGCCTATGAAGGTCATCGGGTTGATGTCCGGAACCTCCAGCGACGGCGTGGATGCCGCCCTGGTCGAGATTCGCTCGACCCGGACAAGTCGGCGCACCCGAAGTCTCGGAGCCCTGCACGTCCGACCGCTCGCGTTCGGCGTCACCCCATACTCATCCTCGTTGCGGGCCCGCCTTCTGGCTGCATCGAGTCATGGGACCGTTTCCGAACTCTGCCACCTCAATGCGGTTCTGGGGGAATTGTCGGCGGCCGCCGCCCTTCGTGTGGTCCAGAAGGCCGGCTTGACCCTTTCGGCGGTGGACCTGATCGGGTCACATGGCCACACGATCCATCACCTCCCGCATCCGGTGTTCGAGCCGGAAGTCGGCTGGATTCGCTCCACGTTGCAAATCGGAGAGCCGGCGGTCATTGCTGAGCGCACCGGCGTGACCACCGTCGCCGACTTTCGGGCACGGGACGTCGCGGCGGAGGGGGAAGGAGCGCCACTGGCGCCCTATGTGCATCATCTGCTGCTGGGCCACCAGCAGCGGTCCCGCCTCATCGTGAATGTCGGCGGCATCTGCAATGTGACGTATCTTCCCGCCGGCGGGAATCTGCCCGATCTGATCGCGTGTGATACCGGCCCGGGGAACATGGTGCTCGATGCCCTCGCTCATCGCCTGACGAAGGGGCGTCAACGGATGGACCGGGGCGGTCGCATGGCCGCCGCCGGCAGGGTGGACACCCGGATGCTGGCCCATCTGCTGGCGCACCCGTTCCTCCGACGGCCGCCCCCGAAATCCACGGGCCGGGAAGAATTCGGCGAAGCCTTTCTGAAGCGAGTACTGACACTGCAACGGAAGCTGCGCTGCTCGCTCCGCGACCTCCTCACCACGTGTTGCGTCTTCACCGCCATCTCCGTAGGGAGCATCCGACGATGGCTGCCCGGAGCAATCGACGAGGTGGTCGTGGCCGGGGGCGGCACGAAGAACCGGGCCCTGATGTCGGCATTGGCTGCGGTCTTCCAGCCTGTGCCGGTGAAGTCCCTGGAGCAAGTCGGATGGGAGAGCAAAGCCTTCGAGGCGATTGCGTTTGCGTGCCTGGCCTATGAGACCGTGCGAGATCACTGTGCGAACGTGCCGTCGGCAACCGGCGCAAAGCGTCCGGTCCTGCTCGGGACGATCGTCCCCGGCGGACCCGGATGGTACGAGCGGTTGAAGCGGCGGCTCTCACCCTGAAAGGAGTCCGTTGTCGCCATGGACCCTCTGCGGATCCTTCTGGTCGTGATGGTGGTCGGATTACTCGCCTTGATCCTGAAGCCTGTGCTCCAGCGGCGCGGCGGCGCCGACCCGGCTCCGACCGCCGAGGCCGACGAGGTCATCCCACCCGGGCTGACGATACGCCCTCAGCCCTTCCTGACAGACGCGGAGGCGTTCTTCTACAACCTGCTCCGGTTGACCGTGCAGGACCAGTATTTGCTGTTTGCGCAGGTCCCGCTCTGGTGCCTCGTTGAGATCGCCGGAACGGACCGCAAGGCTCGAGCGGCCCTGCTCGGCCGGATCGCACTGAAGCGGGTGGATTTCGTGCTGGTACACCCGGGCACGCTGGCGCTGGCCAAGGTCGTCGAACTGGATGATCAGGCGAAGATGTCGGACAAGAAGCAAGGACGGGATCGCCTGCTCGATGCCCTGTTTACGGCAGCCGACATCGAGCTTGTCAGGCTGGATGCCAACGGCCGATACACCGTCCCGCAGCTGGCTGCGCTCCTGGCCGTAGAGCCAGCGGAGTAGACCAAGGGCTCGCGTGACAACGGAGGCCGGTATGTTCCTGGAAGAGAAAACGTTCACGTTTCGGTTCACCCTGGAGGCCAGCTTTCCCGAAGACTATGCGGGGGATGCCGATGAGCACCAGTGGCTACGGGAGTGGGAAGAGCAGATGAAGCCGGAGCTGCTCAAGAGGATGATGAGCCTCCTTCGAGAGCACCCCGCTTGGAAAGCTCACGTCCGGAACCGTGGGATCTCTCCTGAGGACGAGATCGAGATCGTACTGGCCCGGGAATATTGACGCGCCGTCACGCACGAAGGGCCGTCAAGATTTCCTCGGCATGTCCCTTGACCCGGACGGTGTGGAAGATGGCTTTGAGCCGGCCGGCCCGATCGATGATGAAGGTCTTCCGCCTCGGACCGAGCAAGCGGCCGAGAATAGGAAGTCGGCCCAGGATGGGCCGATCCGCCCCGTAGGCCCGCTGGACAGAGCCCGCTTCGTCGCTGAGCAGCCGAAAAGGGAGCTGGCACTTTTGGCTGAACCGTCGGTGGGAGGTCGGGGAATCAGCACTCACACCCAACACAACCCCGCCGGCTTGCTCGACCAGGCTCATGGCGTCCCGGAATTTACAGGCTTCGATGGTGCAGTGCGGCGTGTCGTCCTTCGGATAAAAGTACAACACCACTTGCTTCCCGCGGAAGTCATGCAGCGAGATGGTCTGGCCGGTCTCGCAGATCAAGGAGAAGTCCGGAGCTGGTTGTCCGACGGTCAGCTTCCCCACCGCCCTTGCCCCCCGAGGCTGTTCATTCATAAAAATTTCGCGGCCAGGCATGGGCTGCGAGCGCTGACAGGAGTCCATCACTGAGTCGCCGGGCATCGGATACGTTGGTATTGGCGCCCACGTGCTTTCGTGTCCGCATCCCCGGGATGACCGTACTGACGGCGGGATGGGCCAAGCAGAAGCGGAGAGCCAACTCAGACAACGTACGGGCTTCAGCGCCGAGATAGCGGCGTAACGGCTCGACGCGCGCCGCCACTCGGGCCTTCCGATCCCCTCGAAAATAGTCGTTCCGCCAATCACCAGCCGGGAATTTCGTTTCCGCCGTGATCGACCCGGTGAGGCTTCCCTCATCGAACGGGCACCGTGCCAGCACCCCGACGTCATGACGGGCACAGGCCGGCAGCAGATGCTTGCCCGGCGATTGATCGAAGACGTTGTAGATGACCTGCACGGCATCGACGACGCCGGCCGTCACCACCCGCAAACCGGAATCAGGGTCATGATCGTTCAGCGAGATCCCAATGGCCCGGATCTTTCCTTCCGTCTTCAGCCGGTGAAGGACCTCGAGCCAGGACCCATCCTCCAGCCACCCATCTCGCCAGACATGCAGCTGTTGAAGGTCGATGCAGTCCGCCTTGAGATTCCGCAGACTCCGCTCGGTAGAGGCGATGATGTGGGCAACAGGAAACGTATCCGCCAGGCGATCCTCAGGGAGAGCCGGCCAGTGCTGGCTCAGCGGGGGAACTTTGGTGGCGACATAGATCCGCTCCGAGCGCTCGCGCACCACCTTACCGACCAGTTTTTCACTGCGGCCCTCCCCATAGACGAGCGCCGTATCGATAAGATTCACGCCGGCCTCGATGGCTGCGTGCAACGCGGCCAGAGACTCTTCGTCGCGGGTTCCTTTCCAATAATTCCCTCCGATGCCCCAGGCTCCGAATCCAATCTCGGACACCAGGAAGCCGGTCTTGCCAAGCCGACGATACTGCATAAGGCCATCCTCCACCAATGAGAGAAGCGTGTTACTGTACCGTGCGGCTCATCCTTATTCAATGAGATCATCAGTTCCCTCCTTCGTGACTTCGCCGCTGTGTTGTAATTTGTGACAGAGATTGGGTATCAGATATGCATACATACACGGCTCGGACCGCGAAGTGCTGCGGCACCCTCGCAATAAATTTTCCCGGCTGTCCTCAGAAATGCCCGACGATACGAGCATTCTCAATAGGGTGGAATTGAAAATCGGGGAGCTTCTGAGGCGGCGAGGATATCGTCAGGCCAGATCATCCTGCACATTTTTTGAATGGTTTGTTCGATGTTGGACACCACTCGCATACCATCTCATCGACATCGAGGAGGGAGGGTCGTGCGTACACTGATGATCGTTACGTTCATCCTCTGGCTCGTTGCCTTAAGCCTGTGGGTCGCCCATATGGTGTAGAGGGGGCTTTCATAGAACTCATGTGTGTACAAAATAGTGCACTATTTGCCCAAAAATGTACGGCGGCAAGTTCTCTACAGAATTACTTGGCCTTTTCTCTAGAAGCTGAAGCTCTCCAGTCAGTTCAGCCCGCTTTTGCTTTTGCCTCTATATTTTGTGGTTCATGCCTCGAATGAAATCGTCCATCCACTAGATATTGGACCCTGAAATCCACGGGTCCGTCCTCCTTCGTAACCCACTCTCGTACCCTCAAGCCCTTAAGTGAATGGCTCAAGTTATGCATCGTTTCGAATTATTCCCATACGCAGCACGTGTGTCCGTTCCCACGTCGTCTGGGGCTTCGGCTGACTCGACACCGATGGACAGCGACCCGCAGGGGAGCAATATAGTCATCCGCTATCGTTCTTTCTTCGGACCGAGCCGGGCGAGGCGCTGATGCCATCGGAAGAATCCGTCTCACTGCTGCTGGCAAACGAGCAGGCTGAGGAGGTCAAGCTCACCACAATCAGCATGAGAGGTTTCTACCCGGGTTGCCGGGTGGAAACCGTGTATTCCGCTGCTGACGCGCTGGAATGGTCTTCTAAAGACGATTGGCACGTCATCCTCCTCGACCAACACCTCGCACAAGGAAATGAATCCTTTCTGTTGCCTGAGCTGAAAAAGCGAGCGCCCAATGCCGCCCTCATCGTGCAGGCCGAACGCAGCGACACGACCGTGGCCATGCAGGTCATGCATGCTGGCGCGGATTATTACTTGTTCAAGGAATCCCCGGCGTTTCTCTCGGAATTGTTGATTGTCACGAGAAAGGTGATCCAGCAACGGGAGTTGAATCGCCGTCTCGACCTGAGCCAGGAGCGTTACCTCCGGCTGCTCGAGACGATGACGGACATCGCCTATGAATTGGATGCAAGCGGGCGCTTTCGCTTCGTCAGCCCCTTGGTGAAATCCGTGCTGGGGTACACCCCCGACGAACTGATCGGCAATCACTTCTCCAATCTCCTCGGGCCCGATGATCGCGGCTCGGCTGAGCGCCGGTTCAATGAACGCCGCACCGGGAGCCGGTCTTCCAGAAACATCGAACTGCGGTTGCTGGCGAAGGATACCTCTCTCAAAAGGGTCATCGAAGTGGTTGAGATCAATGCGACGGGGCTCTATGACCGGCAAAAACAGTTCCTCGGGACCCTCGGCGTAATACGAGGCCGCGCACGGCTCATTGCGCCTCAGCTCAGTTTCGCGGCGGCTCCGGAGCAACTCGTCACCGCCATTCCGCAGATCGCTCACACGGCCTCAGCGGAGAGCGCTCCACGGCAGCCCTCGGGACGAGACACCACCGAGATTTCAGCCAGTCAAGGCGAAATCCTACCGGCTCAGGACCTCGAGTATCTCGAACGCCGCCGGTCACCTCGGCTCAAGGTCCAGATAGGGGCTCGCTTGAGTCTCGGCGAGGCGGTTTGGGGTGGATGGGCTACCGATCTCAGCCTGGGCGGGATGTTTTTGCAGTTTGAAGGGACCGTCCCTGCCAACGAGAATCAGCCGGTCCAGTTGGGATTGGTGAGCGACGCCGGTGTGCTGGAGATTCAAGGCAGCGTCCGGGCGATTCGTGAGGCAGCGGCTGCCGGACTGGCCGCGCTGGGCCTTGCGATCAAGTTCGCCGAGCTGGAAACCACGGAGACGAAAATCCTGGCCTCGCTCCTGGTAGGACTCCGGGAAGGATCGATCTCTCTGACGGTCACGGCGCTGCTCGTTCCGCAGGAGACGGGAGACCTGCTCATCGAGATCAGCTCCGAAGACACGAGCCTGCGGGAAAACCGTCCGGTGCATCCATGCCCCGAAACCGCGGAGTTTCAGGAGCGACGAGTATCGCCTCGCATTAACGCAGCCGTTCCTGTGGAATTCATCGCATCGGAAGGGCCGGCCGGACGGCAGCGCAGCGTCACGATCAATCTTGGGATCGGCGGGGTGTGTCTCAAGCTGCAAGGTCATCCGGACCTTCTTGCTCGCCGGGTATTGCTTCGCCTGTTGCCTCCGTCCCATCAGGAAACCGATCCGTCACCAACAGCCCGGGAAATCGGGGCCTGCACCGTGATCGGCGAAGTCATCTGGAGCGGAGCAGAACCGATCGCGCTTGACGTGACGGCACATTCCGAAACATCGCTCCGTACCGGTTTGCGGTTTGTCCAGATCACTGGGGACACCCGCCGCCGGATTGCCGACCTCGTCGCCCGCTCTTTGACCGAGCCGGTTCACGTCGAGGAACGGAGCGACGGCAGCCGCATTGTCAGTGTCTCGCTAGAACATAGAAATCGGAAGGACCAGCGGATCGCCATCTATCATGATCAAGCGGGAGAGTCGCTGTCGCCGGACTCCCCGTTGATCATCATCTTGCCTGCGTATGGTGAAACAAAGAAGGACTACATCACGCTGGCCTACTATTTTGCCTCCAACGGCTTTCATGTCCTCCGTTACGATCACACCAATCATGTGGGAGAAAGTGAGGGGGACATCAAGGACTTCACGTTGACCGGCATGAAACACGATCTGTTGTCCGTGTTGGACTACGCCCAACGCGCCTGGCCGGGCAGCCCTATCGCCGTGACCGCCACGAGCCTGGCTGGGCGGGTCGCACTCAAGGCCGCATCCGAGGACGAGCGAATCAAGCTCTTGGTCCTGGTCGTCGGGATCCTCGATCTCCAGGCGACACTGTTAGCGGTCCACCGAGAAGACCTCGTCGGGACCTATCTGACCGGATCGCGGCGCGGGGTCGTCAACGTGCTGGGCTTCAACGTGGATTTGGATCGTTTCCTCGAGGACGCGGTCGCACAGGGCTATGCCGATTTGCAGAGCACCATCAGGGACACGGGACAGATCCGGAACCCCGTGATCCTGTTCACGGCGGAAAACGACGTATGGGTCCGGCTGGATTCGGTCAAACGGTTGCAGGAGGCACTGCACTCCAACCTGCGGCACATGTACCTGATTCCTGAAGCTCTCCACCGGCTGCACGAGAATCCGCGCAAAGCCAGAGCGGTGTTCAGGCAATTGGTGGGATGCTGTCTGCAATGGTACCGGCCCCGATCACCAGCTCCGCAGATCGTCGAACCGTCTCAGCGAGAGATCGGGCTTCAAGGCCGCCTTGAACGGGATCGGTCCCGCGCCCGACACCAGATGGACAAAACCGAGAACATCGAGTTCTGGCGAGACTATCTCGATCACTTTCACTATATCGTCAATTTCTCCGATTATTGGCAACTGCTGGACCACATTTATCGGCTGATCGGGACGCTGGACGGAAGCCAGCGGATCCTGGACGCGGGGTGCGGCAACGGGAATTTCGGCACGTTCCTGATGGTCAACCAAGCGTATCGCCAACGAAACCATCCGCTGTCCGCCGGAGAATGGCCGTATTACGTAGCCATAGATTTCGTCCCCAGTGCGTTAGCCCAGGCTCGGTTGAACTTCAAGAAGGTGGCAGCGGAGATCGGGGGCAAGATTTCGGCCGTAGCCGGGATGGGCCACATGACCATGTCACTGAGCGTGGCGGACCTCAACATGCCGTTGCCGTTCCGGGACAACCAATTCGATCGTATCATCTCCAATTTGGTGATCGCGTACCTGCAGGACCCTCTCTTCACGCTGCGAGAGCTCATGCGTGTCCTGGCGCCCGGCGGACGACTCGTCGCCACGAACCTGAAGCCTCAAGCGGATCTGTCTCAGATCTACCGCAACTTCGTCGGAGTCACCGAGCGGCCCGAGGAGGTCGAGGAAGCGCGGCAATTGCTTAACAACTCCGGAAAGATCAAGCAAGGCGAGAGTGAGGGGATCTTCCGGTTTTTCGATCGGCAGGAGCTTGCCGTGCTGCTGCTGTCCTGTGGCGCACAAAACCCGCGGATCTATTCCACCTTCGCCAACCAGGCCTATATCGCGGTGGTGGAGAAGCCGGGCACGGCTCCGGTGGAGTCCGGCACGCCGGCTGAAATTCCGTCTTCGTCCGAGATACGAGCATGACGTTCTACGCATTCAGCGGGCTGTTGAACGGCCTCGTCAGCACGGTGCTGGGGATCTTCTTCTACTCACGGGCTCCGCACAACCCCAGACATCGGGCATACGGCTTGTACTGTCTGAGCCTCAGCATCTGGAGCTATTTTTATCTCGCTTGGCAACTGGCGGAATCACGGGACGCCGCGTTTTTGTACACCCGCTTATTGATGGCCGGAGCGATCTTGATTCCGGCGTTCTACCTGTACCATGTCCTCACGCTCCTGGACCGTGTCGAAGAGCATCGGACCTTGTTGAACATCGGCTATGCGCTGAGCGGCATCTTCCTGCTCTTCGATGCGACCCCTTTCTTCATCGCCGACCTGCAGCCGGAAATGTCGTTCAAATACTGGCCGAAGCCGGGGGTCGTGTTCCATTTCTACCTGCTCTGGTTCATCGGGTTCGTGACCTACGCGACCTATCTGATCCTGGCGGCTTACCGTCAGGCGAAAGGACTGCAGCGTAACCAATACCTTTGGCTGGCGATCGGGTCTTTGATCGGGTACGGCGGCGGCTCGACGAACTTCCCGCTCTGGTACGACATCCCAATCCCGCCAAGCGGGACGATTCTGGTCACGACGTACACGGTCCTGGTGGCGTTTATTCTGGTCCGGTATCGTCTGTTGGACTTCTCCGTGGCGTTGGAAAAGGGGCTGACGTATCTCTTCCTCCTGATCGCCGTGGCCGTGCCGATGTTGGCCATCATCATCGAATCCCAGAAAGCCTACTTCGGGGAAGCCAACTATCCCTTCTCGGCGATTCTCCTGTTCTTGTTCCTGCTCCTCATCATCGGAGGATACAAGCTCAAAAGCGAGGCGCAAACGGCGATTTCGCGCACGTTCTTCCGGCGGCGGTACGACATGTACGAGACGCTGTCGGAGTTCTCCAAGGCGCTGGTGGCCATCCTGGATCTCAAGTCGTTGACCGAAGAAATCGTCCATACCTTGGTGAAAGTGATCGGCATTCGGACGGCTTCGCTGTACCTCCTCGACAAAGAGAAAGACCTGTACGTCCTGTCGTGTTCACACGGCTTCGACCGAGACGGAGCGCGCACACTCAGACTGACGCCGGACGATCCGCTGGTGCATCACATGAGATGCGACCAGGCGATCCTGGTCCGTGAGGAGCTTGAGCACGTCGTGGACTCCGCGCCGACCCGCCCGATTATCGACAGCCTTGCGGCCCTCCATTGCGAAGTCTGTATTCCGCTGGTCAACAAAGACCGCTTGATCGGATTCTGCACCTTGGGCGCGCGCGCCAACCACCAGATGTACTCGCGGGAGGACCTCAGCCTGCTGACTGCTCTCGGTCAAAACGCCGCGATCGCTCTCGACAACGCCACGCTCTACGAAGACCTGAAAAGCTCTCAATCTCTGATGAGACGGACCGACCGTTTGCGGTCCCTGGAGACCATCGCCGGCGGCTTCGCCCACGAGGTCCGCAATCCGCTGACTTCCATCAAGACCTTCGTCCAGCTCGCCGCGGAGCGGAAGGATGATCCGGAATTCTTTTCTCAGTTCAGCAAGGTCGTGATCGAGGATGTGGACCGCATCGAGCGGCTCATCCAGGAGATTCTGGACTATGCCCGGTACATGCAGCCGAAGTTTCTGGAAGAGGACCTCAACGAAGTCGTCGCGTCCAGTCTCTACTTCATCGAAGTGAAGGCGGAGAGTAAATCCATCGCCATGGAGAGGGACTTGGCGCCGGACCTGCCCAGGGTCCTTCTGGACCGGCAGCACATCATCCAGGTGCTGATGAACCTGTTTCTCAACGCCCTGGACGCCATGGCGGAGACAGGCGGCCGCTTGACAGTGCGGACGCACCGCTTGCGAAAGGCTGCCGGCGACCCGTGGATCCAGATCGAAGTCGCCGATACCGGGTCTGGGATCTCGCCGGGGAACCTGGAGCACATCTTCGATCCCTTCTACACGACGAAGCACGAAAGCGCCGAGCGCGAAGGGACCGGACTCGGGTTGGCGATCGTCCATCAGATCGTTCAGGAGCATCACGGCTCTATCAAGGTGGAAAGCACCGTGGGGCAAGGCACCACGTTCTTCATCGATCTGCCGGTCAATCCTCTGCAGCACACCTTCCGAAGAAGGCGGGAAGAACATGAAGAAACGGATACTGTTGGTCGACGATGAGGCCGGCATTCGCACCGCCCTGAAGGCGGTGCTGGAGCCGACCTATGAGGTGCTGTGCGCCGTGGACGCCCAGGAAGGGCTGGAGCTGTTCCGCCGGGAGTCCCCCAACCTCGTCTTCCTGGACGTGATCCTCCCCGGCACCAACGGGTTAACCGTCCTCCAGACCATGCGAGCCGAGGATCAGGGCATCCCGGTCATCATGCTGACCGGCACCAAGACCGTCAAAACCGCCGTCGATGCCATGAAGCTCGGCGCGGCGGATTACGTGACCAAGCCATTCGACATCGAGGAGCTCCGTCTGATCGTCGCCAAAACCCTGAACTCGGCCGAGCTCGCGCGGGAGGTCCGCTATCTCCGGGCCCAGGTGGTGAACCGGTACTCCTTCCACAATCTCGTCGGCAAGAGTCCGAGCATGCAGGAGATTTACACGAAGATCGAACAGATCGCCGACTCCCGGACGACCGTGCTGATCACCGGCGAAAGCGGGACAGGCAAGGAATTGGTGGCCCGCGCGCTCCACTACAACAGTATCCGCCGCGACCGCCCGTTCATCGCCCTGAACTGCGCCGCGCTTCCGGAGACGCTCATCGAGAGTGAGCTGTTTGGGCACGAGAAAGGCTCCTTCACGGATGCCTCGAGCCGACGGGTCGGGCAGTTCGAGCTGGCCCATGGGGGAACCCTGTTCCTCGATGAAATCGGCGATCTCAGTCTGGCCACCCAGGCAAAGCTGCTGCGGGTCATCCAGGAACGGGAATTCACCCGCATCGGAGGGACGCACCCAATCAAGGTCGATGTCAGGATCATCGCTGCGACGAACAAGCGTCTGGAGGACCTCCTGCATCGAAAGGAATTTCGGGAGGACCTGTACTATCGGATCAACGTGGCATCGCTCTACCTCCCTTCCCTTCGCGAGCGCCGCGAGGACATCGCGCTCCTGGCGCAGCATTTTTTAGCCAGACGCGCGGAGGAAGAGAAGCGCTCCCCTCAGGAATTCTCCAAGGAGGCGCTCGAGATCATGACCCGATACTCCTGGCCCGGGAACGTCCGTGAGGTGGAAAACGTCGTGGAACAAGCCAGCATCTGGTGTCGCGGCACGATGATCACGCCGGAGGACCTGCCGACTTCGCTGAGGACGAACACGCGAACCGATTCGTTACGGGACGAAGCGCTCTCCGGAAAGATTTCGCTGGAACAGGCGGTGTTGGAGTTCGAAAAGGAGATCATTCTGGACGCGCTGCGTCGGACGGATTATGTCCAGACCCATGCCTCCGCCCTCCTCGGGATCAGCCGCCGGATGCTCAAGTATCGCATGGACATGCTGGGGATCTGCAGGCCGGATGCGCAGCCGGCATCCAGCGAAGCAGACACGGTCCAGCACTCCGGGGCGGGCAGGAATACATGATCCTCACTTGTCGGATGGCTCAAGATGCGCTAAACTTCTCACCCTAGAGGTCGCTGCGAAGCGAAGATCCCTATGCTGAACACACCCTCAACGCAAGCCACAATCCTGATCGTCGATGATGAGGCCGGCCCGCGCGACGCCCTCAAGATGATCCTCCGTCCCTTTTACAACCTGTGCATGGTGGACAACGGACACGCCGCGATGCGGGTGATCAAGGGACAACCCATCGATCTCGTCACCCTGGATTTGAAGCTGCCGGATCGGCATGGAGCGGACCTCCTGCAAGAGATCAAGCTCGAGCGTCCTGAGGTGGAAGTGATCATTATCACCGGATACGGCAGCCTGAAGTCGGCGGTGGACGGGATGCGCTATGGCGCAGCGGGATACCTGCTGAAGCCGTTCAACGTCAAGGAATTGATCACGCTGATCAACCAGACCGTGGAGCGGAAGCGCCGCCTGGACATGATGCGGCAGTTCCTGAAGCAGTCGGAAGGCATGTGGGCGGGCGACGAGGACCCCGCTCCGGCCTGGAGGAAGCTACGCAAGCAGTACCCGGCGGGCGCGAGCAGCAATCCTGACTTCGAAGAGCACTCGCCGTACGCTCCCATCTTTTCCGACCTGCTGGAAGCCAAGGATCGCCATCTCTTGAGCCATTCGAGCCGGGTCAGTTTCTATGCCGGGCTCATGGCCAGGGAGTTGAATCTTCCCGCGCCAGAACGGAAGGCTCTGGTCATCGGAGGGTTCTTGCACGACATCGGCAAGGTCGGCTTACCGCACCGCTTGATTGCCAAGCGAGAGAACCTGACCGAACGGGAGCAGATCGAGCTCAAGCGCCACGTGGAAATCGGCGCTCGACTCATCGGTCCCCTTCAGTTGCCGGCGGAGGTCGGTCAGATCATCTCCTACCACCACGAGCGCTACGATGGCTCAGGATACCCGGAAGGTCTCCAGGGAGAAGGCATTCCGGTCCTGGCCCGGGTCGTCTCCATCGTCCAGGCCTTTGATCATCTGACGACCGACCAGGCCGCTCAGTTGTTATCGGTGCAGGAAGCCGGGGAGAAGATCCGTCAGGAGGCAGGAGCGCGGTTTGATCCGAGGCTGACTGACCTGTTTGTCCGGGTGGCCAGCGAAGGAAAAGCTGCACTTCCCGCCGCCACGACCGGCGCGACGCCTGCTCGGAGGATCCCTTAGACCTGGAGGGCCTTCCCTTCCTGCAGAAACCGTTCCAATACCTCGGCCGGTACCGGAGGGCTGAACAGGTAGCCTTGCATGCCCTCACAACGGTGAGTGCGTAGGAACGCAAGCTGCTCTTCCGTCTCCACTCCTTCAGCGATCACTTTCAGGCCCAGGCTGTGGGCCATCGTGATCAATGCGGTCACGATCGCGGTATCATCGGCATCCCGTCCGATCCCGTTGACG
>CAYZKG010000010.1:28869-35505 GCA_964478915.1 uncultured Nitrospira sp.
ACTGATCGATTTTCAGCGAGTCGATCGGGAGCTGCTTCAGGTACCCCAACGACGAATACCCCGTGCCGAAATCATCAATGGAGATCTGGACTCCCAGCTCGCCGAAGGCCTGCAGGACCGTGATCGTGGCGCTCACATCTTCCATGGCCAGGCTTTCGGTGATTTCCAGATTCAACCATCTGGCCTCCAGCCCGGTTTCACGGAGAATTCCGGTCACCACCTGGATGAGATCCTGCTGTCGAAACTGCCGCATCGAAAGATTGACGCCGACCCGCAGCGGCGGATACCCGCGCTGCTCCCATGTCTTCGCCTGACTACAGGCGGTCCGTAGCACCCACTCCCCCAACGGGACGATCAATCCGGTCTCCTCCGCGACGCCGATGAACACGGCGGGGGACACGAGGCCCTTCTCCGGATGGTGCCACCGGACCAGGGATTCCACACCGACGATCCGTCCGGTGTCCAGGTCCACTTGCGGCTGGTAATGGACCACGAATTGCTGCTGCTCCAGAGCCCGGCGCAAGCTGCTCTCCAGGGAAAGCCGTTCGGTGGCGCGGACATTCATCTCCGCCGTCCAGAACTGGTAGTGGTGACGACCCTGCTCTTTCACCCGGTACAGCGCGGCATCGGCGTTCTTGATCAATGTCTCGCCGTCCGTGCCGTCGACCGGATAGAGACTGAGCCCGATGCTGGCGGTGACGACCAGTTCCTCTCCGGAGAGCCGAAACGGCTGGGCAAGAACATTGAGAAGTTTTTGGGCAATCTTGGCTGCATCTGCCGCCTGACCGATGTCCGGCAGCAGCACCATGAATTCGTCGCCTCCCATTCGGGCGACCGTATCGCTGTCCCGCACGCAGTCTTTCAGCCTCTCGGCGACGCTCTGGAGGAGGCGGTCTCCGGCAAGATGGCCGAGGCTCTCGTTCACCACCTTGAAATAGTCGAGATCCAGGAGCAGCAGGACCCCGGTCTGTTGCTTGCGGCGGGCTTGCGAGAGCTGATGCTCCAGCAGATCCGTGAACAGCCGCCGATTGGGGAGCCCGGTCAGGGCATCATGAGAGGCGATGGCTTGAATCTGCTCGAGCGCGCGCTTGCGCTCGATCGCCATGCCGGCAATATTGGCCGCCGCCCGCATGAATTCCATGTCGGCGGCGCTGGCCCGTCGGGGTTCACGATAATACAGCGCGAGGGTCCCCAACACCTGCCCCGCCGTGGACAGGATCGGGTGGGACCAGCAGGCCTTCAGACCGTGGGGAAGCGCCAGATCCTTCAAGTCCGCCCACAGCGGGTCGGTCGCGATATCATCCACGATGACCGGTTCAGCTCGGTAGGCTGCGGTGCCGCAGGAGCCGCGGCAAGGGCCGATTTCAAGACCGTTGAGGGATCGGGAATAGGTCGGGGGCAGGCTCGGCCCGGCGGCATGATGCAAGCGAAGGCCGTCCGCGTCCAGCAGAACGATTGAGCAAAGGAGGTCCGGAAACTGATGCTCGATGCTTCGCGCCAGCGCCGTCAGGACCGCTTCGAGACGGCTGTCCCGGGCGACAAGGTCCAGGAGACGATTCCAGCCGGCTTTGAGCGCCTCAGCGCGCTTGCGCTCCGTGACGTCCTCAACCCGGACCAGGGTGGCATCCCGGCCCCGGAACACGATGGAGCTGCGGGTCAAGCCGACCTCGATGAACGCCCCCTCTCTGGTCCGATGGGTGTACCCTTGCTCCGGTCCCGGCTCCAGCCCCCTCCGCCGGTCTTCGTCCGCCACGCCAACCTCGCCGGCAAGCGCGGCATGCGACAAGACCCGCAGGTCATTGAAACTCATGGACCGCAATTCGTCACCTGAGTACCCATACAGATGCGCAGCGGCGTCGTTGGCGGCCAGGATGGCCAGGTTCTCGTTGTCAAGGATCAGCATCGGATAGAAACTGCTCTCAAACAGCACACGATATTGCTCCTCGGTCTCGAGCAGGCGCTGTTCAGCGCGCTTCCGTTCGGTAACGTCCACGGTCACGGATCCAATGCCCCGGAGCCGTCCTTCCTCATCGGACCATGGGAAATAGGAAGCGATCCAATGAGAGAGCACGCCCGGATGCGCCGGGGTTTCCCCGCTCACTTCGACGTTGAGCGCCGGCTGCCCGGTCGCCAACACAGCCGATACAATCGGCTCCAGAATGGGCGCGAGTTGGGGAAGGATCTCGCGGGGCATTCTGCCAAGATGCTGGTCGGCTGACACGCCGTGCATCCGGGACAAGGTCTCGTTCACCGCGACATATCGGAGCTGCGTATCTTGAAGCGCCAGACCTGCGTTGGTCGCGGCAAAAAACGGAGAGATTCCCACTGTAAGCTTGGCTGGGTAGCTTTGCATCGCTTCCGGTACAGAGCAGGATCCGTACCATGATCGCTTGGTGGGGGTGAGGTCCAACTGGCCAGAAAAAACAGGCGCTGAACAATTTTGTTCAGCCCACGGAGCCGCTACAGGGGGTTCAGCTTAGCGAGGAGACTCTGGACCGAAGCGCAAACAATGTTCTTTTTTGTCTTCCGCGACCCCCTGACAGGCCGCTGGACCTTGATGAACGGCGCATGCCCATTTTTGGTCATTTGCGCTGCAGAAGCTCCTGAGGGATCCTCAGGGCCCCTACCGCGTCAATGCCAGGATGGCGTCCTGGTACGTGGGATAGGCCTTCAGCAGTCCCTCCCGGGAGCCGCTCTCGTAATCAGCTCGCTCGAATCCTGGCGCCATGGTGGTTCCCAGTAACGCGAAGCTCCCGCCGGGCAGCAGCCGCGATCCCTGCCACACTCCTCTGGGCACCATCACTTGAAGCTGTCTGCCGTTCCAGATCTCAGAGCCGAGCACCAGCCTCAGTCCGGTCCCGTCCGGTTTCAATTGGAGCATCTCGACCGGGTCGCCTGCATAGAAATGGTACACCTCGTCGGTCTGCAATCGATGGAGAGCGGAGAAGCTGTCGGGCGTGAGCAGATAGTAAATCGCAGTGGCAAAGGCTCGCGGCCCCTGATACCGAGCGGGCAAGGCCTCCTGCGGAACTCGCTCGTCCGAGCGATAGGTCTCCACAAAATACCCGCCTTCACCGGGGAGCGGCTTCAACTTCAGCAAAGACATGATCTTCTCAAGGCGGGTCATGCGCCGCTTAGACGCTCGCCCCCATCCGGGTTTCATCGACGAATTCCTCGGTGGAGTCGTCGATGGCCCGGCCTTGGCGCCCGGGGGCGTGATCGAGCAACTCCTGGGCCACGAAAGAGGCGCTGTGCCCCCCCACGAACAGATAGCCGGAAGGAAGCTTTTCCTTGACATCAAGTTCCAGCCCCAACGGCTCCAGCCGCAGGTAGATCTTCGTGTACATGTGGGGACTGGGATGCACGCCAAGAAACTTCATGGAGGGGGACGATTCTGCCGACAATCGGCCCGTACGGTCAAGAGGCCGGTACAATCACGCGCGGGGGCAGCAAAATCATCGCATAAGGCTTGTACTCTGGCGGTTCCCTGATACAATCACCCCCTGCCAGGATCGCATGGCGACTTGTATGAACCACGCTTCCCAGAGACCCTGCCTCAGCGTCCAGGGCGCAGCGTACCTTGTCACGCTAGGAGCCTCCTTCGCGGCCCTCGCGCTTCTGTCCGGCTGCGCAACCAGGCAGGTCTCCACGACGGTCCAGGAAAAGGCGTTCCAAGAAGAGCGAGTGGTGGATCCATTGGCGCACTTGCCCGTGGCTCCACCGCAGGAGCCCACGCCAGCCCCGGCGGAGCCTCCCGCGGTTGCCCGGTCGGCGTCCCAGGAGGCAGCAGCGCCGCCGGTGTTCTTGTTCGACATCACGTTTCAGTTCGACCGGTACACGTTGCGACCTGAAGCAAGAAACATGGTCGAGGTGAACGCAAATCGCCTCCGCGAGCAGAGCGGATGGCGCCTGCTCCTGGAGGGACGGGCCGATGAAATCGGGAGCGTCGATTACAACCTGGTGCTGGGAGAACGACGGGCGAAAGCCGTCCAGCAGTACCTGCTCGACCTGGGAATCTCCCCAGTCGCCATCGATATCGTCAGCTACGGCAAAGAAAAGCCGCTCTGCCTCGAGCACAACGTTAGCTGCTGGGCCGAAAATCGAAGCGTGCGTTTCGCGGTGAAATAGTCACGCGTATTCCCTCGATCAGGAGCCCTCACGTATCGGGTGGCGTTGCGGTCGGCCCAGGAGGAAGCCTTGACCTAACGGGATCCCCAATCCTTTGATAAGTGAAAGCTGCGCAGGGGTCTCGATCCCTTCCGCGATAAGCCCCCGGCTAACACCCAGGAGTAGCCTCGTGGCCTCGCGGAGAAACGCTTGCAAGTGCGGAGAAGCCATCGCCTGATGCACGACCGACAGATCAAACTTAATGAACTCTGGCCTCAGTCGGATGAAAAAAGGGAAAGAAAGAAAGCCGGCGCCCACATCATCACAGGCGAATTGGAATCCATCTTTGCGCCATGCCTCTGCCATCTTCAAACGCTCCTCGATATTCTCAACCCGTTCTCGTTCAGAGATCTCGAGCACCACGTCCATGCCGGCCGGCCGTTTGATCTTGCCGTAGAGCCTTCCAAGTAATTCAAAGTCCGTGTTAAGGAAGACCCGTGTGACTCCGAGTGCCGAAGCGCACGTGAGTTGTTTTCGGAAACAAAGTTCTTTCAACGGCCGCAGGAGGCCGGAGGACTCAAAGCGGCCGAAGAAATCCACAATGTCTGCCCGCCCTTCGGCGTCTCGGCTGAGAGCCTCATAAGCAAAGATCTTCCCGCTTGCCAGCTCCACAATGGGCTGAAAATGGGCTTGCCGGAAAATAGAGGGCATGGAAGTATGCAGACCTGAGGGCGCCGTGGCGGAGCTGAGGTGACCGCTACGCCATGGTGAGACTGACCAAGATCGCCATGTCGAGATAGTCTAGGTCGACGGGCTTGCTGATGACATCGAACGAACCCAGCTTTAAGCATTCGTCCAAGAGCGCCTGGTCCCGGCTCGCGGTGACGACGATGATGGGGAGCATATCGCCCCGCCCGCGCAGGGTCCGGACCACCTCGATGCCGGACATCTCAGGCATATACATGTCAAGCAGCATGAGCCTCGGACGACTCTTCTGAATGCTGGCTAGCGCCTCGGCGCCGGTGTTGGCGGTCCGGACATCGAAGCCCTGCATGGACAGCCTTTTCGAGAGCATTGCGCACAGCGTCGGTTCGTCATCCACCACCAGAATTTGGCCTTTTGCCTCTAATTTCGAAAGCACCATCTCTTCAATGAGCTCAACACCCGCGGACTTGCGGATCACGGCAGAGACTCCCAGCCGGAGGGCCTCTTTCTGTTGCTCGTCGGAAGCGTGCCCGGTCAAGGCCATGACCGAGGCTCTGGAATCCACCTCACGAATCTGCTGCAACAGTTCAATCCCCGAGAGCCCCGGCATGTTGAGATCAAGGACGGTCAAGTGAGGCCGGTGCTCGCGGAAGAGCCGGAGGCCGTCTTCCCCCTTCGTCGCGGTCAGGACAGTGTGCCCGTGTTTCGTAAAGATTTTTTTGAGGAGTTCAACGATAAGCCGTTCATCGTCCACCAGCAGAATGGTTGCCACGCCGCCCTCCTTTCCCCACCTCATTGGGCTTTTCGGTCGTATCACTGTGCAAAGCAGGGAGTCGCACAATGAACGTCGCCCCAGCCCCCGGTTGGCTTTCGCATGTCAGTACCCCGCCAAACTCAGCGACGATTTGATGGCAAATGAAGAGCCCCAGGCCGGTGCCCTCTCCCACCGCCTTGGTCGTGAAAAACGGATCGAAAATTCGCTCAAGTTGCGCCGGGGCAATTCCGGGGCCGTCATCCGTAACCCTTATTTCCACCTGGGGAACACCCGGGCCTGTGCCAGACAAGCCTGTCGCCACCGTGAGCGTGCCTTGCCCATGCGCCTGAACCATTGCGTGCCGTGCGTTGGTAAACAGGTTCAGAAACACCTCGCTGAGTGCATTGGGGTCGGCAGAGATCACGGGGAGGTCCGGCTGGAATTTCGTCTCGACTCGAACGCGGTGAATGGTGAAATCATTCGCCACGAGATCGAGCGCCCGCTTCACCACTGCGTTGACCTCACACCGGTTGCGGCGACCGTCGGCAGGACGCGCCTGGCCCAGGAACCGCTCGATGATCCCCGTCGCCCGCTTGACGGCATCGCGCACAGCAGCCAGGTCCTCTGCCATCCCCTCGTATTCGCCTCGACTGACCTGTTCGCTGAGCATTTGGGTGTAGCCGCTGATGGCAAACAACGGATTATTCAGCTCGTGGGCCAATCCGCCCAGCAGCGTGCCGAGGGACGCCATCTTCTCCGCCTGCCTCAGGTGCTGCTCCAACTCCTTACGCCGGCTCAGATCGAGGATCACCCCCTGATAGAATACGGGCTGGCCGGCATCGTTGATGACCGCCGCCGCCTCATCGCTGACCCAGAGCGTGCGGCCGTCACGCGCGAGGAGACGATACTCAGTGCGGAAAGGCTGGCCTGTGGCGACGGCCTCAGCGTACTCGGCCTGCACGCGCTGTTTGTCGTCGGGATGCAGTTGTTTCATCCGGGATTGCGGGTCTGCCAGCCACTCGGCGGGAGAAAAGCCCAGCAGCTTCTCTATCTGCGGGCTGACATAGGTC
>CAYZKG010000011.1:0-7358 GCA_964478915.1 uncultured Nitrospira sp.
ATCCGGCAATCCCTTCCGGACGCACCTGCGGCATCTCCTCGTGCATGATGCCGCGTCCGGCCGTCATCCACTGAACGTCTCCGGCCCCGATGCGTCCGGAATTACCGAGGGTATCCCGGTGATGCACCTCTCCCCACAGCACGTAGGTGACCGTTTCGATCCCTCGATGGGGATGCAGGGGGAAGCCGGCCTGATAATCCCGCGGATCGCTCGACGCAAAGTGATCCAGTAAGAGGAAGGGATCAAGAGAGTCCAGCCTTCGCGTCGCAATGCTTCGTTTGAGCCGGACCCCCGCGCCTTCGATGACCGGTTCCGGCTCAATGATCTTCTCGATTTGTCTTGGCAATGACGTCATCATGGTCATGCCTCCTTTTTCTTCAGCAGTCCTGATCGCTTGATCCCTTCCACGATGCATTTGTTCAGGCATCCCGACGCCACCAGGTCGGCGCCTTGCCGGTACATCCGACAGAGCAGCGCTTTTCCTTCCTCGTCAATGAAGGTGACCGAGGACAAATCCACGCGGACAGGATGGATCTGTTGGGTGCTGGCGGCGGAGTCCCAGCAGAGTTCCAACTCCTTCACCCACGGTCCGGCCAGCTTCCCTTCCAGCTCCAACACTTTGACGCCAGCTGCACTCTGCACGGTGATTTTCAGCATCCTAGGTATGAACTCCTCTTGCAGGTTGCCCCATCGTGCCTGCGGACCCGGAACGGGGAAGGCTTCGGCAGCCGCAGGCGGCGATTCTTGAGAATGACGGGATCCACGAGCTCTCCACACTGCACGCAGCGGCGCGCCTGAAAATCGAACTGACCGGTGTCATCCCAGAGATCGAAGCACTGCTCGGCTACCATAAGGCCTCCGCACCGTGAACACCGCGCCGTGCTGACAAATTTCCTCCAACTGGTAATCTCCGCCTCGTTCAGGTCTTGTGCAGGACCCCTGACTGTCGTCGCCATCGAAGCCTCCCACCTGAAATGCAAATCGAGTAATGACCCGATCCAACGCCTGCCAAGGCAACTGGCAATTTACATTCCGCGTGCCCTTCTTCTGGCAGAAGTCGGTTAACCCATTGAAATGTTTATCGGATAGCTCTTGCTAACCGGTTGGCTCTTATCTGGAGAGGGATGCGGGGCCGCGAAAGGGATGCCGAGATCTCGGCAGATGCCGACGGATCGGCGTCAGGAGAGGCGGGTGATCCCGAGCTTCTGCATTTTGGATTGCAGCGTGGTCCGTTTCATCCCCAGACGGGCTGCTGCACCGGACGGACCTCCGATCACCCAATTGGTCTCGCGGAGGGCACGCAAGATGTGCTCGCGCTCGGCCGCCTCCAAGGTCGTGACTGTGTGAACCGCCGCCGTGACGGGTGCCTTCAACTCTCCAAGAGGAACGTGCAGCTCGGGTCCCTGAGACAGGATCACCGAACGCTCGATCAGATTTTCGAGCTCGCGGATGTTGCCCGGCCAGTGATATTTCGAAAGAACCGACATGGTCTCCGCCGGTATTGATTCGATCAGCTTGTTCATGCGGCGCGCGTATTTCTGCGCGAAGTACCGGACGAGCAGCGGAATGTCCTCCTGGCGCTCCCGGAGCGGCGGGACCGTGACGGGAAACACGTTGAGGCGGTAATAGA
This sequence comes from uncultured Nitrospira sp., assembly GCA_964478915.1. Lineage (GTDB taxonomy): Bacteria > Nitrospirota > Nitrospiria > Nitrospirales > Nitrospiraceae > CAYJUM01. The sequence continues at coordinate 1,631 of CAYZKG010000011.1, forward strand.
GGTCGCTGCGGAACTGTTTGTCCGCCACCATCTGGGCAAGGTCACGATTGGTTGCCGCGACGAGGCGGACATTGACCCGGATCGTCCTCGTGCTGCCCAGGCGCTCGAACTCCTGCTCCTGCAGCACCCGCAACAGTTTGGACTGCAATTCCAGCGGAATATCGCCGACCTCATCGAGAAACAAGCTCCCGCCGTCGGCCAGCTCGAAACGGCCTACCTTCGTCGCGATCGCGCCGGTGAAGGCGCCTTTCTCATGGCCGAACAGCTCGCTTTCCAGGAGACCGCTCGGGATGGCCGCACAGTTCAGCTTCACGAAGGTACTCCCGCTTCGGCCGCTTCGGTTGTGGATGGCCCGAGCGATCAGCTCCTTCCCGGTGCCGGTTTCGCCGAGGATGAGTACGGTGGAATCGGTCGGCGCCACGACCTCCACTTGCTTTAAGACCTGTTTGAGCGAGGCGCTGTCTCCAATGATCTCTTCGAAGTTGTACTCGCTCCGGATTTCATCTTCGAGGTACAGCTTCTCTTTGTTCAGCTTCTCCTTCAGCTCGGCGATCTCCCGATAGCCCAGCGCGTTCTCCACTGCAATCGCAATCTGATTAGCCACCTGGGTCAGCAGCTCGACATCATCCGCGGAAAAGGCGTTCACCACGGGGCTGGCCAGATTCAGCGTGCCGAGGACTTTGGCATGCGAGATCAGAGGCACACAGCACACCGACTTTACGCCCTGGGCGAGAAGGAACCGGGAAACCTCTGAGGGCAAGCTCGTGAGGGCTTCCTCATCGAACACGGCCGGCTTCCGAGAGGAGAGAGCGACGCCCGCTGGGGAGCCCTCGACCGGACAGCTTGTGCCCTTCTGGATCACTGCGCAGCCCTCCGGCACGTCCAACGAATGCAGGCGCAAGGCCTGCTGCTCGGGTTCATACAGGGTGAGACTCGCACAGACCTTCGGCATGACCAACCGAAGGCTGGTGGTGATGGCTGCGAAGAGATCTTGCAATTCCAGAGTTGAGACCACCGCGTTGTTGACTTCCAACAGCAGGCTTAACCGGTCGCGCTCGCGCGCCAGTTGCTGCTGCGCGGACTGGGCGCGCTCGTAGTTCAGCGCGTTGTCCACCGCGACGGCCACCTGCTTGGCGACTTGCTGCAAAAATCCGATCTCGGATTTGGTGAAGTTGGATTCTTTCACGCTGGCGAACCCCATGGCTCCCAGCCGCCGGCGGGCGGTGGTAAGGGGGAGCATGCACACGGACTGCACGCCATGGTCGCGCAGAATCTGCATCACCTTGGGGAAGCGCGTCTCTTGCGCGACGGAGGGGATCAGCAACGGCTGTTGGTGCTGCCACACCCACCCGCCCGGGGACTCATCAATCGCGAATTCTAATCCGGGATGAACGCGACTCGGGAGAGTCGTTTCCAGCACATGCAGCCGCATAACCTGGCGGTCCGGGTCGTGGAGGATCAGGTTGACCACATCGGCGCTGACGACGCGGGTGATGCGTTTGGCCAGGTCGTGAAACAGTTCGTAGAGCTCGTGGTGGGAGGCGATAGACTCCGAGACTTCGAGCAGAGCCTGCACGAGTTCGACGGATGGTGTCAGCCGGTCATCAGACATGGAATGACTCACTGCGATGGGCAATGCAGAATCATACTCTTAACGAGGCCGGAAAAGCACCCAAGACGAGCGAATAGAGGGGCTTCGACCTAGGCACCCGTTGCTCCGAAGAGTGCAATGGGTCCCGGTGATGGGTTAGCGAGAATGGATCATTCGAATGCCGGCGCGATTTAAACGAGCTAAGATGATCTAATAGGAAAGGCCGCAACCTTTTTGCGGCATAGAGCTTTGGCGGCACGTCCGAGGGGTTAGCGAGAACGGAATGATCGATGGTTGGCGCGTCCCGACGAGCTAAGATAGGGAGGTCAGCCGACAAAATCAGGGTTGAGCTGGTTGATAGGCCTGATGGTGCTGGCCTTGATCTCGTTATACACGATGGCCCGGCCCGCTTGGCGCAGCCTGCTGAAGATGCCCTCGACGACCACCTGCTCGCCGTCCCGCCATTCGGCCTTGCCCAACCCCACCACCTTGACCATACCCCTGTTGCTGTCGGTGAGGAGGAAACCGTAGGCCATCTGGCCTTGCCGGGTGGTGGCGATCTGGAGGTTCGTCACTTGCCCGGCCACGACGACCATCTGCTTGTCGTACTGCTCGGCGTGCGAGACCAGTTCCGTGATCTCCACCAAGCCAGCGGCCATCACCGGGGAGACCGAGACGAATATCACAGCGACCAGACAGAAAATGGTTCGTTTCACGCGCCTCATTATACCAACGGACGGGGGAATTTCAAGTCAGAGCCGGCGACCTGAAGAGAGCCTCGCTACCACTTGGTCCCGCCTTTCTGACCCATGTCTTCCCCGATGAGGCTTCGCAACACGTGCTGCGCCTCCTCGGAGAGTGGCTGTTCCCCCTCCTTGCCCTCTTCCGCTACAGGGGCGGTGAGAGCTGCCCGCGGTTTGGGTGAGAGGCGAGCGATCAATTCTTGTTCGACCACGTCCGGCGACAGCTCGGTCTCTGCCTGGATGGCGGACAGACGCTGCAAGGCAAACAGAGATTGCGATACGGCCGGCCAGAACCGGCCCTCAATCTCTTCGGTCATTGTTCCGGAGGCCAAGAGCTTGAGTTTGTCGAGTAACGCCGCCTCGGTGCGTTCGAGACCGTCGTAGATCGCAATCGAGCGCTCCACGGGCCGGTGGGAGAGCATCGCGAAGGTCTCCTTCCACAGGTCGGGAGGTGGCGCATCAGCGGAGAAGGCGGTCGGCTGGGCCTCTCGAACCTTGGCCAGGAGCGCCTGCAGATAGTGGTGGAGGTGCTTCACCTTGCGTGCGACCAGGCTGCCAGACGGAATTCCCCAGATGTGCGCAATCTCGTGATCCTGCAGCGCAACGGCGCCGGCGACGCCGTACTCCCGCTCGGCAGATTTGAGGCGTCTGTGCTCGCGGTCGAGCCGCCTCAACTGCGTCTGATGCTCGATGATCAGTCGCTCCTTGAGGTATCCCTCCTCATCGATTTCGTTTTTCTCCCATTGCCGATCCAGCTCACGGATCGCCGGCTTGGGAACTGCCGTGGGTGCCTGCTTTTTTACCTCCTGGAGCTGCTCGGCATCCAGCCCGAAGCGGGAGCTCAGGAGTTCTGAAGCGACGGAACAGAGCCACTCGCTCAGCTCGATCTGCTTGCGCAGGCACGAGATCTGGAGCCACGCGCGCTCTCGCTTCTGCCGGAGCTGGGCGCGATATTGGGCGACACGATCGACAACGCTCCCGATCGTCTCGAGAGAGATGGCCTGGACGGTCGGTTTGAACCCGGACTGAAACCGGGGATCGGGCCGGTCGGCCGCGATGTAGTCGATATCCTCCTGGGTCACATCGAGGTACTGAAGCAGCAGCAGCCGCAGCATGATCCGGCCCTGCAGAGGAAGGGCGTCTATGACCGAGACGATCTGCTCTTGGGTCAGGAGCGGGGAAGCCATATTTTGGTCAGGCCGAGCCTTCAGCCTGCGCCTCCAGAAGGGTCGCGACATACTCGCGCAGTTCCTGTACCGTCCCGGTGCGGTACAGCTCGCCGGGAATCTCCACGCGGACGAGGCGAGCGGGGTCCACTCCGCGTTCGGCGGCCCAGGCCTCATCCACGTAGAGACTCACCGCGCCGTCCGGATGTCTGAGGACATAGAGAACGTCGGTGTCGTCTCCCATCACTGCACTCGGTCAATTGCTAGCATCATAGCGAGGTGGGGCCGGCAAAGTCCAGAGAGGTCACGAAGACCTTCCGGTCGCCTGGGGTCTCGGCGGCTGGGCCGCAGGCTCGAAGCAGTGTCGCCGCCACCAGATGTACGCGGTGAATCCAATCAGCGTGAGGAGGAAGGCGGTCCGGACCCGTCCGTAACCGAAGCAAGCGTAATTCGCTGCGGCGTTCGAGAAGCCGAACGCCGCATAGACCAGATAGACCAGAAGCGACCAACGGCGCAGCCGCATAAATCCGTAGCCGATGAGCGTGTGCAACGTGGGAGACTGCGCCTTAGCCAGAATTCCCCAGACACCGGCCGGCTTCGCACAGAAGACGGTCAAGGCATATGACGGATTGGTCACGATGATGTAGAAGTCCGTGAAGGCGGTGAGGAAAAACAGCGCTCCGAGGTAGCGGATATCATGAGCGCGCGCCCAGATGATCCGCAGCGTTTCCCGGAAGTCGAACGGCCGATCTCTGCCTGCGCCGGGGAGGAAGGCGTCGTAGCTCTGGATCGCCCACCACGGAAGCACCAGGAGCATGACGAAGAAGACGGCCGCTCCGCCGCCGGCTGCGCGCCCGATGATCCACGTGAACCCGAACAGTGCCAGGGCCGAGGCGAACGTGCCGGCCGCGCGGCGCGGAAGACCTTTGACGGCCTGGCCAAGGCCCGGGACGACGGCGGAGAGACCGGCAGCAACTGGGTGGCTTTGTCCTGACGCGCTGCCGGTGGTGCTGCCCATGCGTGGGGCTCGTCCGCGGCGGAAGGCCGGGGGTGCTAGGAAGCGACAGGTCGGCGCTTCCTTTCAACGCGAATAGACAAGGGCTCGTTGTCGAAGCGCTCCGAGGGCTGGCCGGCGCACCGGGTCGGTGCATGACCGGGTTGAGGGCGAAGGCGATTCTGTACGATGGTGGCGTCGAGGCGAAGACCGCACTGGATACATCGCCATCCATGAAACCGGCCGCTCTGCTCATGCATCTCTTCCTGAACCAGCAATCCTGCGCATTTCGGACAGGTCACGCGTCTCTCCTTTGTCTCCTCCGGTGAATCCGCTTCAAAACAGCACGGCCTTCCGGATTTGATCGGAAGGCCGTGTGCCCTTTGGCCGTGCCGAGCAGGGATGGCATGTGTGCTCAGCCGCCGAGCGTGTCCAGCATCTCCTTCAAGCTTTTCATGATGCAGGTGAAAATAGGGGTGTCACGCTCGGTGTACCGGCTGGCTTCAGCCTGCCGCAGTTCCATCACCAGGTCCAGGAAGTCTTGGGGCTTGTCCGTCTCGAACGCCACCACGAACTCCTGATCGTCCAGGCCGAAGGAATAGGTCGTGTTCAACTTCACCGTGGGGTACCGGTGGCCGATCTCGATGTGCTCATCCATCATGCCTTGACGGGCAGCTTTGGTGAGCAGGTACCACTCGCGCGTTTTGACGAACGGATAGACGAAAATGTACTTGCTCTTGCCGGGAATGATGCTCAGCCGTTTGCTTTCCTGTCCCTCATGGACATGCTGGTCCACATAAATCGACCGCTTCGTCATGGAAAGGTAGGAATACGGAGTCGTGAGATACTTGCCCAGAGCGGTGGCCAGCAATTTGGCACTCATCTCCTGGAAGAGCTCGAGTTCGTACGTGATGCGCCAGAGCATGAAGTCACAATCACCGCGAATGCCCACCAGGGTATAGGGAATGACCATGACTTTGCCCGCATACTCTTCCGCGACCCGGCTGAATTCCTGCTTGCCGCGGCTCCGCTCCTCTTCCGGAAGCCTCCGCCAGGCCGGATCCACCTTATAAAAGGCGAAGTTCACGAACTGCCGTCTGGCGCTTTGTTCAGGGCTGGCCATTGCCTTCCTCCTTCATCAAAGACAGGGCGGATTTCTAGCACCTTTATCACGGTGTTGTCAACTCTACCACAGGGCTGTCTTAGCTTGTCGGCATGGATGATGGGTTAGCGA
>CAYZKG010000011.1:7458-30053 GCA_964478915.1 uncultured Nitrospira sp.
ACGAGCTAAGATCGCCGTTGACAGCATCATGCCGATCTGGTATCCGCCCCACGATGCCTCACGGGTTCTTCTTTTCACGATCGCGCGGGGTCGCCGTCAGGATGCTGACGGGGCTGTTAGTGCTTGTCGGGTCCCTCGTGTTTCCCCACGGGCTTAGCGCCATCGAAGTCGAGCCCTCCCACGCTCAGATCGAAGCGGCGCTGGAGCGCGGGAAGGCCGCGGCGAAGGCCAAGATCCCGCCGGATCAACTGTACGCGTGGTTCGGCTCGTCGAACGATTTGGAGCCTCGAGGCTTTCTGATGACCAAACTGGTGGGCTTGGCGGTGATGTCGGCCCATTTCGCCCTGCGCTCCGAAACCCCGAGCGAAGGCGAGATCAGCCAGATCCTGAACGATCGCTCGCTGCTGGTCAGCGTCGTCATCTTCGGCGAGCGGCCGGACTTCGCCGTGGACAGCTACATGGTGATGGCTCAAGGCGAGCGGCTGATCAAACCGATCAAGCTGCGCTTCGACGGCACGGCGGCTCGGAGTTCCGTGTGGCCACGCAGTCCGGCCTATCGCGCCAAGATCGTGGCCTCCTTCTCCTATGCCGACTTCGATCCCCGCGCCCGAACCAAGCTCTCGGTCTTTCCGGCCCGCGGCGGTGAGGTCACCTTCAATCTGGATTTTGGCCAGATAGAGTGACGTTGACCATCCCGGACCCCAATGCTAGCATCCGCCGCGTGAGACGCGGGGAGATCGTTGCCATCGGCTCCGAGCTGTTGTTGGGCGGGCGGCTGGATACGAATTCACTGTTTCTAGCCAGGGGTCTCTCCGCGGCGGGGATCGAGGTCCGCTTTAAATCGGTGGTGGGCGACGATGAGGCCGATATCGCGGCTGCTCTCCGGACGGCCTGCGGTCGCGCGGATGTGGTGGTGGCGACCGGAGGCCTCGGGCCGACGCGCGACGACCGCACTCGCCAGGCAGTGGCTCGTTTCACGGGACGGCCGCTGCGGCGGCGTGCGGCGGCGCTGGTGGCCATCCGGAAGCGCCTGGCGGTCTGGGGACGGACTCCTACGGCCGCACAACTCCGCCAGGCGCTCATTCCGGCGGGCGCCGAAGTGTTGAAGAACCCCATCGGCTCGGCACCGGGGTTTTGCCTGTCCTGGAAGAGATGCCTGCTCGTCGCGCTCCCGGGTGTCCCGCGTGAAGCGGAGCAGATGTTCGCGCAGTCGCTCGTTCCCAAACTCAGCGAGGGGCGGAGCCGGTCTGGTCACGCAACGATCGTGCATCACCTGCTGCACACGTTCGGGTTGCCCGAAGCGGACATTGAAGCCCGGCTTGCCGGAGTCATTCACCCCAGCCGCGGCTTTCGTCTGGGCTTCTTGACTTCCCCATTGGGCGTGACCGTCTCGTTGACCGAGCTGCGGTCGGGGAGGACAGCGCTGGGGCGACTCGAGCGGTCCGTCTCGGCGGTGTACCAACGAATTGGGGCGTATGTGTATGGGGAAGACCAAGAGACCATGGAGAGGGTTGTGGGCCGGCAGCTTGCCGCGCGGGGGCTGACGCTGGCGGTGGCCGAGTCGTGCACCGGGGGACTGATCGGTCATCGTCTGACGGAAGTGCCGGGAAGCTCCACGTACCTGGACCGGGTCGCGGTCTGTTACAGCAACCGAGCCAAAGTTGACATGCTCGGTGTCCCCAGCCATCTCATGGAGAAACATGGAGCGGTAAGCGCGGCCGTGGCGGGCGCGATGGCTAACGGCATCCGGAGGCGGAGCGGCGCGGGACTTGGCCTCAGCGTGACGGGCATCGCCGGGCCTGGAGGCGGGACGGTTGCCAAGCCGGTGGGCCTTGTCTTCATTGGGCTGGATGCCCAGGCTCTTCGCCGACCGCTGGTTCAAGAATTTTGCTTCCACGGAGATCGGGCGGCGATCAAGCTCCGGGCCTCGCAGGCGGCATTGAACTTCCTTCGGCAATGGCTCCTGAGCCGGCGGCCGACGCACCGCAGCCACAGAGATAAATAGATAAGCCGTGTATCCATAATGATCAGAGCATTTGTCGCTGTAGAACTGGATGCGGCGTTGCGGAGCAGCATCGCCCGGACGCAAGACCATCTGAAACAGGCTCTGGCGAAAGCGATCCCGGCTGTGCGGTTGCAGTGGGTCCGCCCCGAATCCATGCATCTCACCATTAAGTTCTTGGGTTCGATTGAAGAACGCCGGGTTAGCGAGATTCAGCAGGCTCTCAGCTCCGCATTGCACGGACAGCTGCCCTTCACGGTAGAAGTCGGCGGTGTCGGAGTGTTTCCCGACCTTCGGGCGCCGCGGGTGCTGTGGCTTGGCCTATCGGGACAGTCAGGACCGGAAAATGCATCTTGCGATCGGCAAGACATCAGGCAGCTTGCCGCGGCGGTGGACCGCGCGCTCGGGGCGATCGGATTTCTCCCAGAAGATCGGCCATTCCAGCCGCACCTGACGTTGGCCCGGATCAAAGAGCGCTCGCGGGAGGTCGGAAAAGCGCTCCAGGACCTCGGGCTGTTGAAGCCAGCGCTTCTAGTTGGTCGGTTGGAGGTCGAGGCCGTTTCACTGATGAAGAGTGATTTGAAGCCTTCCGGCGTGGTGTACACGAAGCTGTGGGAGCTTCTGCTGAAGGTCACAAACTAAGGCTTTGCCGACTTCAGGGAAATCTGTATAATTGACTACCCCTGTCATTAAGGAGGGCGCCATGACGGAGCGAACAATCGAAAAAGACGAGCGAAAACGGGCGCTTGATCTGGCCCTGACCCAGATCGAGAAACAGTACGGGAAAGGGGCGATCATGAAGCTCGGCGCCTCCGAGGTGATGGCGGCCGTGCCGGCCATTTCCACCGGCTCCCTAGGGCTGGATGTGGCGCTGGGGGTGGGCGGCTTTCCTCGGGGGCGGGTGGCGGAGATCTTCGGACCGGAAGCGTCCGGCAAGACGACTTTGTCGCTGCACGCCATCGCCGAGGCGCAGAAGGCCGGGGGCACCGCGGCCTTCATCGATGCCGAGCATGCGTTGGACATCGGCTATGCCAAGAAGCTCGGAGTCCAGACCGACGATCTGCTCGTGTCCCAACCCGATACCGGCGAGCAGGCGCTCGAAATCGCGGAGACGCTGGTCCGGAGCGGCGCCATTGACATCATCGTCGTGGACTCGGTCGCGGCACTCGTGCCGCGAGCCGAGATCGAGGGCGAGATGGGTGATGCGCACATGGGCCTGCAGGCGAGGCTCATGTCCCAGGCGCTCCGCAAGCTGACGGCCGCCATTTCCAAGTCTCTGACCACCGTGGTCTTTATCAATCAGATCCGTATGAAGCTCGGAGTGATGTTCGGGAACCCGGAAACGACCACCGGCGGCAACGCGCTGAAGTTCTACGCCTCGGTGCGCCTCGACATCCGCCGGATCGAGTCCATCAAGGAAGGGCAGGATGTGGTGGGCAGCCGGGTTCGGGTGAAAGTGGTCAAGAACAAGATGGCGCCTCCCTTCAAACAGGCTGAGTTCGACATCATGTTTGCCGAAGGGATCTCCAAGGCCGGCGAGTTGGTCGACCTCGGGGTGGACAAAAAGGTGCTGGAGAAGTCCGGCGCGTGGTATGGCTTCAAGGGCGAACGGCTCGGGCAGGGACGGGATGCCGTGCGGGAGTTTCTGAAAGCCAATCCGACGATCGCCAAGGACATTGAGGGCCGCTTGCGGGAGATGGCCGGGCTGTCCGGCCGCCAGCCCGACAAGCGAGCGGACGGCCGCGATCCGCGGCTTGAGGAGAAGCGTCCGGAGGGTCGGGATGATAAGCGGGCGCACGCCGGCCGCTCGGTCTGACGGCGCCTGTCTGGAAGGAAAAAACCGTGCTCTGGAAAATTGATGAGCTGCTGGCCGAGGCGGTGACGCAGCACGCGTCGGACGTCCACATCAAGATCGGCAATCCGCCCGCCTTCCGCATCGACGGACATTTGGTTCCTCAGGCGAAGTTTAGCCCGGTCTCCCCTGAGGATGGGTTCTCGGTTGCGCTGTCCATGATGACGCCGGCGCAACAGCAGAAATTCAAGGAGCGAGGCGAGACCGATTTCAGCTACAGCGCGTCCGGCGTGGGCCGCTTCCGGGCGAACGCCTTCCAGCAACGGGGCCACGTGGGCCTGGTGCTGCGGGTCATCCCCAACAAGATCCTCGGCTTGAAAGATCTCAATCTGCCTCCGGTGCTGGAAACCTTGGCCCTGGAGCATCGAGGCCTGGTCCTGGTGACCGGCACGACCGGATCCGGCAAGTCCACCACCCTGGCCGCCATGATTGATTGGATCAATTCGAACCGACCAGCCAATATCGTCACGATCGAGGATCCGATCGAATTCATCCATCAGGACAAGCGGTGCATCGTCAGCCAGCGCGAGATCGGCATCGATACCGAATCCTTCAGCACGGCGCTCCGCAGCGCGCTGCGCCAGGATCCCGATGTCATCCTGGTCGGAGAGATGCGCGACGTGGAAACCATCTCGACCGCGCTCGTGGCGGCCGAGACGGGGCACCTGGTCATGAGCACGCTCCATACGGTGGATGCCACCGAGACGATCAACCGGATCATCTCGGTGTTTCCGCCCCACCAGCAGCAGCAGATCCGGATCCAGCTTGCTGCGGTGATCAAAGGGATCGTGTCGCAGCGGCTGGTTCCAAAGAGCTCAGGGAAGGGCCGAGCACCGGCGGTGGAGATCATGGTGGCGACCGAGACCATCCGTGAGTGCATCGTGGATCCTGAGAAGACTCGCCGGGTCCCAGAGCTGATCGCAGCCGGTCAGTCGCAATACGGGATGCAGACCTTCGATCAGTCGCTGTATGATCTGTATCGAAGGGACCTGATCACCATCGAAGAAGCCTTGAAGTGGGCGACGAACCCGCAAGACTTCATGCTGAGAGTCAAGGGAATTCAGTCCACGTCCGAGATGGTCCTCACCGACTCTGCCGCGACTCCCGGTCCTGACCGTCAAGCGACCACGAAGCCACAGGCGGCCGCGAAGCCTCCGGAGAAAAAGAGCATCTTCGACCGATTCGGGAACTAACCCCGGTGTCTGGCCGCAACGCCGGCAAACCAGCCAGAGCCGCCGAACGGCAGCCGGCCGCTCTGCGCCACACCAGTCGGCAAGCAGCCGATCGGATAGAGTTATCCGCTGTCCGGTACTTGGCCGCTCGGGACCGCACCGAAGCGCAGTTCAGGGCCTACCTGACCAAAGTCGGGGCCTCGCCCTCCCGCACCCGGGCGCTGATAAACCGCTTTCGAGCACGCGGGTACCTCAATGACGCGGCGTTCGCCGTACAATGGGCTCGATCCCGGCTGGCCCGTCGGCCGATGGGCCGCGCAGGACTGGAGGCGGAGCTGTTACGGCAAGGGGTGGACCGGCACACCACCACGCGCACCCTCGATCTTGTGTATGGTGAAATCAGCGAGCGTGAGCTGGCCGGCCGCCTGGTGGGCCACGCCATCCACCATCATTCCGATCTTGTGCGCTGTGCCGAACGGTTGCGCCGGCAGGGGTTCAGCGAGGAGACGATCGAGGCGGTGCTGAGTGAGGCTGAGAATGATTGAGAATCGGGAACTGGTGACCGGATGACCAAGAGCGCGAACGAGCTTCGGCAATCATTCATTCGATATTTCAGCGAGCGCGGCCATACCACTGTGCCGAGCGCTTCCCTCATCCCCCAGGCGGATCCGACTATCCTGTTCACGAACGCAGGCATGAACCAGTTCAAAGAGGTGTTTCTGGGGCAGGAGGCCCGTCCGTACAAGCGGGCCGTCACGGTGCAAAAATGCATGCGGGCGGGGGGGAAGCACAACGATCTGGAGAATGTCGGCTACACCGGCCGGCATCACACGTTTTTCGAGATGCTGGGCAACTTCTCGTTCGGGGATTATTTCAAGGAGGATGCCATCCGCTTCGGCTGGGACTTTCTCACCGACGTGGTCGGGCTGCCCAAGGACAAGCTCTGGGTGACCGTGTTTCGGGAAGATGATGAGGCGTACGATCTCTGGGCGAGGGCGGTCGGGGTGCCGCCGGCCCGAATTCTACGGATGGGTGAAAAGGACAACTTCTGGCAGATGGGGGATACCGGGCCGTGTGGGCCCTGCTCGGAGATTGTGATCGACCAAGGAGAGGCGCTGAGCTGCGGCAAGCCGACGTGCGCGGTCGGCTGCGACTGCGACCGCTATCTGGAAGTCTGGAATCTGGTGTTCATGCAGTATGACCGGGATGCCAGCGGCATCCTGCAGCCGCTTCCGAAGCCCAGCATCGACACCGGCATGGGCTTGGAGCGCTTGGCCGCGGTGGCCCAGGGCGTCACCAGCAACTACGACAGCGATCTGTTCCGGCCGATCCTGGTCGCCATCGGGAAGCGGACCGGCCATCGGTACGGCGACTCTGCGGCTCACGACCGCTCGCTGAGAGTCATTGCCGACCATCTCCGTGCCACGGCGTTCTTGATCGCCGACGGGGTGCTGCCGTCCAACGAGGGGCGCGGCTACGTGTTGCGGCGCATCATGCGGCGCGCAGCCCGGCACGGACGCCTGCTTGGATTGAGCGAACCCTTTCTGTTTGAACTCACCGGCGGCGTGGTCCAGCAGATGGGCGACGCCTATCCAGAATTGCGGGCTGCAGCGGCCACCATTGCCGAGGTCACTCAAGGTGAGGAAGAGCGGTTCATTGCCACCCTCGATCAGGGCCTGCCGATTCTGAACGACATGATCGCCAAGGTCAGGGCGTCGGGCCGTGACACCCTTCCCGGCGAGGACGCTTTCAAGCTGTACGACACCTACGGCTTTCCGCTTGACCTGATCGCCGAAGCCTGCCGCGAGCAGCAGATCAGATTGGATGAGGAAGCGTTCAGCCGCGCGCTCGAGGAGCAGCGGGAACGCGCCAGGAAGAGTACTGAATTTACGGCGGCGGCGGTCAAGCCGGTGTTGGTGGACTTGACCAACCGCATCGGCCCCACGCGGTTCGTCGGGTACGACAGGCTCGACGCCGAATGTGTCGTCCGGGCGATGCTGAAGGATGAGCGGCTGGTGAAGGAAGCGGTGGAAGGAGACGAGGTGGAGTTCGCGTTGGACGTGACGCCGTTCTATCCGGAGGGGGGAGGGCAGGTCGGCGATCAAGGGGTGCTCACCGGTCCCGAAGGGCGCGTGGAGGTGCGGGACACGACGCGACCGGCGCCCGACTTGGTGCTTCACCGGGGGGTCGTCCGGGTGGGACGCGTCCGCGAAGGCGATCGGTTGGAAGCCATGGTGCATCAGACGCTGCGGCAGGAAGCCGCTCGCAACCATACCGCTACCCATCTGCTTCATGCAGCGCTCCGGGAGGTGCTCGGCCCTCACGTGAAGCAGTATGGGTCCCTGGTGGCTCCCAACCGGCTGCGGTTCGACTTCGCGCATTTCAGGCCACTCGCGTCGCGAGACGCGGATGATGTCGAAGCGCTGGTCAACGAGCGGGTGAGGCGGAATGATACGGTGCAGACGCAGGTCATGGGGATCCAGGAGGCGGTTGCCCAGGGTGCGCTGGCGTTCTTCGGGGATAAATACGGGAAGCAGGTGCGGGTCGTCAGCATCAACACCTTCAGCAAGGAGCTGTGCGGCGGCACCCATTGTCGGCATACGGGCGAGATCGGCCTGTTCCGCGTGGTCTCGGAGACCGGTGTGGCCGCCGGAGTCCGGCGCATCGAGGCCTTGAGCGGCACCGGAGCGATGGCGGAGTTGAAGCGCCTGGAGGCTGAGATCCGGCAACTGTCCGAACTGCTCCAGGTGGGGCCTTCCGAGCTGGTTGGCAAGGCCCGCAAGCTCGTCGCGCAATTGAAGGAAAAGGAACGCGAGCTGGAGCAGCTGAAGCTCCGGATGGCCACCGGGGCAAGCGGGGAGGGGCAGGTCCAGGTCCGGACGGTCCAGGGCGTTCGGGTGCACGCCCAGCGGGCGGATGGGATGCAAATCGCCGAGCTGCGCGCGTTGGCGGACCGGCTCCGTGATAAACTGGCAAGCGGGGTCATCGCGCTGGGCTCCGTGCACGATGACAAGGTGGCGCTGTTGGTGGTCGTGACGAAGGATCTCGTAGGGACCCTTCGTGCCGGAGACTTGATCCGAGACATGGCCGCCGAGGTCGGAGGGACCGGAGGAGGACGGCCCGACATGGCCCAGGCCGGCGGGAAGAACCCGGAGCGCTTGAACGCGGCTCTGGAGAAGATTTTTGAGCTCGTTGAGAGGATGTTGGTGGAGCGGAAGTGACCCGCTAACTTTGAAGAAGAGGAGGAGGAAGCTATGGGACTCATCAAAAAAGCAGCCTTGGCGGCGCTGGGGCTTGAGGCGAAGCTGCGGGAAGTGGTCGAGGACCTGGTCCAGAAGGGCGAAGCCAACAACAGCGAAAGCGCCCGCGAGATCAAGAAGATCGTCGAGAAAACGGAGGAGTTCGAGCAAGATGTTCGACGCAAGGAGAAGCAGATGATGGAAAAGATCTCGCGCAAGCTTAATGTCCCGACGCGCAGTGATCTTGACGGTATCCATAGGAAGCTGGACGATCTGACCGCCGTCCTGCGGGCTGAAAAGCGGTCCCCGGGGCCGACCGGGACGCCCGGAGGTGGCGCGAGGTGAGAGTGAAACGTGTTCTCGCCCTCGATCCCGGCACCAAGCGCATCGGCATCGCGCTGAGCGACGAGCTACGCTGGACGGCTCAGCCGCTCGAGACGTATGAGCGCCGGTCGATTGAGGCCGATGTGGCGCACATCCAACGGCTGGTCCGGCTTCACGATGTCCTCGAGGTGGTGACCGGGATGCCGCTCCGGCTCCATGGGGAGGCCGGTCCAGAGGCCAAATCGGTCAGAGAGTTTATCGAACAGCTCGAGAGGGTTTTGGCCGTACCGGTGATCGCATGGGACGAACGATTCACCTCGAAAGCGGCGGAGCAGATGCTGATCCGGGCCAACGTCAGCAGGAAGAAACGCAAAGGGGCGGTGGATCGCGTCGCAGCCGCGCTCTTGCTCCAGAGCTACCTCGACAACTTGGCGACGGGGGAGGCCACGGCCGGCGAGCAACCTGACAGGTGTGAGGCCCGTGACGCGTGAAGCGTGGAAAGCCCTGCTGTGGGGATTTGTGATCGCGTGCGCCATGAGTATCGCGGCCTATCAAGGCGTCCAGTGGCTGATGCAGCCTGCAGCCAGCGAGACCGGCGATGACACGGTTCGAATCGTCGATATTCCGGCCGGGGCCACCTTTCGCCAAGTTGCCACGCTGCTCAAAAACGAGCATCTCATCACGAACTATTGGTTCTTTCGACTCTTGGGGAAACTCGAGTCCGCGGACCGGCGCATCATCCCTGGCGAATATGCCCTTCATCCCGGCATGCGGCCGACCGAGATTCTCTCGGATCTCGTCAATGGTCGCGTGGTCCTTCATCCGGTCACGATCCCGGAAGGCTATACCGTGGCCCAGATTGCGGAGCTGCTGGGTCAGAAGGACATTGCCGATCAGGGCGAGCTGACGCGGCTGACGCACGATCGGGAATTCATCCGCAGCCTGAGCCTGGAGGTGGGCAGCCTGGAAGGGTACCTGTTTCCGAACACCTATCGCTTCGCCCGTCGCACCGATCCCAAGGAAGTGCTCAGGACCTTGGTGGCAGGATTACGGCAGGCTTTAACCCCGGATTTGTACCAGCGGGCCAAAGACCTCAATCTCTCACTGCATCAAGTTCTCACGCTGGCCTCGGTGATCGAGAAGGAGACGGGCGTGCGGGAAGAGCGGGAGTTGGTCTCCGCGGTCTTTCATAATCGCCTCCGCCGCAAGCTGCCGCTCCAAAGCGATCCGACCGTCATCTATGCCCTTGACGGGTTTGACGGAAACCTGAGGGCGCGCGACCTCTCGCTCGACAGCCCGTACAACACGTATCGCTTCCCGGGCCTGCCGCCTGGTCCGATCGCGAGCCCCGGCCTCCAGGCGATTCGGGCCGCCCTCTATCCCGCAGCCACCAATTACCTGTACTTCGTCTCGCGCAACGACGGGAGCCACTATTTCTCCTCCACGTTGGAAGAGCACAACCGCGCGGTGGACAAGTATCAGCGACGCCCCCCGCGCCGCTCTTCCTGAGCGCCAGCCCAGCGGCCCTGGACAACGGTTCCCCGCCCGGAGATGCCCGGACAGAGACGGTTCTGTTATAGTGCTTCTCTAGACCCCTGATTGAAACCCAGGAGGATGCCATGAAACAGGTCGCACTATTGCTTGGGTTAAGCCTGTTCTTCCTTGTGAACTTACTAGCCTGTGAGTCCAGCCAGACCGGGGGTGGCGAGACGAGAAAAGCGGGGAGCGCTCCGGATGCCGCTCTGTTCGCGCCTGCCAGTTCAAGCGCGCGGGCGGACAATGACGAGGGGGTGGGACACTACCAACAGGGTCATTGGGACGTGGCTGCAGGGCATTTCAAGAAGGCGGTGAAGGCCGATCCGAATTCAGCCGTCGCCCATTACAATCTGGGCTTGACCCAAGACAAGATGGGGAAGCATGAGGAGGCGACCGCCTCGTTCAAAAAAGCGCTGGAGCTCGCACCCACCAACACGGCGATCAAGGATTCGGAGATCCTAAAAAAGCATGTCGGGATGGAGAAGGGTGGGGAAACGCAAGGCTGAGACGCGCTCCGTTCGAAAGACACCGAGGTCCCGGGCGAAGTCGCACAGATCAAGAATCTAAAATTCCTTATTTGTAGATGTATTAGAAGATGTCATTCGAGAAAAAGTTGAAGGAATTTGGGATTGAGCTGCCGGCTCCGCCCAAGCCGGTGGCCACCTACATCCCGGCGGTGCAGGCCGGGGATCTGCTCTTTCTGAGCGGGGTCGTGCCGATGAGGGACGGGAGAGTGGTCCAGGAAGGCAAACTCGGCAAAGAGCTCACCGTCGAACAGGGGTATGAAGCGGCGCGGGTCGCGCTGCTGAATGCCTTGGCCATCGTACGCAGTGAGTTGGGTTCGCTTGATCGGGTGAAGAGAGTGGTCAGGCTGGTAGGCCACGTGGCCTCGGCTGAGGGATTCAGCCAGCAACCGGCCGTGATCAACGGCGCATCCGATCTCCTGGTCAAACTCTTCGATGAGGCCGGTCACCATGCCCGCGTGGCAGTGGGCGCCGCCGAGCTTCCGCTGCGTGCGCCGGTGGAACTGGAGCTCATCGTTCAGATAAAGGACGTCCAACGACTTTCGACTGCTTGATCGCTTGACGATCAAAACTCGCGGTTGTTATGTTGAATCACCTTTCTTTCACCTTTTGGAGTCCATGATGAGGTTCCTTGTTTCACTGGCGGTCGCCTTTTTGATTCTCAGTCTGTCCACCCTCGATGCCGCCCAAGTGGCCCTGCTTCCTGAGGCCGCTCCGCCTGGCGCGACCGTCGCGATCTCCGGTAAGGGATTCGGTTCCTTTAAGTCCACCCAGGCAAACCGAGTCGCGTTCAACGGCGTGCAGGCGCTCATTCAGCGCTGGGAGCCCGATCTGATCGAAGTCAAGGTTCCGCTGCGAGCGACCAGCGGACCGGTCGAAGTCTTCAAAGGCTCAAAGAAGATCACGGCCGGGCGGTTCACGGTGCAGCAGCCGATCATCAAGGAGTTACAGCCCGTCGAGACTGAACCCGGCGCGGCGGTGCAGATCATCGGCGAGCATTTCGGCAATACCGCCGGCTCCAAGGACCCCAACACGATGTTTTCGGTGAATGACGTACTGGTCAACGGGCTGCCGGCTCGGATTCAGAGATGGCGAGATGATCGGATCGAACTGGTGGTGCCGGCGAATGCGACCTCCGGAGATGTGGTCGTGCGTCTGGCGTCTTCCGATCCGTTGCCTGATGGATCGTGCTGTGCTCCGGTCGGATACAGCGTGAGTAACGCTGTGCCGTTGAAAGTGACTCCGACCATTCGCGTCGATCCCGTGAAGGGTCCGGTTGGAACCAAAGTCGTGCTGTTCGGGCAGGGCTTCGGGAGCACCCGTAAGGCCGATGATGCGGTTTTGTTTAACGATCGGCCGGCGACGATTGCTCAGTGGAGCGATTTGGCGATCGTGGTCCACGTGCCTCTGGGGGCCACCAGCGGGCCGGTGGTACTCCACCGCGGTACCAGCCGGAAGACGGTTGGCGACTTCGAGGTGACGACCCCCAAGGCCACCGGGCTCTCCCTGACCGGAGGGCCGATCGGCAGTCTGGTCCGGATTTCCGGCCAGAATTTTGGAAACTATTCCGAGAGCGGGGCCACCCCGTTCGACTTCCTCGATTTCGACCCCGGGCAGAATGCCGTGGAATTCGGCGGTGTGCCGGCCGTCATATATCGCTGGCATGATGACATGATCGATGTATGGGTGCCGTTTAGTGCCAAGAGCGGTCCGGTGGTGGTGAAGCGGGGAGCGACCACTCCCAAGCCTGATGGCTCCTGTTGCGCCGAGCGCGGCATTGCGTCTGTGGAGGCAGGGACTTTTACTGTGGTGACCCCGGTCGTGGAAAGCTACACACCCACATCGGCCGGCCTGGACGAAATCGTCACGATCAATGGGTCGGGGTTCGGCACCTTCATCAAGACCGCCGAAGCGACCCAGCCGGGTCTGGACAAGAGCGGGCACGACTTCGAAGCTGTCCGGCTCGGAGAAAACATCTCCCGAAGCGAGGTCCTGTTCAACGGCGTGGCGGCTCAGGTCGTGTCGTGGAGCGATTCAGAGATCAAGGTCCGGGTTCCGCGGCGCAACGTGTTCGGCATCGGAACGGAGACCGGGTTCGGTGAGCGTTCCACCGGACCCTTGCTGGTACGGCGTGGCTCCTGGGACGTGCTGCCGGACGGACGCTGCTGCACGCCGAAAAAATGGGTGACCGCCGAGGCCGGCTCCTTCACCATCCTCCTCAGAGGACTTCCCAACCAAGGGTATTGGACCGATCCCGGCCCGGGCCGGGACTGACCCATGCGCCTCGCGTTCCCGTCACCGCCCCTCGGTTTCACGGTCGGCATGTTACTGTGCGTAGCGATGTTGCCGGACCATGCGGTCCGGGCGGCGGACCCGCGGCCCAATGCCGATTCAGCCGTGACGTCTGCCGTCCAGCGGACCGGCACGCAGGCCACGCTCTTGGACGTTTTTTTCCGCGATGTCCGGAACGGATGGGCTGTCGGGGCCGGTGGAGCGATTCTCAGAACGGTCGATGGCGGCAAGCGCTGGGCAGCGAGTCCGGGTGGCACCAGGGCGCTTCTGACCGGCGTCTTCTTTGCCGATGTCTGGCACGGCTGGGTCGTGGGATCCAATGGGACCATTCTGCACTCCAAAGATGGCGGGAAAAGATGGGCGGCCCAGTCCGCTCCGACACAATCCGCCCTGTTCGGGATCTATTTCCTCTCCACCGCACTGGGGTGGGTTGTGGGTGAGCGCGGAACCATTCTGCATACGGCTGATGGGGGGCTGCATTGGGACGATCAAACCAGCGGCACGAACAACGTGCTCTACGCGGTCCACTTTGCGGACAAGCAGCATGGGTGGGCCGTTGGAGCGCTAGGGACCATCGTCGCGACAGGAGACGGCGGCATCACATGGCGCAGCCAGGACAGCAAAAACGCCGCCACCACGCTGTTCGACGTCTTTTTCTTGGACGACCTCAACGGCTGGACCGTCGGGAATGCCGGTGCCATGTTGCAGACAGTCGATGGCGGGAAGAATTGGATTGACCGGACCGTGGCGTGCATCCAGCATTGCATCAAGCCGGCGGACCTGATCCAGGTCCGGTTCAGCGATCGCGGTACCGGGTGGGTGGTCGGGGAGCGGGGGACGATATTACGGACAACGGATGCGGGCTTCACATGGGTCGAGCAGGCCCCCGGGACCAAAGTGTCGCTGTACGGCTTGACCTTCCCGGACCCTTCGCGTGGCTGGGCGAGCGGTGATCAGGGCACGATTCTGATGATCACCACGCCACGATAGAGCCATTAGCTATCAGCCAAGTTCACCGAGACGAGACTGTATGAGAGCCAGCGCCGCCAGCGCCGCGGTCTCAGCCCGAAGAATGCGCTCCCCGAGCGTCACCGGCAGGAACTTGGCGGCTGAAGCCTGCCCCACCTCTTCGCTGCTCCAACCTCCTTCGGGTCCAATCGCCATGCGGATCATGGACTGCGGTCCGGACGGCAGCTCGACCGACCGAAGGCTCTCTCCGAGGCCGCGCTCCCGCAAGATGAGCTTCGCGTCATCGGACGTCTGACTATCAAAGAATGCCGCAGCATCGCAGGGAGGCTGGATCACAGGGACATCCCAGCGCTCGGCTTGCTGCGCCGCCTCAAGCGCAATCCGTTGCCAGCGTTCCAGTTGGGAGGCGACACGACCCGGACGTGGCCGGATGACGGTCCGCTGGGACAAGAGCGGCACGATGCGGCCCACGCCAAGCTCCGTCGCTTTCTGAATCACCCAGTCCATGCGATCGCTCTTCAGCAACGCCTGCCCGATGACGATGGTCGGGACGTGCGGCACCGGCGCGATCTCTTCCCTCTGGATCTGGCCGCGCAACTGCTCCCGATCGAGATGCTCGACCTCGATCACGTACCGGCGGCGGTGGCGATCCGAGACGGTGATGGTGTCACCGACCTGAACGCGGAGGCTGTCGCGCAGGTGGTCCAGCAGGGGGCCAGTAATGGTGACGAGACCGTTGTGAACCTGCTCGTCACCGATGAAGAAGACCGGCATAGTCGTCAGACGTTAGGCGTGAGGAGTGAGGAGTAAGGGGCGGGTATGGAGCGGACGATTACTCAAAGAAGGTTTTCATCTTGTCGAAGAAGCCGCCGCTCTCAGAGTCGTAGGCCATCCCGCTTTCTTTCGCGAACTCCGTGAGCAGCTCTTTCTGCTTGGGAGTCAGCCTGGTCGGAATCTGGATCTTAACCCTGATGACCTGATCCCCGGTCTGCCCGTGACCTTTCAGATTGGGGACCCCGAGACCCTTCAGTCTGAGAGTCTTGTCGGGCTGCGTGCCCGCCGGGACCTTGATGATCGTGTTTCCTTTCAAAGTAGGGACTTCCACTTTCCCGCCCAGCGTGGCGGTGACAAAGCTCACCGGCACGTCGCACACGATGTCGTTACCTTTCCTGGAGAAGACCGGATGGGGCTTGGCGGTGATGGCGATATACAGATCTCCGGGCGGCCCGCCGTTCAGCCCGTGCTCGCCCTCGTTGGCGAGACGCAACCGCATGCCGGATTCGATGCCGGCCGGGATATTCACGGAGAGCGTGTGCTCCCGGTACACTCGTCGTTGGCCGCGGCACGCGGAACAAGGGTCGGAGATGATTTGTCCGGCTCCGTCGCAGTGCCCACAGGTCCGGCTGACGCTGAAGAACCCTTGCTGCATGCGAAGTTGCCCGGTGCCTTTGCAACTCGGGCAAGTCTTCAATCCGGCTGCCGACCTGGCGCCGGTGCCCTTGCAGTCCGCACACGTCTCCCACCGGGGAATACGGAGCTTGGCCTCCTTGCCGAACACCGCTTCCTCGAACGACAGCTCAAGGTTGTACTGGAGATCCGAGCCGCGCTCCGCGCGCTGTCGCCCGCGCCCGCCGCCGAAGAAGTCCTCGAAGATGTCGTTAAAGACATCGCCGAAGCCACCGCGTCCGAAGTCGAACCCTTCGAAGCCGCCGCCGAAGCCCTGGGGGCCGGCGTGGCCGAACGTGTCGTACTGCCGGCGCTTCTGCGGGTCGCTCAGGGTCTCGTATGCTTCGTTGATCTCTTTGAACTTTTCTTCGGCGACTTTCTTCTGAGAATCAGTGTTGTGGAGATCGGGATGGTACTGCCGGGCGAGCTTGCGGTAGGCTTTCTTGACCTCGTCGTCCGAGGCGTTCCGAACGATGCCGAGAGTTTCGTAGTAATCGCGTTTCGCCACGGGCGCCATGGGGAAGCGGTGAAGCGCGGATCGGGCTACGGAAACGTGGCCCGACCCGCGTCATTGTAACTTACTTCTTGTCTTTATCCACTTCTTCGAATTCCGCATCCACCACTTTGTCGTCGGTCTTCGAAGACTGGTTGCCATCACCTCCGGGGGACGCCCCCGCGGCCGAAGCCGAAGCCTTCTTGTACATCTCCTCGGCCAGCTTGTGCGAAGCGGTCGTGAGCGCCTGGACAGCCGAATTGATGGCGGTTGGGTCATCGCCTTCCATGGCCTTTCGCAGCGACGCGACCGCGTCCGTGATCCGGTTCTTGTCGTCCTCGCTGATTTTATCGCCGTGCTCGTTCAGGTTCTTCTCAGTGCCGTAGATCAGACTGTCGGCCTGGTTACGAGCCTCAGCCAATTCCCGCCGCTTCTTGTCCTCCTCCGAATGCGACCGGGCCTCTTTCACCATGCGGTCGATCTCATCCTTGCTCAGACCGCTGGAGGCCGTGATCTTGATCGACTGCTCTTTGCTGGTACCCAGATCCTTCGCCGACACGTGGACGATGCCGTTGGCATCGATGTCGAACGTCACCTCGATCTGCGGCACTCCGCGGGGGGCCGGCGGGATACCCACCAGGTCGAACTGGCCGAGCAGCTTGTTGTCGTTGGCCATCTCGCGCTCGCCCTGGAAGACCCGGATCGTCACCGCGCTCTGGTTGTCGGCTGCGGTGGAGAAGATCTGGCTCTTCTTCGTCGGAATGGTGGTATTGCGCTCGATCAGATGAGTGAAGATGCCGCCCAGCGTTTCGATCCCCAGCGTGAGCGGAGTGACGTCCAGCAACAAGACATCCTTCACCTCGCCTTTCAGAACACCGCCCTGGATCCCGGCGCCGACGGCCACCACTTCATCCGGATTCACGCCCTTGTGGGGCTCTTTGCCGAAGAACTCGCGGACCACCTGGATCCCTTTCGGCATCCGGGTCATGCCGCCCACCAGGACCACCTCGTTGACGTCGCGGGCGGTCACGCCGGCATCCGCCAGCGCTTTCTTGCAGGGCTCGATGGTGCGCTGGATCAGATCGTCCACCAGTTGCTCGAGCTTCGCCCTGGTCAGCTTCGTCACCATGTGCTTCGGCCCACTCGCGTCGGCCGTAATGAACGGCAGGTTGATCTCGGTCTCCTGTGAAGAGGACAGCTCGATCTTGGCCCGCTCCGCCGCTTCCTTGAGGCGCTGGAGCGCCATCCGGTCCTTCCGGAGGTCGATCCCCTGATCCTTCTTGAACTCATCGACCAGCCAGTCCATGATCCGCAGGTCAAAGTCATCGCCCCCCAGATAGGTGTCGCCGTTGGTGGACTTGACCTCGAACACCCCCTCGCCGATTTCCAGGATCGAGATGTCGAAGGTTCCACCACCGAGGTCGTATACGGCGATGCGCTCGTCCTTCTTCTTGTCCAGCCCGTACGCCAGCGACGCGGCCGTCGGTTCGTTGATGATCCGCAGTACGTTGAGACCGGCGATCTGGCCGGCATCCTTGGTGGCTTGGCGCTGGCTGTCGTCGAAGTAAGCCGGCACGGTGATGACCGCCTCGGTCACTTTTTCGCCAAGGTAATCCTCCGCCGTTTGCTTCATCTTCTGCAGGATCATGGCGGAGATTTCAGCAGGGCTGTATCGCTTCCCACGGATCTCGACATGCGCGTCGCCATTAGAGGCTTCCACGATCTTGTAGGGCAGCCGTTTCATGGCCTCCTGAACCTGACGCGAATTGAACTTGCGACCCATCAAGCGCTTGATGGAGTAAATCGTGTTCTCGGGATTGGTGATCGCCTGGCGCTTGGCGATCTGGCCGACCAGCCGTTCACCCTTGTCCGTGATCGCCACAACGGAAGGAGTGGTCCGGCTGCCCTCGGCGTTGGCGATCACAGTGGGGTCGCCGCCGCTCATGATCGCGACGCATGAGTTCGTTGTTCCCAGGTCAATGCCTATTACCTTACCCATGTGTGCTTCTCCTTCCTGCTTGAACGCTTAATGGGCGCCGACCGTATCACCGGGTCGCACCCGTGTCGCTCCTGCCGCTGTTCTCGTGATGATCCGTTTCGTGGCTCTCACCGCTCGACTCGGGGCCGGCGACGGACACCATTGCCGCTCTCAAGACCCGGTCGTGCAGGAGATATCCGCGCAGATATTCCTCCACCACGGTGTTTTCCGGTGCGTCGGTGCCCGTGCGGGAGACCGCCTGATGGCGGGAGGGATCAAACTGCTCTCCGACACTCGAGACCGGTCGGACGCCGAATCTTGCCAGTGTCTCCATGAATTGCTTCAGCGTCAGATCCACCCCCTCAGCCACACCATCCAGGGCAGGGGACTCCTTTGCGCTCCGGATCGCCCGCTCGAGGTTATCGATAATCGGCAACAGTTCCTTGAGAAGACCCTCGTTGGCAAAACGGATTGCCTCGTTCTGTTCCCGCTGGACGCGGCGCTTGTAATTTTCGAACTCCGCGGCCAACCGCAAATATTTGTCGCGAAGGGTCTCTAGCTCGTCTGCGGTGGAGGTCAGCCTGTGCTTCACCTCCTGCAAGGAGCCAGGGCCCTCCTGCAAGGAGTTGGGGTCTTGCTGATCAGTTGTAGGTTGGACCTCAGAATTCTTATCGAAGTTGCTGATTGTATTATGGTTTTCTGATTCCATGAGTCCGGCAGTTCTTTGGATGGTGTGAGATAGCCACCGAGGGGGGGAAAGTCAACAGGAAGGCATACTTTGTTTCCGGCGTCAGTCTTCTCCGCGGGTCCTTCGATACAGCAGCTCCAGGCCTTCCAGAGTGAGATAGGGTCTGACTTCCTGAATGGTGCGGGATTCCGGCGCAATGACCGCGGCCAAGCCGCCGGTGGCGATGACCATGGCCTTCTGTTCCAGCTCCCGCTGCATGCGTTCGACGATCTCGTCCACCAGTCCCGTGAAGCCGAAGATCAGGCCGGACTGCATGCCGCTCGCGGTATCGCGGCCGATGACAGCCTTGGGGCGAACGAGATCCACCATGGGCAGTTTCGCGGTCCTGGTGAACAGCGCCTCAGCGGCGGTCCGGATTCCCGGAGCGATGACCCCGCCGAGATATTCTCCATGGTGGGTCACCGCGCAGAATGTCGTGGCGGTTCCAAAATCCACCACGATGAGGCCGCACCGGTACCGGGCGTATGCGGCCGCGGCATTCACCAACCGGTCGCTGCCGATCTCACGTGGGTGCTCGTAGCGGATTTGCAGGCCGGTGTCGAGATCCGACGAGACGACGATCGGGAAGCGGTGGAAATAGGTTTCGGTCATCGCATCGAACGTGGACGTCAAGGCCGGGACGACGCTGGAGAGAATGACCCCTGTCACCTGGTCTGGAGCGATGCCGGTACCTTGCAGCAGGCTCACAAAAAGCGTTCCGTACTCGTCGGCGGTTTTCGAGAGATCGGTCGCGGCGCGCCAGTGACCCTTCAGGGTCTGTTGGTCGAAAATGCCCCAGACGACGTTGGAGTTCCCGATATCGATCGCCAACAACATTTGAGCCCTCGTCAATCGTCAATAGTCATTGGTCAATAGAGCCACTCTGCACAAATGACCAATGACCAATGACATCCCCGCTAGCGCAGATGGACCACATCGGCTGCACGGACCTCGGCAACGGCGTTCCGAGGATCATCGCGGATGACCCGGAGCGAACCATCTTCCAGGAGCGCATCAGCCCGTCCCTCCACACGCTCGCCTCCGGCCAGCTCGACGCGCACGCGCCGGCCCAATGTCGCGCAGAGCCTCCGGTATTCGTTTTCCGCATCCGTCGCTCGATCCGTAAGCAGCAATTCATAGCGATCTTCCAGCGCGTTCAGGAGCGACGCAAGGAGCGCTGCACGGTCGAACTGCCGTCCGGCCTCGATGGCGAGCGAGGTTGCAATCTCCCGGAGATGCTCGGGGAAGCCCCCGCGGGAGGTATTCACGTTGAGGCCGATGCCGACGATCACGATGCCGTGCTGATTGGCGCTGCCGTTCGGGCCCAGACCACCGCTCTCGCATAATATCCCGCCGACTTTGCGCTCACTGAGGAGGAGATCGTTGGGCCATTTCAGGGCGGGAGTCAAGCCCGAGACCACTTCGATGGCGCGAGCGGCTGCGACGGCCGAGACGAGCGGAATCCAGCACAGGCCGTGCGAGCGTTCGTCGGTCGGAAGCCGTCTCAAGATCACGGAGCAATAAAGATTCTCGCCGGCGGGGGAGTGCCACTGTCGGCCCAGCCGCCCGCGACCGGCGGTCTGCGTTTCGGCTGCGACGACGGTGCCATGCGCCGCGCCATCGTGAGCAAGCGCAAGCGCGGCCACG
This sequence comes from uncultured Nitrospira sp., assembly GCA_964478915.1. GTDB lineage: Bacteria > Nitrospirota > Nitrospiria > Nitrospirales > Nitrospiraceae > CAYJUM01. The sequence continues at coordinate 27,660 of CAYZKG010000011.1, forward strand.
TTCGTGGATGTGGTTTCATCGAGCAGATGCAACGTTCGACCGAACGTGCGCGTGGACAGTAGCGCTTGTACCGACCCCGCGGTCAAGTGTGAACTTGCAGGCTGATCGGTGATGGGCGACTTGTGATGGCTCATACGCGTCGAACATCCATACTCATGTTGGCGGACGGAGCCGAATGCGTCAACGCTCCGATCGAGATCAAATCGGGACCGGCGGCGGCAATCGTCTGAACCGTTGCCAACGTGACGCCACCGGATACTTCCACCACGGCCCGGCCCTTCACGAGCTGAACCGCTTCGCGGATCGACTCGAGTGGCATGTTGTCGAGCATGATGATCTCCGCTCCACCTTCCAGCGCGGCTTGCACCTGTTCAATTGTCTGGACCTCCACCTCGATCCTGAGGCCGCTGGGCCCGTTCTCGCGAGCCATCCGGCAGGCCTTGGCCACGTCACCGCCGGCCAGCGCAAGATGGTTGTCTTTGATCAGCAAGCCATCGTCCAGTCTGTGACGATGGTTGTGCCCCCCGCCCACCTGCACCGCCCATTTCTCGAGGACCCTGAACCCGGGGGTGGTTTTGCGTGTGTCCATGATCTTGACCGGGAAACCCTTGACGGCGTCGCAAAACCTGGTCGTGAGCGCCGCGATGCCGGAGAGACGCTGCAGGAAGTTCAAGGCGACCCGTTCGCCGGCCAGGATGGAGCGACCGTCCCCGGTGATGGTGAGGATCGCCACGCCGGACGGCGCCCGCTCTCCGTCGGGAACCAGCACACGGCAGGTCAGCGATGGATCGACCTGCGCGAACACCTCCTGCGCGATCGCAACCCCTGCGACCACTACTCCCTCCGGCTCCTCAGCGAGGATGGAGCCGGTGGCCGGTACCGCATGCGGGAACAGCGCCCGTGTGGTGACATCGCCCGTCCCCAAATCCTCGGCCAAGGCGACGGCGACGGCGTCGCGGATGATCTGCTGATTTAGGCGGGGGATCATTCAGCAGCCAGATAACTCAGTTCCTGGGAGAGCTTAGAGCGCTCCGCAGAGAGCTCGGCTTCTTTCGCTCTGGACTTTTCCAGGACCTCGGCGGAGACGCTGTTGACGAAGTCGGGATTCGCCAGCTTTTTCGTCTCCCGTTCGATGAGTCCTTCCAGCTCCCGAATCCGTTTGGTCAGCCGCTCGCGCTCCTTCCGGAGGTCGATGATGCCCTCGAGCAGGACGTACACCGTGGCGCCCTCGGTGTACCCGACGGCAAGGCCCTTCCGTCTGTCCGGCTGTCCTCCGCTCGGAAGGAGAGCCAGGTTGCGGGCTCCCAGTCTGGCCAGGGTTTCGATCCGCTCCTGGTTCCGACGGACAATCTCGGCTTTCCGGTCGCCATGCGGGCTGACCTGCGCCGCCAGTGCGCGCGATGGGGGGATCCCGTACTTCGCGCGGATGGCCCGGATTTCCGACACGACCCCGATAAGGCTCTGGATGCCTTCCTCGGCCTCTTTGTCGGACCAGTCCGGGCGGGCTGTCGGAAAGGGGGCGAGCATCACGCTGGTCCCCTCACGGGGCAGCTTTTGCCAGATCTCCTCGGTGATGAACGGCATGAACGGGTGCAGCAGTCGCAGAAGTATCTCAAAGGTTTCAACGAGCGTGCCCCTGACGATTGCGGCCTCCTCCGCCCGGTCTTCCGAGCCCCGTAAAACCGGTTTCGACAGTTCCAGATACCAGTCGCAGTATTCATGCCAGGTAAAGTGGTAGAGATGATGCGCCGCCTCATCGAACCGGTACGCTTCGAGGCTGTGCTGGACTTTGCCGATGCAATCAGCCAGGCGACTCATCAGCCACCGATCGGTCTCGCCCCGTCGGCCCGGTGGGACGGTCCGTCTGTTCTTTTCACGCCCAGCGCCTCCTTCCTCGAACACGTGCTCGAGGATAAACCGGGCGGCGTTCCAGAGCTTGTTGGCGAAGTTCCGATACCCCTCGATCCGTTCCTCGGACAGCTTGATGTCCCGGCCGGGTGACGCCATCGCCGCCAGCGTGAATCGGAGAGCGTCCGTGCCGTATCGCTCCATCACGCTCAAGGGGTCGATCACATTGCCTTTGGACTTGCTCATCTTTTGTCCTTCCGCGTCGCGGACGAGGGCATGGATGTACACGTCGCGAAACGGGACATCGCCCATGAACTTGAGCCCCATCATGATCATTCGGGCGACCCAGAAGAACAGGATGTCGAAGCTGGTCACCAGTGCGGAAGTGGGATAGAACTGTTTCAGCTCGGGCGTCTGTTCAGGCCAGCCCAGGGTGGAGAACGGCCACAGCGCCGATGAAAACCAGGTATCCAGGACGTCAGGATCCCGAACGAAATCCCCCGCACTGCAGCCCGGGCAGTGGGCCGGCTTGGTCCTGGCCACGAT
>CAYZKG010000011.1:30153-35083 GCA_964478915.1 uncultured Nitrospira sp.
GCATCCTCGTTGCAGCTTCGGCAGTACCAGGCCGGAATCTGATGGCCCCACCAAATCTGCCGTGAGATGCACCAGTCTTTGATGTCCCGCATCCATCCCAGATAATTATTGACCCAGCTTTCCGGGATCAATCTCACGCGGCCGGTCTCGACTGCCTTGATGGCCGGTTCGGCCAGCGGCTTGATCTTGACGAACCACTGGGGCGACAGGTACGGCTCGACCACGGTCTTGCAGCGGTAGCACCGGCCGAGAGCCATGGGGTGGTCTTCGACTTTCTTCAGAAACCCGCCCTTGTCCAGCGCCTCCACCACGAGCTTCCGGGCTTCACGTGTGGTCTTCAAAGCGATCTGCCGCTGCAACGACTCCTCTACCTGAGCCTCGCGTAATCCCCCTGGGTCCAGCTTCGCATCTTCGGTGAAGATCGAAAGTCTTGCTAAGCCGTGTCGATTCCCGGCTTCGAAGTCGTTGAAGTCATGCGCCGGCGTGATCTTCACCGCTCCGGTGCCGAATTCCCGGTCCACCAGGATTGAATCTCCCACGATCGGGATGGTGCGGGAGGTCAGCGGCAGGCGGGCGGCCCCTCCGATCAGCCTGTTGTAGCGAGGGTCTTCCGGATGGACCGCGACGGCGGTGTCGGCCAGCATGGTCTCGGGCCGCGTCGTCGCGACGGTCAGCCGGACGGCGTGGTCGTCGCTCAGCGGATAACCGATGTAATAGAGCTTCCCTTTCGTTTCCTCCCGCTCCACTTCAATGTCTGAGAGAGCGGTCAGGCAGTGGGGACACCAGTTGATCAGCCGTTCTCCGCGGTAGATCAAGCCATCTTCGTAGAGCCGGACGAAGACCTCGCGAACGGCCTTCGACAACCCTTCATCCAACGTGAACCGCAAACGGCTCCAATCACACGAGGCACCGAGCCGCTTTAGCTGCTGAATAATGCTCCCGCCGTATTGGTTTCTCCATTCCTGCACGCGCTGGATGAACTTTTCCCGCCCAAGGTCCTCCCTGGAGAGCCCTTCTGTGTCCATCAGATGCCGCTCGACGACGTTCTGGGTGGCGATGCCGGCATGGTCCGTGCCGGGAACCCACAGGGCATTTCTGCCTTGCATCCGGCGCCAGCGGATCAGAATGTCCTGCAAGGAATTATTCAGCGCGTGGCCGACGTGGAGCGAGCCGGTGATGTTCGGAGGCGGGATGACGATGCAGTACGGCGTGCCCGGGTGATCGACTGAAGCATGAAAATATCCCTTGTCGGTCCAGAATCGGTACCACCGCTCCTCGACCTGTCCGGGATCATACGCCTTCTCTAACTGGGCAAACGGCATGATATCGCATCGGCTGTAACGACGCGCAGAATCTTAACATGCTGCCCGTGACCCTGCAAGGCGCACAGCGCACCGTGCAAGGCGCGCGCGGTGGCAACCTTGTGCTGCTGAGTCGCTTATGCTATACAGGCGCGCGCCCGCAAGACGAAATGAGTGATTGAGTGACTGGCGATTGAATCACGGAGACGGAAAGGGAGCTCCACGCATGGCACGAGGACGCGAGAAGGACAGGAAGGTCAGGAAGAAGCATCGGAAGAACATCCAGCGGATGAAGGCGCTGGCCAGAGCCCGGCGCAAGAAGCGGGTCAAGAAGTAAAGTCTCTAGCTGTCGTCCGCCGTCAGCCGTTCGATTTCCTTCCTGATCTCGGCTTTCGCCAGTTCCGGCACGACATCGCGGACGACCTGCTCGATCACGTCCTTCACCACATCCCGTCCCATCTCCCTGACGGCTTCCGCCGCTTGCCGGGAATACCTGGCGGCGGCTTCCTCGGTGGCTTCCTTGACCAGCGCGTCAACGGGGCCGAGCTGCTCCTTGAGTAGCTCCGGCAAGTGCTTGCGGAGCGTCGGCCCGGCCAACTCCCGCACCAAGCGATCCGTCAGATCGCGCACGAGAGCCGCCGAGGAGTTGCTCAGATTCTCCTCAATGGTGGACCCCATGTTGGCGATGTGTCGGGTCACCATGTCCGGGAGGACACGTTGCACCGCCTCGCCGCACGCGCTCACAGCAGCCTCCCGGACGATCTGGATCATCTGCTCCCGGGGCAGAGCGGCACTGATCTGGGTCGCGAGCTCCGCGCGGACGACATCACCCAGATAGGTCTTGACTTCCCGGGCGATGAGGCTCGGAAGCAGATCCGACACCTGCCCCTGCAACGCTTCTTCGATGAGTCCGCGTAGATGTTCGGCCGACGGTGGCTCGCCACCAGGGAAATCCGTCGGGAGGGCGCCTGCGCGGGGATCTGGTCCGGTCGCCGCGGCCCCCGAAGAGGCCCTGGCCGGTTCCGCCGGTGCCCACCCCAGCATGCGATCGATCTCGGCCGCCTCCATGTCTTCGCTCTGAAGGGGCGCAGGCTCGGGAGGGCGTATGAGGGTGCCAGATGTTCCCCGTCCGCGGCGTGCGCCGGCGCTTGCTTCTTTGACGGCTTGGAGAATGTGATCGGCCTGGAGCGGCTTTTTCAGAAAGGCGTACACTCCGCTGGCCCGAAGCCGCTCTTCATCAAGATTGTCGGAGAGATTCGCCAGCGAGACGATCAGCGTTTCAGGGAGAAGGTCCGCCCGTTTGAGTCGCTCACAGAAGGCATCGAAGGGGAGGCCTTCGAGATGGTAATCGGCGAAGATCAGCTCAGGTCGGAACCGCTTGGCCGCGTCCAGCGCCGAGATACCGTCCCTGAACCCAAGCACCTCGTACGGTTCCGAGGCCAAGGCATATTCCACCAGCCGCTGCACAGCCGGGCTGCTATCGACGACGAAGAGGCAAGCGCCCACGTAACTGACCAATTTTGTTGCGGTTCTCGGCGGACCGTAGCAGAGGGGGTAAGGTTTGTCAAGAAACGAGGAGCCGAGATGGCCTGAGCTGCCTGCTCAGATGCCGCGGTTTGACCGTGTGGGTGAGTAGGAATGTGCTTGGGGGTGGGTGACCCCACCAGTGACAGATCCCAGAAGCCGGGTTAAGATTTCATCGCAGGATGGCTGCTCCTCGACCCGGAGAACCGTTTACCGGCTATAAGGCGTTCTATGAACAGTTTTCGGACGATCCTCTTCCTTCGCGAAGCGAATCCGGACGGTTTCACGACTCGCTAATGGCTCGCGTCACGATATACCTGGCTGCTCGATCCTCGACGGCCTGGCGCGAGGTGACGCACCGGTGGCGGGCGGACAAGGGTGCCTACCGGCTCGCAATGGTGCGGATTCGGGTCGCTAAGATCGCCGATCTGACGAAGCAGTCGGTCCAGAAGCGATACGGGGTTGACCGCTAAGTATTGATCGGCGAGGAATACAAGCGGTGCCAAGAGCTGGCGCGATGTCTCCGAGCCGACGGTATGCAGGCGGCATGGATGTATTCGCGAGCCGATCAGCCGGCTGGGCGTGTCCTCGTCGTGTTTCTCGATCGGCTTGACCCGTCGTCCGGAATTGAGCGCGTGGAGATCCGTCCCATTGCTCCGGAGGATGCCGAAAGGTCATAAGCTAGGCGAAAGGAGGCCGTGATTATGCGATCGAGCGCGCTTAGAACTAAGCGGACCAAGAGCCGCCTCATTGATGTCCGAGCGCTGCGCGAGAAAGCCGCACTTTCCCAGGAGCACCTCGCCCAGGTCCTGGGAACGTCCTGGGTCAGCGTGTCTCGCTGGGAACGACAAATCGCTCAACCAACCCCGGACGTCGAGGCCAGACTCAGACGGCTGAACGAGCTGGTGAATCGAATCGAGGAGGCGCTGCCAGAGTCGGAAGTATTCAGGTTTCTTCAGACCCCACAGCCTCTTCTTCGAGGATTCCGGCCCATTGATTTGCTCGGCAACGACTACAGTTTCCAGGATCTCCTGGCGTTTGTAGACTCGGCGAAGAGCGGAGACATGGCGTAGGTTGGACCAGGTTCCGCGTCCTGTTCATCAAGCCCCACCCGGGGGATGGGCTCTGCTCAGAGGAACATTCCCGGCAAACCTACCAACCGGTTGCGGAAGGACCGAGGAGAAACGGTCGACTCGCCACCTGGCTCTTCAGGACGCAAAGCAGCCCATCGAGACTTGACAGAGAAGGACGGTCCCCCCTACGATGTATCAACGTTGTTGATACGTTCTCAGGAGGCATTATGCAAGCCGTGCTCAAGAAATGGGGCAATAGCATCGGCGTCCGGTTACCGGCGCACATCCTCAAGGAAGTCCGTTTGGCCGAAAACCAGCCCGTCGAGGTTTCGGCCAAGAAGGGCGCAGTGGTGATCCGGCCGCTGAAAGGGCGGCGACAGACCCTGGCCAAACTCCTCACCAGCATCACGCCGGCCAATCGCCACGACGCCGAGGAATTCGGGCGTCCGGTCGGACGTGAGCTGCTGTGAAAGCCCGTTATGTGCCCCAGCGGGGCGATCTCATTTGGCTGGACTTCACCCCACAGAGCGGCCACGAGCAAGCGGGCCGCCGCCCAGCCCTGGTTCTCTCGCCGAGAGCCTACAACAGCAAGACGCTGTTGATGCTGTGCTGCCCGATTACCAGTCGCGTCAAAGGCTATCCGTTTGAGGTCCTCGTGGACAGCACGACCATTCATGGGGTGGTCCTCGCCGACCAGATCAAAAGCGTGGACTGGGCGACTCGACACGCCGACTATGCCGGCAAGGCGCCACCGGAAGTCAGCCAGGAAGTCCTTGACAAAGCGTTGACGCTCTTGGGGTATGAGCTGCCGGGGTGAGCCGAAACTGATTGCCGCACCGCTGCACAGGCGTTCACTCACTACACCGCAAAGTCGTTCTCCAGGTTCTCCTGCCGCGCGGTCGGATTCCGGCGCGCCCCGCATCCTGTACTCCTCGTCCACGCAGTTGCTCGCGCTCCGGTCCCGGGCCGGCGACGACCAGCCAAGCGCAAGGTTGCCTACCCGCTTCTGCGCAGGCCCTGAAGAAAGACTCC
>CAYZKG010000012.1:0-33209 GCA_964478915.1 uncultured Nitrospira sp.
TGGGGTGAGTGACGGGTTTCGAACCCGCAACCTCTGGAGCCACAGTCCAGCGCTCTAACCGTTGAGCTACACCCACCACCCGGGTGCTCGTTGGCACAGAAAAGGTAGGCTGCATCCTAACAAATCAGCCGAAGGCTCGCAACAGTCGCGGTCTCTCCGGCTGCTTTCTCAACTGGACGGAAACTTCTGCTCCGAACGGGACTGGAACGCACCAAACCCAGCCGTTGACAGGCCCGTGATGAAGAGCTATCCTGCGCGGACAATCGTCCCTGCATAAGCAACTAGGTATAATGGCTTCCCCCCGTCATATCTAAGCTGCCCCCACCCCTAGTGAGGCCTACGATGAAACCCAAGTCTGGCCGGATTCAGGGGAACCCCATGTTCAGAAAGCGTGGTCGCTTGGCCATAATCCTTATCTTGGCTGTGGTGAACAGCAGCACGGTCCTCTCGCCTGACCACATCAGGGCCGGCGCCCTCCGCGACCTCAAGTCGAGCGAGATCACACAGGTTTCAGACTGGATGCTCAGTCCCGATCTGCTCCGCGATCGGTGGAACCAGAGGACCAGCCTTCAGATGGCTTCTTCCGCCTCCATCGGAGTCCAGTCTCCGTCCTCGCAGAGTGGCCAAGCTGCGCTCAGCTCTGTGGTGGAGATGAGCAACACTCAACTCGCTCGGCTCCTGGCTCGCGCCAAGGCAGACGATCGGCTGCCGGAATGGTTGAAGCGGTTGGATATCGGGGTCAGGGTCGGCACCGGTCAGCCAAGGATCTATGCCGAGACCACCCAGCCCATCTGGCAGGCTTCCGATTTCAGCCAGACCTTCTTTGCGCAAGGACGCGCCACGCTGTTGGAGGGCAATGGGAACTACAGCGGCGGTCTTGGATACAGGAAGGCGCTCCTGGACAACCAACTCGTGCTAGGAGTCAATTCCTTCTATGACTACAATTCTCGATACGGGCATGCCCGGCTTGGTGGAGGAGCTGAAATTCTTTCACCAGTCGGCGAGTTTCGCTGGAATATTTATCAGCCGACTTCCAATGCCAGGCGGGTGGAGCAAACAGGCACGACCCAGGTCTTCGACACGGCAGTGGCCGGCTATGACTTGGAACTCGGTGCGCCGGTCCCCTATCTGCCGGACTTGAAGCTCTATGGCCGGCACCAGAAATGGGACTTTAAAAGCGGGAAGGACCTGGTCCGGGACGGGGCGCGGGCAGAATGGTACCTCACCTCATTCTTCCGGATCGATGCGGAGTCCTGGTACGACAGCTATGTCAGCGGGTGGGCCCACCGAATCGGCGTTGTCTTCCGTGGCGATTTCGACACCACGTCCCGCGGCTTCATCTTCCGAGGCTTCACCAAGAACGCATACCGCGAGTGGAATAAGAAGGATGTGCGCTGGATCACCACCTACCGCGTCGTGCGGGAGTTCGACATCATCACCGAGCGCAGCTCCCGGAGCGCCGCCGGGACCGTCACGATCAATGTCGGGCGAGGCACCTAAAGCTCACTCGTAATGGGATGCTGAACCAAAGTGGAGGAGTAACTATGCGGATGCTGATTTTCTTCTTGTCCATCATTCTGGGGATCTGCTTGATTCTTTCCACGTCTCCTGCGGATGCGCAGTTGGCTTTCGGGACGCCTGATATCTATCAGGTCACGATCATCAAATTCGAGATCTCGAGCAATAACGGAGGTTCCTACACTGAGATCGGCAGCGGAGGGTTGATCTTCAATATCGCCGCGGCGAACGCGGGAACACAGGTGGGCACCTATTTCTCGGGCGGATCGCCGCTGAGCCCCAGCACAACCTATAACCGCATGAAGGTCACGATCAACTGCACGTTTCAGCTCAGGGGCTGCGTCAACACCGTCTGCACCCGAGCCGGCACGGATCAGCCTGGAGGAGATGCTCCGGCCGTGGAAGGATCCTATACAATCCCAGTCGCCCAAGTCCCCGACTGTGCGGATGGCCAGGCTACATTCGAATCGCCGGAGGGGCAGATTTCCTGCACAACTGAAGCAGACGGTGGCCTGCAGTCTACGATGAAGTTTGACGTGACCAACGGCCTCGCGCTTTTCGCTCTCCCCAATACATTGGGACCAGGGTCCCCGACCGTGACTTTTACCTGTCCGTAGAGCTACCCGCGCGCATCAAACGCCGTCTGCATCTCGGCGACGATCGCGTCGGCCGCCGCACGCGGCTCCGCCGCATCCCGGATCGGCCGCCCGACCACGAGGTAATCGGCGCCGGCCTTGATCGCGTGGGCGGGGGTGCTGACGCGGGCATGCTCGTTCTTGCCTTTCCCGGCCGGCCTGATGCCGGGTGTCACGATCAAGAAGTCTTTGCCGACTTTCTGGCGGATCGCCGCCGGCTCCTCGCCGGAGGCCACCACGCCGTCGAGGCCGGCTTCCGCCGCCAGTTTGGCGCGGGCCGCCACCAGGTCGGCCACGTTCCATTGGATGCCCATGTCGCGCAGATCATTGGCGTCGAAATTGGTCAAGACGGTCACGGCGAGCAGTTTGAGATTCGAATTGCCGCTTTCCTTCCGGCCCTGGATGGCCGCGCGCAAGGCCTTGCGGTTGGCGTGGACGGTCAAGAAGTCCACCCCCATCTCGGCCACCCGCGCGGTGGCCCGCCGCACGGTCTCCTCGATGTCCAGGAACTTGAGATCGAGGAACACCTTTTTCCCCTGCTCGGTCAAGCGGCGTACGATCTCCGGACCGGCGGCGGTATAAAGCTCCAGCCCGATCTTCACGAACCGAACGCCGTCCTCAAGCTGCGACAGCAGCCGCTGGGCCTCGCTCACGGACGGCACATCCAACGCCAGAATCAATCGGTCACGAGCCTGTATTTGCACCGTGCTCATCGGGCTATCTCCTGTTGCTCCTACTGAGCGGGTTGACCACCGGCAAAGGCCTGTGCTAGAAGACGGGCTCTCTTACACGGAGGAACCTGCATGGCCGTTCGTCACAAATCCACGATCAAGCGCGCCCGCCAAGCCGAAAAGCGGCACCATCGAAACAAGGCGGTGCTGAGCTCCGTCAAAGGCGCGGTGAAGAAAGTGCTTACCGCCGTTGACGAGAAGAAGCCCGAGGAAGCACGGGCTCTCTTGCGGGACGCCACGTCCGCTCTCAGTCAAGCGGTGACCAAAGGCGCCTTGAAACGGAACACCGCCTCCCGCCGCATTTCCCGACTGGCCATCAAAGTGAACGCTTTGACGGCTGGGCGGGCCTGACGCTCCGCACGTTCGAAATCGGTCTGGTCCTGGCCGCGCCGGTCCTGGCTGGTTGCTGGGGACCGGGGGCACGAGGACCGGCCTTCTCCGCGACGTCATCGCACAGGCGCAAGACCAGCGAGTCGAGCACCCGCTCGGGGGCGCCGGCGCTCCCGCCTTTCAAGGCGGAATCTGTTTCGAACATCCAGGCAAAGGCTCTGTGGAGATGCGCCATGGAGTAGAGGCGCGCCTGCCCGAGCATCTCACGGACGCGAAACGGCGGCAAGCCGACGGCCCGCGCGATGTCCGCTTCGCTCCGCCTCTGTTGGAACAGGTCTTTGACTCTCCAGAGCCGGCGATACTGCCAGGCGAGGGAACCGAGGATGCGCAGCGGCGCTTCGCCGGCTTCAAGGTTTCTCCTTAGGATGCGCAGGGCGCGCTCACGGTCCTGCCGCCCGATCGCTTCCGCCAGGTCGAACACCGAGGCTCCTGGCTCTCCGCCCTTGATCCGCTCCACCTCCGACACCCCCGCTGTCTGGCCTGCTGGGACAAAGGCCGCGAGTTTTTCCAGCTCACCCTTGATGCGGTACAGGGACGTCGCGCCCAGTTCCTTGAGGAGGAGGACTGCGTCATCGTTCAATCGCAGCCCGAGCCGGTTCGCTTGGCTCAGAATCCAGCTCGACAACTGCGCATCCGGCAATGAGGAGCAGTCCACCAGGACCGCTTTGTCTTTCAGCGCCTGCCCGAACTTCGTGCGGCCGTCCAGCTTGACCCCCGCGAAGACCAGCGCCGTGGACTCGCATGGAGCCTTGAGGTAGGGAATCAACGCTTCGCCTTCCCGAGCCGGCAATTTCTCGGCCGCCTTGACCACGACGAGCCGCTGCGCGGCAAAGACCGGCGCCTCGGCGGCGGAGGCCAGGATCTCGGCAGCATCGGTCTCATCGCCGTAGAGCTTCGTGAAATTGAAGGGCGCCAGGCCGTGTCCCTCGTCATCGGTGCTCCCCAGCACAACGGCCTTGATCGCGTCCACCGCTTCGTCGCGAAGATAATCGTCCTCGCCCGTCACCTGATACAGTGGCGCCACGCCGTGTTTCTGGATGGCCGAGGCCAGCTCGAACGCTTTCATCGTGGTGCAAGGCTCTGCCCTGGCACAATGCCCTGAGGCGGAGGCGATACCTGAACTTTCCCCCCGGCGTCAAGATGGTCCAGAAACCGGGTGGCGAGATCTTCCACCGCGAGCCGGCCGGCCTGCTCGAGGGCCCGGGTCTGGAGGATGCGGTTGAGCTGCAGGTCGTTGGTGATGAAAAATTCCGACGACGCCGTCGCTTTCTGGTCCCACACCACCTTGCGCGTGCGCGCATCCTCGACCGCCGTCCGCACCGTCACGGTCACGCGACTCTCCAAGGTATCGGTCTTGGTGAAGGCGATGGACGGAATGATCACCGAGAGCACCTGTCCTTTGAGGACGAGGTCAGCTGGCTCCCCGTCGTGAACGACCCGCGTGCCGCTGCCGGCGGCGAACTCCTTTCGGGCATACGTCGTGTACTTCAATTCGACATTAGGCTCGAAGGTCTTGTTTTCAAAGTTGGGGATCAGCATCCGAGGCTGTGGTTTCCGGCCCTCTGCAGTTGCCCGCGGCGGGCCGCCGCCGATGGTCGGCCCCGCTCCCTCGACGCGGAACTGGTAGCCGCAGCCGGCCAGCAGCAGCATCACGAAGATCGGAGCTGATAGCCGGGTACTCGTTGCGGCAACGGGTGCGCTGATGGCTGATAGCTTCATCGTTCACACCACGAAATTGATGAGCTTCTTCTCCACATAGATGACCTTGCGCGGGGGTCTCCCCCGCAGCCACTCCACGAGCTTGGCATCCTGCCGAGCCAGGGCCATCACCTGCTCCTCGCTCCAGTCGGCCGGCACCTCGATTTTGCTGCGCAGCTTGCCGTTCACCTGGATGGGGATGGTCAACCGTTCGCTGGCCACCAATGCGGGATCATAAGAGGGCCACGGCTGAGCCGCGATGCTCGGCGTGTGCCCCATCGCCTGCCACAACTCCTCCGCCACGTGCGGTGCAAACGGGCCCAGCAGCAGGATCAGTGTCTTGGCCGCCTCACGCAGGACCGCAACCTCACCGGCCGAGAGAGATCTCTCCTCCGCCATGAATTTGGACAGCCCGTTCACGAATTCCATGAGGGCGGCAACGGCGGTGTTGAACTGAAACTCGCGTTCGATGTCGTCGGTGACCTTCTTGATCGTCCGGTGGGTCAGCCGGCGGAGGTCCCTAGCGTGTTGCGGCAAGGCCGCGACGGCGTCATCCACAGGGGTTCCGGTAGCGGACGTGGTTCCCAGGGCTGCCTGCACCTCGGTCATCAGGCGCCAGACCCGGTTGAGGAAGCGGGCGCATCCTTCCACGCCGGAATCGCTCCACTCCAGGTCCTTCTCCGGCGGCGCCGCAAACAGCGAGAAGAGCCGGGCCGTGTCGGCTCCGTACGCCGCAATGAGCTGCTCCGGGTCCACGATGTTCTTTTTCGACTTGGACATCTTCTCGACCCGGCCGCGTTCCACGAACGTTTGCCTGCCGTCAGCCTCGCACAGCGCGCACCGCCAGCCGGTTTTCTCGGCACCGGCCATTTCATTGAGAAAGAGCCAGCCGTGAGTCGGGCAGCGGTAGGTCTCCTTGCAGACCATGCCCTGGGTCAAGAGATTAGTGAAGGGTTCATCGGTTCTGGCCAACCCGAGGTCCCGGATCACCTTGGTGAAGAAGCGGGCGTAAAGCAGGTGCAGGACGGCATGCTCGATCCCGCCCACATACTGATCCACCGGCATCCAGTAGCCGGCGGCGGCCCGGTCGATGGGACGATCCGCGCTCTTCGGGGAACAGTACCGCAGGAAGTACCAGGACGAGTCCACGAAGGTGTCCATCGTGTCGGTCTCGCGCCGGGCGGCCCCCCCGCATTTCGGACACCCTGTGCGCACGAAACTGTCCGTCTGCGCGAGCGGCGAAGCCCCTTTCCCGGTCAAGGGGACATCCTTGGGCAGCATTACCGGCAGCTCAGCGTCCGGAACCGGCACGGTCCCGCAGGTCCGGCAATAGACGATCGGGATCGGCGTGCCCCAGTAGCGCTGGCGGGACACGCCCCAGTCCCGCAACCGATAATTCACCGCGCGGCGCCCCATGCCCTGCTCTTCGACGTAAGCGGCGATCCGCTCCTTGGCCTCCGGGACCGACAGGCCGCTGAACCGGTCGGAATTGACGAGTCGTCCGGCGGCGTCCTGCTCTTCGTATGCCGCGTCGAGCTGATCCTGGACCAGGCTGCCGGCCGGATTTTGAATGACCAGTCGGACCGGGATGCCGTACTGACGGGCGAACTCGAAGTCGCGCTGGTCGTGCGCGGGCACCGCCATGATGGCGCCGGTCCCGTACTCGTACACGACGAAGTTCGCCACCCAGATCGGGATGCGGCTCTTGGTGAACGGATTGACGGCGTAGCGTCCCGTGAACACCCCTTCTTTCTCACGATCCACGGCGGTGCGGATCGCTTTCTCCTGGCGCGAGACCCTAGCCACGAACTCCCGGACCGCCGAGGCCTCCGGGCGTCCGGCGATCAACTGTTCCACGAGCGGCGATTCAGGCGCCAGGCTCATGAAGGTGGCGCCGAAGACGGTATCGTGACGGGTGGTGAAGATCCGGATCGCCCTCAGCTCGGCCAGCGGCTCGGCCAGCGGGAAGTCCACCTCCACGCCTTCGCTCCGCCCAATCCAGTTGCGTTGCATGACCGCGACGCGTTCCGGCCAGCCCGCCAGGCGATCCAGGCTGCGCAGGAGCTCTTCCGCATACTCGGTGATCTTGAAGAACCATTGCTCCAGCTCCTTCTGGATCACCACCGTGTCGCACCGCCAGCACCGGCCGTCCTCCACCTGCTCGTTGGCCAGCACGGTTTCGCAACCGGGGCACCAGTTCACCGCCGACCGCTTCCGATACGCCAGGCCCCGCTCGTACATCCGGAGAAACAGCCATTGATTCCACCGGTAGTAGTCCGGCTCGCACGTGGTCACCTCACGGTCCCAATCGTAGGACAGCCCCATCTCCTTCAACTGCTGCCGCATGTACGCGATGTTCTCGCGGGTCCAGACTTCCGGATGCTGACCCCGCTCGATGGCGGCGTTCTCCGCCGGCAGCCCGAAGGCGTCCCACCCCATCGGGTGCAGCACATTGAAGCCGCGCATCATCTTGTACCGGGCAATCACGTCCCCGATGGCGTAGTTCCGCACGTGCCCCATATGAATGCGCCCGGAGGGATACGGAAACATCTCCAGGCAGTAGTATTTCGGGCGGGAGGGGTCTTCTGAGACCCGGAAAGCCCTGTGCTGATCCCAGTACGCCTGCCACTGGCTCTCGATCCGCTGATGATCGTAAGTCCGCTCCATAGGGGCTTGATGCTACCCGAACGCGGCCCCGACTACAACCCGCGCGTTAGTCGCGCAGAATGCTCTCGCTGAGGTTGCGGCCGACGGTGCGGTAGCGACGGCGGTTCACCACCAGAACATCCCACCAGAGGGCCAGGAGTGACTGCGAGACCTTGAGCCAATTCCGAAGCGAGGCGGCGGTTGACCGGCCGCAGGCTCGCTCGCGGATGCCGATGCCGGCCTCGACGAAATCCATGCCGGACCGGACGCCCCGCACCAGTGCCTCGGTCTGATAGGAAAAGCCGTCGGTCCGGATCGTGATGTCCCGCAGGGCGGCCGTCCTCCACACATTCGCGCCGTTGGCATACCGGAATCGGGTGCCGAACAGGAGATTGACCAGACTGGTGTAGGAGTCCGACAGGAACACCCGCCCCGCGGAACGCACTTGCTGGCTCAATGGATACACGGCGATGAGCTCCACTTGGTCCAGGGCCTCCAGCGCCGGGATCAGGTCCTCCGGCTTGGCCTGGTTGTCGCCCGGCATCATCAAGAAATACTCGTACTGCGCCGCCTTCAGCGCCTTCTTGTAACTTCCGCCGATGTTCAGCCGCCGCTCGTTGTGAAAGACACGGACACGCGGATCGGCGCGGGCCAGCTTCTCGGCCACGGCAGCCGTGCCGTCGGTGCTGGCGTCGTTCATGATGAGGACCTCGAATCCGGCGGCGACCGGCTCGAATGCGCGGCGGATCGCGTCCACGGCCGCCTCAAGGTTGCCCTCCTCGTTCAAAGCCGGCACCACGATCGAGAACCGACGCTGCGCGCTGCCCATCAAAGACCCGGTTCCGTTGACTCCCCTACAGCCTTGCCGGATAATCGCATCTTACGCAGGATCGCGCGTGAAGCTCTCCGATTACGTCATCCGTTTCCTGGAACATCTCGGGATCAGGTGCGTCTTCACGATCTCCGGCCAGCACAACATGCACCTGCTCGATTCGCTCGCCAACAGCTCCACCATCCGGTACGTCTGCCCCAAGCATGAGCAGTTCGGCGCGATGGCCGCCGAAGCCTACGCCCGGATCACGGAGAATCTCGGCGCCATGATCGTGACGACCGGTCCAGGCGGCACCAACGCCATGACCGGCATGCTCAGCGCCTGGTGCGACTCCATCCCCTGCATCTTCATCTCCGGTCAGGCGAACCTGTTCCACTTTACGGACGGCCGGACGATCCGGCAACTCGGGGTGCAGCAGATCAACATCGTCGAGCTGGTTCGCTCCGTCACCAAGTACGCCGCGCTGGTCAGCGATGGCGCGCTGATCCGCTACCATTTGGAAAAGGCGGTTCATCTGGCCACCACCGGCAGACCAGGGCCGGTCTGGCTCGACATCCCGCTGAACATTCAGCAGGTACAGGTGGACCCCGACCGGCTCCAGAGCTTTACGCCCGATCCGAGCGAGAAAGCCGACGGCGAGCTGTCTGACCAGGTGGCGCAAGCGGCGAGGCTCATCGCCTCGGCCAAACGGCCGGTCTTCATTGCCGGTTCCGGGATCCGGCTGGCTCGCGCGCAAACCGAATTCCTCCAGGCGGTGGAGCTGCTCCAGATGCCGGTGGTCACGAGCTGGAGCGGCATCGACCTGATCTGGGACGAGCATCCCCTGGCCCTCGGCCGCTTCGGCTTTTACGGTCCCCGAGGCGGAAACTTTGCGGTGGCGAACGCCGACCTCCTCCTGAGCGTGGGCTCGCGCCTGGACCTGAAGCAGGTCGGCAACAACGGGAAAACCTTCGCGCGGGCCGCCAAGAAAATCGTCGTGGACATTGACGGCTGGGAGCTCAGGAAAGGCCTCATCACGATTGAGCTTCCGATTCAGGCCGATGCCAAGAGATTCCTTCAAGAGCTGCTCGCTCAAGCCGTCGCGTTGCCGCGTCCCGACCGAGCGGCTTGGCTGGACCGCTGCCGCGGCTGGAAGCACCGGTATCCGGTCATTCAGCCGCAGGACCGCGAGCAGAAAGGGTCGGTGCATTCCTGTGTCTTCATCGAGGCCCTGTGCCGCGAGCTGACCGCGAAGGACATCGTCGTCCTGGACATGGGGACCAGCCTGATCAGCGGGATGCAGACGTTCCGGGTGAAACGAGGCCAGCGCGTGTTTTCGAGCACCGGCCTGGCGGCTATGGGCTACGCGCTTCCGGCCGCCATCGGCGCCTGGCTCGCCAGCGGCAAGCCGCGGGTGGTGTGTCTCACGAACGACGGCTGCCTCCAGATGGCCATCCAGGAGCTCCAGACGGTCGTGCACCTCAAAGCGCCCATCAAAATCTTCCTGTTCAACAACAACGGGTATCTCACGATCAAGATGACGCAGCGCGGATATCTGGGCGGCCGGTTCGTCGCCTCGGGGCCGGAGAGCGGCGTGACCGCTCCGGATTTCATCAAGGTGGCGCATGCCTACGGACTGGCCACCGAGACCATCCGCAATCATGATGAACTCGAAAAGAAGATCCTGAGCGTCTTCGAGACTCCCGGCCCGGTGCTCTGCGAAATCTCGATGGCGGACGATCAACCCCTCCTGCCCCGCCTGCTGGGCCACAAGACCGGCGAGGGCCTCTACGTCGATGACCCCATCGAGAAGATGTGGCCGTACCTGCCGGAGGACGAGTTCCGCGCCAACATGATCGTCGAACCCCTCCCCTGAATTGATTCATTGACTCATTTTCCCATTGCTTCATTTCAGGATTGTCTTTCTTTCTGCCAATGGAACAATGACTCAATGATCCAATGACCAGATTCCTTACCCCGCTTCGTAGAGCGTGAGGGAGTTGTAGCGCGGGGTCCCGGTGTGGCGGATCAACACGCGCCAGCTCGCCGGCGGCTCGTAGACGAACGCCGGGATCCGCGGGTCGCGGTCTATGGGGTTGCCGAAGAACTCGTAGTAGAGGTAGCGGTCATGCGCCACCACATAGGCCTCGCGCAGGCTTACCGGATCCCTCACATCCCAGACGTACCGGATGCGGGAACGGCCATTGGCGACCGCATCGCCGTAAAAATTAAAGCCGGTGCGATAGCCCAGGTAGTAATTCAGAAACAGCGCCCACCGCTCGTGCGGCACATACACGGGCCATTCCGGATGGTGCTCCACCGCGACGGCGACCAGTTGATAGGGCCGGGCATCATCCTCGAAGTTCTGCAACACCCGATAAGTGCCGTACAGCGACGTAACGGCCAGAAACATGACGATCCCGGCAAGCACCAACGTGCGAAGCTGGACTCCGAGCGGCCTGACCGTCCGATCCGGAACCCGGAGCATGGCCGCAGTCAGGCCGTACGCCCCGATCAGCACGACCGGCACCGAGATCAAGGACAGGTAGTGATAGGTCTTCACCACGGGGATGTACGGTCGGATGCTGAGCGGCCCGAATTCCAGCACCAGGAAGATCCAGCCTGCCCAGATCAAGAGCAGCCGCAGGCGCAGGACTTCCTTCCTCACCAAGGCCCAGCCGATGCCGAACACCGCGACGTAGAAAAAGAACCCGTACCACGCCAGTCCACCCAGATCCGCTCCGAGCATCGCGAGGGGGTAGTACGCCAGCGAGGTCGGCCATCCCCGAATGGGGGCATTGTGTTCGGCGACAAGCTTCCGCAAGACGGAAAACCGGATCCACGGATCCCCGGCGGCTAGATCGTAGTAGAGCATCTGCAGGAGAATCGGAACGGTAAAGCCTGCGACCGCCCAGCCGAGCCCCGTCAGGATGCCCGGCACAGTGTCCTTTCTCCAACGCTCGGCCACCGCCCCCAGGAACAACGCCGTCAGCAGGACCGTCCCGCTCTCCCGGACCTGAAAGGCCACGCCCGTGCACAGCCCGCTGAGCGCGTAGAAGATCCCCTGCCTCCCAGGGGTCGGCGAGCGAGCGGCGTGGATGAGGAAGAAGAACGACAGGGCCGACAGAAGCGGCAGAAAGCTGTCGGGGCCAATCAGCGTGGCCCACGGAAGGTCGAGTGGGAAGAACGTGTACAGGGCCGCGGCTAGCAGCCCGGTGCGGTGGTCCAGGAGCATCGTCCCCAGCCGATACACGAGCCAGAGCGTCACGAAAGAGGCCAGGAGCGGAAACAACGCTGATGAGAGGCTGCTGACGCCGAAGAGCCGATAGGCGAGGGCGACCGGGAGCAGGACTGCGAACCGGTACCCGTAGAAGAAATTGTCCGCAATGGGCGCGAACTGCCCGGTGGCGATGTTGTGCGCGTGGTGGGCGTACGCGAAGGAGTCAGGGCTGAGAACGCCGCCGAAAAACAGCACCGCCCGGCACGCCAGCCACAGCAGCCCTACAGCAATCAGCCAACTGACCGGCGTCGGTTCTTTTTCCAGTAGCTTTGCCGTCAATGTGGTCCGCGTCCGCGAGGAACCGCGCAGGGACCTTAGCGGCATTCTTTCAGTTGGTCAATAGACGGGCATCCAGCGATCACCATTCATCGTTTCATTAATTCGTGGAAGGTTTCGATGGAGGGAAAGCGTGAAGAGGGTTGCGGAGGAAGCTGCGAGCTGGATTTGGCCCGATGGTACAGATAGCCGATCCCGTAGGCCTGGGCCGCGGCCAGACAGGCTTCGTCGTCATCAATATACAGCGACCGCGCCGGCTCGAACCCGATGAGCCGCTGACAGCTCGGCCAATACTCCGCGCGCATCTTGAGGTACCCGACCTGAAACGCGTTGATGATCCCGTCCACATAGCGGTCAATGCCGGTCCGCGCGACCTTGATGGCGACACCATCCTCATGCGCGTTGGTGACCACGTGCACGCGTTTCCCCTGAGCCCGCAGATGGGTCAGAAATTCCACGGCATCCGGGTGGAACTCGATGAGGTGCTGGAACTCCCGCGTCAGTCCCACGACATCGATGCCGAGCAGGCGGCTCCAGTACGGCAGGTCGGTCCAGCTCAGGTTCCCTTCGGTGGCGCGATACATGGCAAAGAGGCGGCGGCGCGCCTCTTCCCAGCCTAATCCTTCCTTGGCGGCATAGCGCCGCGGCAGCTCTTCTTCGAAAAAGACGTTGTCGAAATGGCGGTCCAGCAGCGTCCCGTCCATATCGAGGAGGACATGATCCACTCGATCCCAGCCGAAGGCCTTTCCGATGATGGGTGAGGAGCTCAGCTTGGTTTTGTGCACGCCGTGGTCCTTCATGGGAGTATCGTTATCATGACTTTTCTCCCACCTCGTGCTATATTGTCAACCGTGGCGACGAGAGTCGGGAAGAAGAAGGCTGGCCGAAAGGCAGCGGCTTACAGGAAGGATGACCGGTACGACCGGGCTGTCGTGAAGCCTGCGAAGCGTCTCGCTACTCTTCTCACCGCTATGGATGCGCAAAAAGTCATTTCCCGCCTGCGATCCGCTTAAAGTCCTTTAAGCTGATTCCCAAAGCGTCTGACCATTCTTCAGCTATTTCATGTTGAATGTCTCGGTGCTCGCCTCCTGCAAGAAGCTCAAGAAGCGCGACTAACTGCTCATGACTGCAAGTCTTAACATCAATCTCCCAACCGGATCCTTGATCCATCTACCGTTCGGTTCGTTCGACGAGGCGGATGCCCTTGGCGAGCAGCTCCGGGCTGCCCAGGAGCTGGGGCGTCTGCTCGTTGTTGAAATCCCGCCGCGCCGTCCGCTCCACTTGCGGCTTGAGATAGGCAAACAGCTCTTTCAAGTCCACCGCCCCATCCTTGTTGCTGTCCGCCTCGCCCTGCAGACCCTTCAGGAAGAAGTAGGTCAGCAGCCCGTGGCTCTTCTGATCGTAGGTACTGGAGATCTGATCGCCCGCGCTGGCCGCCAGCACCACGGTCTTGCCGGCCGCCGCCGCCGGTGTCGCCACCGCGAGGCCCATCGGCCGCATTCCCTTCGCGATCACCGACCGCCCGCCCGCCCCGGAAAAACAGGAGTCCAGCATGACCACGACTTCCTTGGCCGGCAACTTGCCGAGACTGTCATAGAGCCGCTTCAGCGGATACCCGGTGGCTTCCACGAAGGCCGGGTCGCCATCGTAAGGCACCAAATAAGCGTCGCCGGTCTTGGGATTAGGCGCGCCGTGGCCGGAGTAATAGACAAAGACGGTGCTGTCCTTCTCGACCCGGTTGGGCAGCCAATGCTCGACGTATTTTTCAACATCAGTTTTCGTCGCCCGCTCGTTCAGCAGCACCGCCACGTTCTCTTCCTGATAGCCCATGACCTTAGTCAAATAGTCCCGCGTGACCTGGGCGTCGCGCATCGCGAAGTCTGCCTTGGGCAGATTCTGGCGGTATTGCTCGATGCCGATGACGACGGCGTAGGCATTGGGCTTCGGCTTTCCGCGTCCAGGCGGCGGCATGTCCACGTCGCTCGAGGGAACGGCGGCGGCCGCAGGCGCCGGCGGGGTGGCCGGAACCGCTGACGAAGGCACCCCAAGCATGGCCAATTCTTTGCCTTCTGCCTGCTCAAGGAGCCGGACAATCTTGGTGTATCCTTTCAGCTTGGCATACTCCATCACCGTGCAGGCGTCGGGACCAAACCCGCCGCGATAGCAGAGAATGGCAGGGCCGCCAGGGACTTGTGCCCCATGCTCCAGCAGCAGTTGCACCATCGGCACGTCTTCACCGGACACGGCCAAGCTTAGCGCAGTCCTCCCCGCCTGCTCAGCGTTGACATTGGCGCCGCGTTCTATCAGCAGCCTGGCGATCTCGACATTGCCCGTCAGTGCTGCACAATGAATGGCGGGACCCCCACTGCCGCTATCTGGGCCGCAGGCGCCATATGCATTGATATCCACTCCCTGATCCAGCAGCGCTTTGACTCCCTTGACGTCGTCCTGCATGACCGCGTTCCCCAAGGCGGTCGCGCAGCCGGCTAAGAACCCACCGAGCAGGACCGCACCCAGTATGAGCAGCAAACGCGTCACCATCGTGGTACCTCGCGACGTCAAAACATTGGAAGGGGCTTCTGATCCTAGGACATCATTCTTCGAATGGCAAGAAACTGTCTATTCCCGTTCCTTGTCTTCGTCGAATTCCGTGTGCTACGGTTTCCTTCGAGAAAAACGTCATTGGTCATTCGTAAGAAGATTTCCAGGAAGCCTCATGTCCGAAACCGCCTCATACCTCACGCCTGACGCCTCACGGCCCGTGATCGCCATCATCGGCCGGCCCAATGTGGGCAAGTCCACGCTGTTCAACCGCATTTTGGGGGGCCGACCCGCGATTGTCGATGATGTCCCGGGCGTGACCCGCGACCGGAACTACGCCGACAGCAGCTACCGGGGGCGGCCCTTCCGCCTGGTGGATACCGGCGGCCTCGACCCGTCCGCCAAAGACGGCATGCTGTCGCTGATCAAGCAGCAGGCCCAGATCGCCATCGCCGAGGCCGACATCCTGATCCTCCTGATGGATGGGCGGACAGGTTTGACTCCCGCCGATGAGGGGATCGTCCGCCTGCTGCGCGGGATCAAGAAGCCGGTCTTCCTCGCGGTCAACAAGATCGATACTCCGAAGCTGGAATCGCTGCTGGCGGACTTCTACCGGCTGGGGGAAGAGCGTCTCTATCCCGTTTCATCGGAGCACGGCATCGGGGTGGATGACCTGCTGGAAGCCTTGCTGCCCTGGCTTCCCGGCGCTCCGTTAGAGGACCAATTGGCGGAAACTGTCCCGACCGTCGAGGTACCGCGCGTCGCCGTCATCGGCCGACCCAACGTCGGCAAGTCCTCCCTGATCAACACGTTGCTGGGAGAAGAGCGGGTATTGGTCAGCGAAGCCCCGGGCACCACTCGGGATGCCATCGACACCGCCACGACCTTCAAGGGCCGCTCCTACATCTTGACCGACACGGCCGGGATCCGGCGACGCGGGCGGATCGCCCAAGGTGTCGAGCAATACAGCGTCGCGCGAGCGCTCGAGGCGCTGGGGCGCTCCGATGTGGCGGTCCTCATGCTCGACGCCGTGGAAGGACTGGCTGAGCAAGACACAAAGATCGCCGGCCTGACCGTGAAGAAGGGTCGGGCCTGCGTGCTCTTCGTCAACAAATGGGAT
This sequence comes from uncultured Nitrospira sp., assembly GCA_964478915.1. Lineage (GTDB taxonomy): Bacteria > Nitrospirota > Nitrospiria > Nitrospirales > Nitrospiraceae > CAYJUM01. The sequence goes on from CAYZKG010000012.1 coordinate 15,647, forward strand.
CTCATCCAGGATGGCGCGACGGCGCAGAAAGCCTATACGAGCCAGTTGCGGCGGCGGTTCGCGTTTTTGAGATGGGCGCCGATCCTGTTCGGCTCGGCGGTGAAACGCGATGGGGTTACCGAGCTGTTCCCGGCCATCGACCGTGTGATGACCGCCTTCACGACGAGAGTGCCCACCGGCTCGCTGAACAAGCACCTGCAGCAGTTGATCGCGGAGAACCCGCTGCCGCTCCCGCGGGGCCGCTCGCCGCGGTCCGTGTTCATGACCCAGGTCGCCACCAGGCCCCCGACCTTCGCATTTTTCGTCGGGCAGCCCAAAGATGTCACGCCGGCCTACCTCCGGTATCTAGAAAACGGGATTCGCGAGCGGTATGAATTCGCCGGAACGCCGCTCCGCATCCTTGTCCGACAGAAGTAAGGGACGGAGCCTTGACTCGTCCGGGAAATCGCCGTACGCTCCGTCACAATCAGGACGCCTCCATGCATCTCGACGGCAAAAAGGCAAAGAGCGCCGAGGACCGGTCCTCACAGGACGGGCGGCAGGATCACGACGCGTTCAACCGCCTGTATCGCGAGAACGTGGACCGGCTCTACCGCTTCGCGCAGCGAATGTGCGGGCAGGGCGAAGACGCGCAGGACCTCGTGCAGGAGACTTTCCTCAAGGCCTATCGCGGGCTCCGCGGGTTTCGAGGCGAGGCCCAGGCCTCGACCTGGCTCTACGCGATCGCGGCGCGAGCCTGCATCCGCATGCGCCGCAAGCGCAAGGGAGAGCCGGACCACGAGCTGTCCCTGGAGCAGTTCATTCCCACCTCGACGGGAGAGCTGCGGCTCCAGATCCCGGCGGAAGGGCTGACGCCGGAAGAAGCGCTCGAGACCAAGGAGGTGCGTCGGGCCCTCCACGATGCGATCCAGGCGCTTCCCCCGAAGTACAGGCTGGTGTTGGTGCTACGCGACATGGAAGGATTGACCGCCAAGGAGGTGGGCTCGATCATGGGGCTGAACGAGCGCGCGGTCAAATCGCGGCTGCATCGCGCGCGCCTGTTTGTCCGTAAGCGCCTCAGCCAGGACGGCGGCCGGCCCAGGGAAACGGGTCAGGCCCTATCGAGCCCGGCCGGCAGGAGGAGGTTATGAGTTCAGTGCAAAAACAGCACGCGTCCAAGAAGGCTCAGCCGCTCCATCCCCATCCCGGCCATGCAAAGACCCGATGCTTGAAGATCTTCCGTCGGCTTTCGGCGTACCTCGACGGCGACCTGCCCGGCAACGTGTGCCAGGAGATCCGAAAACATGTGGGCGACTGTCCGAACTGTGAGGTGTTCATCCAGTCCCTGCGCGTGACCATTTCGCTGTGCCGCAAGTACGACACCGGCCCGCTCCCTCCTGCCGCCCAAGCCCGCCTGAAGCTGGCCATCCTTCGGGCTGTCGGCCGCGCGTAACCGGCAACATCCCCTCGCCGAGCTTCTACCCGACCGCCGCCGCCCTGGTTTTGCTCGCGGATGCCAGCGCGCACCAGCCGACACAGATGCGGGGCTGAGGTGCGGAGACTAGGATGCTGAATGAGGGCGACGGCGTGTGCGTTTGGCTCGTCGCATGTGAACAGTTTCTTCGATAAGCTTCAACTGGGCAATCAGGTGGTCGCGGATGGCCCGATCACCGATTCGGAGCGCTTCAGCGCAGCGTTCCACTGTAGCCCGTTCTTCTGAATCGAGAACTCCCCACGCTTCGACAACGCGTCGAAGGGTCGCTGAATAATCGCCTCCGCGTCCATATGGTGGTGCCGGCGCCTCTGCAACAACGCTCCCGTGCCAGACAGGTCCCTTCCCGGTCCGCAACCATTCAACGCTTCTACCTGTGAGATAGGCCACTCGATACAGCCAGGCTTCGGGGATCTCCCCTCGGCTGATTGCGGAAACGATCGACTGTGGTCGTATCCCAAGGCCAGCGGCAAGCTGCGCCTGGGTCTTGAGATCGAGAGCGGCCATAAGACGCTCAACGATCCCGTGTGGTCCCGAATTCATGCGGATAAGCTTATTTGTGTTGACAATATGTAAGTATTTGCTTACAGTGGTCGCGACTTGCCTGATGCGACATGAGGGGCATGAAAAGTCTACAAACACACCACGGGCGTGGCCCTGTTGTCCGCTCGTGGCCAGACGGAGCGCGTCAGTCTAGGCTAAGCCGGCGCGCTCCGTCTTTTTGTTTTGCGCGAAGAGTCTAACGTTATTCAATCAGGGATTCAATGCCGAAGCGGACCATTCTTCTCGTCGATGACGAAAGAGCAGTGCGGCAGGTTGTTTGTAGCATGCTCCAGATGCGGGGCTACACAGTCTTGGAAGCCGGCCGGGGCACGGATGCACTCCGAATCTGCGAGCAACATGCAGGCCCCATTCACCTCCTCCTGACCGATGTCCACATGCCGGAGATGAACGGACCCTGTTTGGCAGAGCAAGTGATCGCTCTGCGCCCACAAACACGGGTGCTCTACATGTCAGGCCATCCAGACGGTGCTCCTGTTGCTCACCTTGACCTCAAAACCAAAAGCTTCTTCATCCAGAAGCCCTTCACGCCGGATGCCCTCGCGTGCAAGGTGTGCGAGGTCCTGGACGCAACAGGGTAGAGGACAAGATCCCAGCAACGCGTTAGAGGTACACTCCTGATCAAGGAGGGTTTCACCTCACGCCTTACGTCCGTATTAGTGGACCGAAAACGGGATGGGGGCAAAGGTGAGGAGAAAGATGGCCAAGGCCGCCCAGCCGACCCAGATCCGTGTCCGGCCCAGCGCGGCCTGCGGGTCGCGAACGGGCGGGTGGGCCAGCCCGAAGATGCCGGCCATCCCGGCCCACAGGAACCACCCCGGCCAGCCGCCCGGCAGGAAGCCCAGCACGATCAGGATACCGACAATCGCCAGCGCCAGCGGACGCTGACGCTCCCCCCAGAGGGCGTAGGCCACGTGCCCGCCGTCGAGCTGCCCGATCGGGATCAAGTTCAGCGACGTGACGAATAAGCCGAACCAGGCCGCGAAGCCGATGGGATGGAGCACCACGTCGTATCCCATGGGGATCGGACCGATCACCAGCCATGCCAAAAACTGCAGCAGCAACGGCTCTCCGAGATGGAGGCCGTACGACTCGACATCGGCCACGACTTTCGACAGGTGCAATCCGATCACCAGCGCCACCACGGCCACCACGAAGCCCGCGATGGGGCCGGCCACCCCGATGTCAAAGAGCGCCTTCCGGCTCAGGATCGGGCTGCGCATCCGAATGATCGCGCCGAACGTCCCGATGAAATGCGGGGGGCCCGGAATGAACAAGGGCCATGAGGCCGGAACCCGATGGATGCGGGAGAGCACGTAATGGCCGAACTCGTGGGTGACCAGGATCGCCAGCAGGGTCCCGGCGAACGGCAGCCCTTTGAGGAGACCCCACGGATCGGAGATCAGAAACTCCCACGCGCCTTGGACCGGGCTGGTCTTGGTCTGGTACGCCCCGGCCCACAACGTGGTGAAGGCGGTCGCCAGAAACAGCGCGATGGGGAGGGCCACGCTGGATCTCGGCGCGATGGCCTGATCGGCCATCATCAGCGTCGTCTCATCCCATTCGCCGTTCGGCTTCACCTTCAGAACGATCCGACTGTCGTCAAAGCCCGGCAGGCGTGGCTCATCCATTGGACTGTCCCCCCGCCCTCCGGACGGCCCTCTGAGTCTGCGATGGCGCGAACGGATTATGGGTCCACTCTTCCCGCACGGTCGTGGCCGGGCCGTGGCCGGGGAAGAGCACCGTGTCCTCCGGCAGCGTCAAGACTCGCGTACGCACCGACTCCAGATGCTTTGGATAGAGTGAAAAGGGATTGGCTCTGCCGATGGAGCCGGCAAAGAGGGTATCCCCCACAAAACAGACTCCCGGACGCCCGGGCGGCTCGGGGAGTTCAACGCGGTAGCAGATCCCGCCTGGCGTATGCCCTGGCGTGATCAGGCACCGAATCACCAGCCGTCCCACCGTGATCGTCTCGCCGTCCGCAGGCGCGCGCAGCAGGCCACCGGGCGGAGTCCAGGGGAGCAACCCCCGGTCTCCCTCGCCCAGGTACACCGGGACCTGCCAGCGCTGCAAGATGCGATCGAGGCCCCCGGCATGGTCCGCGTGGCCATGCGTGAGCCCGACCGCAGTGAGCCGCAGCTTTCGTTGATCCAAATATCCAAGCATGGCCTCTGGATTATACCCTGTGTCGATGAGGATCGCCTCCCGAAGCACCGAATCGTACAGGACGTAGCCTTTGACCTCATACCCCCCGATGTCGCCGAGCACCATATGGACTCCCCTGACACCGTCCTCGACCCATGACGGCGGAGGGTCGGGCATCCAGCCATCAAGCGCGTTTTGCTTCAAGGCCGCCGAGGAGAGCCCGAGCGCTGAAGCCACCGCCTGGATCTGCGAGGCGGTCGGCTGCCGGCCCCGCTCCAGGGCCGCAATGTCCTCGGGAGCCAGTCCGGTCGCCTGGGCGACATCGGCAACCGAAAGGCCCTGCCCCATGCGGGCCTTCTTCAGGATGTCGGAAAAATCATCTTCTAAGGTCATGGAATGACCTTCGGGCGATGGGCACGAGGCGAGAGGCTATAGGGTTGGAACGAAAGCCGGCTCTGACCTATTGCCCAGTGCCCCGCGCCTCTAGCCTCGCATGGCGTCCCGCCACGCGGCCACCATCGCCGGATCCACATCGACCAGGATCACCGACTGAAGGGCAGGATGACCGGACCGGCTTTCGGCGAACGCCCGAATTTCCTTCACCATTAACAGGGCCGCCTCTTGCGGCGCGACCCCGCCGACGCCGGTGCCCATGCCGGGAAGGGCAATGGTCTTGAAGCTCTGCGCCTCCGCCAGCGCCAACGCGGCCCGCGTAGCCAGGGCCACATTCACGGAGTCGATCCGCATCGCCGGCGCCGACATCGTGGGCGCGTGGATGATGCCCTTGAAGCGGGTCCGGCCGCCGGACGTCAGGACCGCTTGCCCCACCGGAATCGGCGCCTGCCGCCGCGCCTTTTCCTCCACCTCCGAACCTGCCGCGCGCCGAATGACGCCGGCCACGCCGCCGCCCATGATACCGCGGCTATTGGCCGCATTCACGATCGCGTCCGCCTCCACGTCCAGAATACTCCCCTGGACCACGCTGATCCGTATGCTCTCCGCACTCATTGGTCAGCCTGCCTTAGCGCCGCAAGATGAGCGCCCCGCCCGCGAACCTCACTACTCCCCGTGTCTCTCATGCGGCGTGGTCAGAACTGCGTCGCGAATCGCGTATACAGCTTCCTCCCATGTCACCCCGTTATCCGTCCGGCTTCAGCTTGATCTCCTGCACCTCTCCGAAGCCCGACAAGACCTTGGGCAGCGCTTCGCCAGGGCCGACCGCCAGGATCCTGAGCCGGTCGGGATGGAGATGCATGCGGGCCACGCGCAGCAGATCCTCCTTTGTCAGCTTCACCACCTTGTCGTAGCGCTGCTGCAGAAAATCCTTGGGCAGACCGTCATACTCCAGGGCGATCAGACGGCTGACAATCGCCGAGGCGCTGGCGAACGAGAACACAAACGAGTTGATGAACGCCTCCTTGGCCTCCTCCAGCTCAGCATCCGACACCGGCTCAGTACGGAGACGTTCCAGGTTGGCGACCAGCCGGTCAATGACCTCTTGTGTCGAGCTGAACTGAGTCTCAGCGCGCATGAGCCACACGCCGGGCTCCCGCGTCCCCGGCCTCAGCATACTCCCCACCGAGTACGCGAGCCCCTGTCGGGTCCGGATCTCCTGGAAGAGCCGGCTCCGGAAGGCGCCCCCTCCCAGAATGTCGTTGAGAAGGGACAGCGCCGGATAATCCGGGTCGTCTTCCCGAACCGAGCGATGCCCCGCCCGCAGGTGGGTCTGCACGGTGCCTTTGCCGATGAACCGGACGATCCGGTTCGCGGCGCCGTCCTCCTCGGCCATGGCGAGTGACATCACAGGCACGTTTCCGGGCGGCCAACCGCCAAATCGCCTCCGCAAGGCCGTCAGCATCGAACCCTTTTCGAAATCCCCGGTCACTCCCACCATGATGCCGTTCGGATGGATGAACTGAGCATGGAACGCCAAGAGATCGTCCCGGGTGATCCGCGAGATTGATTCCACGGTGCTTTGCCGGGCGAGTGGATGGGTCGGGCCATAGACCAGCTTCGAGAACTCACGGCCGGCGATGGATTGCGGCTGATCCTGTCGCCGACGGATGCCCTCGATCGCCTGGAGCTTCGCCAAATCGACGCGGGATTGCTCGAACGCCGGCGCCGTCACGATGTCGGCCAGAATTTCCAGCCCCCGGTCGAAATCCTTTTTCAGCACATCCAGTGAAGCCGCTCCGGCCTCCGGCCCGATGCCCACGGCTATCCGTGCGCTGATCTGCTCCAGCTCCTCATCCACCTCCCGCGCCGACATACGTGCCGTGCCGCCGCTCCGCATGGTGGCGCCGACGAGGCCGGCGAGCCCGATCTTGTCGGGCGGGTCAAGCCAGCCGCCGATCCGGATGGTCGCGGTCATCGTGATCAAGGGCAGCTCGTGATCTTCCAGGAGGTACACGACCATCCCGTTTCCCAGCACCACGCGCTCCGGCTCCGGCGGAGTGAATCGTACCGGCTGGAACCGCATCTGCCTCGGGTCCGTCTGAGCAGGCTCACCGGCGGACAGCGAGGCAGGCCAACCGGTCAGACCAACGGCGAGCACGAGCACCGAGGCGGTAATTCGCAATATTTTTCCATTCATGGCGCCACCCCCACCTTCTCCTCCCCCTTGAAGGGGGAGGGCTGGGGAGAGGGAACAGGGATCGGAGAACGGACCACGGATGCCGGTCGGACCAGCGTGGCGACGGTCAGATTGTTCTTGACCAGATACCGAGACGCCACGCGCTGGATGTCCGCCGGTGTCACGGCGGCGATCCGCTCACGGGCCTTCAACATGTACCGCCAGTCCCTCGCCACTGCCTGAAAATAGGCCAATTGGCCGGCGAGGCCGCTGTTCGACCGCAGGGTTCGAATCAGAGAGGCATCAAGATTGTTCAACACCTTTTCCAACTCCCGGTCGGTGACCGGTTCCGTTTTCAACCGATCGAGTTCGCGGTAGATCTCCTCCTCGACTTCGGCGGTGGTATGCGGCGCCAGCGGCACCGCGCCGATGACGAAAAGATTGGGCGCACGGACCCCGGGATAGTTGGCCTCCGTGTCCACTACGGCTGCAAGGTGTGTCTCCTGAACCAGTCGCTTGTAGAGCCGTGAGGTGACGCCTTCCCCCAGGATCGAGTCCAGCACGTCGAAGACGAAGTCGTCCGGATGCCCGAGCGCGGGCTTGTGGTAGCCGACCAATAGAAATGGCTCGGCATCGAACTCCACCTCGACCCGGCGCTCGCCCCGTTGACGAGGTTCCACGGTGATGACCCGTGGAGGCGGAGGCGAAGGTGGAATGTTCCCGAACGTTCGCTCGACCAAGGCGATGACCTCCGGAGGGTTGATGTCCCCGACAATGGCGATCGTCGCGTTGCCCGGGCCGTAGTGGGTTCGGAAGTACTCCGCGGTCACGGTCGGCGTGAGCGCTTGGATGTCCGAGGCCCATCCGATGGTCGGAAATCCGTACGGGTGGGCCTGAAACGCCGCGGCGGCGAACGCTTCGTAGAGCAGGCCACGCGGGCTATCCTCCGTGCGGAGCCTCCGCTCTTCCATGACGACCGCCCGCTCTTTATAGAACTCCCGAAGCACGGGGTGGGCCATGCGGTCCGTCTCGATCGCGGCCCAGAGCGGCAGACGGTTGGCCGGCAAACTCACGGTGTAGCGGGTCACATCCTTGCTGGTGGAGGCATTCAGCCCGACAGCGCCGTGCCGCTGATACAGCAAGGGCAGCTCGTTGCTGATCACCCACTCACCCGCATGTTCCTGGGCCTTCTGAAACGCCCTGCGGAGCTCCTGTACCGCAGGGGACTCCACCGCCGGTTCTTCGGCCCTGGGGCCCTGTTGATATTGTGGCTGTGCTGCGCGGGCCTGCTCCAGCGCGGCGTTGAGCTCATCCAGCTTGGCGAGATACGGGCGCTCGCCCTCATAGTCCTTCGTCCCGAGCGCCTGCGTCCCCTTGAAGGCCATGTGCTCGTACAGATGCGCGACACCGGTCATGCCGGTCTGCTCGTTGATGCCGCCCACACCGAAGGTGAGATTGATCGAGACGACGGGCGTCTGATGGCGCTCCACCATCAACAGCATCAGCCCGTTCGCGAGCTTGTGCTCGATGACGCGCTCCGCCAGACCCGCCCCTTGGGCCTGGAGGCTGAGGCTGAGGATAATGAGAAAACAGACCGCCAGTGCCTGCTTCCTCAACCTTAACCTTGGCTTCATGAAAAGATCTCGATCAGCGCCTCCGGTCGTTCGATAAACCAATCGGGGCCGCAGGCCGCCATCTTTTCGCGATTACCCATGCCGTAGCCGACGGCGCATACCTTGATCCCGGCATTGTGCCCCCCTTTGATGTCGTTCGTGCTGTCTCCGATGAGGACGGTCCGTTCTTTGGGCGCCTTTAAGGCCTCCATGATCTTAAAGAACATCCCTGGCTCCGGCTTCAACCCATAGCCGTCGTCTCCGCCGACGACATGCGCAAAGTGATGCGGTCCAAGGGCGTTGAGGATCTTCGTCGTGTACTCCAGGGACTTGTTGGTCGCCACCGCTTTGTGCTTATCCGCGAAATGACTCAGCACCCGTTCGATGCCGGGATAGAAGCGGGTGCGGTCCAGGCAGCAGGACAGGTAGTGGCCCCGGAAGACCCGCATGGCATCTTCATAGCGAGCCTCATTCTCCTCTCCGACCGCGAGGCGAAGGAGCCGTTTGATCCCGTCGCCCACAAAGCCGAAGATCTCTTCGTCCTGGCGGACCGGCAGGCCCAACTCGAGGAGCGTGCGGTTGACCGCCACGGCGATGTCCCATTTCGATTCAATGAGCGTCCCGTCCAGATCAAAGATCATCAGATCGATGGAGTACTTGCCGGCCTCCCGACTCGCGCTCATCTGGCCCTCGCCAAGTCGTCCCGGAGCGAAGTCAGCGTGGCCAGGCGATCCGGGTCCGTTTCCTGGAGCATGGCCTGTCTCACGTAATTGATGATCCATTTCTGCCCGACGTGAGGGGGCAGGATCGGTTCCATGATGCGCCAGCGGTCGCCGATCGCCTTGATCCGGAAGCGGACCTGCTCGACTTGGGCCTCGGCCAGAAAGCCGGCCGTGTCCCAATACATGCCGCCGAGCACGCGAAATTCGACCGGAATCACGACTTCCAGCGGTCCGATGACCTCCCACTGAGCAACGTCATCGATCAGTTGATACCCGATCACGACGACCGCATGCCGCCAGACCGGCTCCTCCTTCCAGTTGATGTAGGGCTTGAGCGTCTCCCACGTCATGGGATCCAGGCGCGCCCCCTTGAGATCCAGCGAGAGGTACTTGTCCAGCAGCTCCGTCGGGTCCTTCTTGAGGTCTCCCGTCACCGCCAGCCCATCCCCCCCCACCAAAACCAGGATGGCCAATAGGGCTAGAACAGCGGGTAAGACCCGACCGCTATATCTCAGCCCTCTACTAGTGGCTATGACGCGGCCAAGAGCGACCTCGCCGGATGTCATCCCTCCCCTGGGAACGGCATGAGACGCATCGTGAATCGCGGAGGCGAGGGCACCGGGAGTTAGCGAGCAGATGCGGTCCGCCGGGTACCCGTTGCTCTTCAGGTGCAACGGGTGAATGAGGCCGAGCACTGTTCGAAGCTGGGTTCTCGTTGAGTGATAGAAGCCAGCAAGTTGCACAGGCCAGCCGGGTACCCGCTTTGCGGGTGGACGACGCTTACTGCGGTCGAGCCGCAGCGTCTGAGCAGGGCGGCTCATGCCGTTCCCGATCTTCACGCCACCTCATGCAGCTTCATCAAATTCGTGCCTCCTCGCTGCCCGAGCTTCGTGCCCGACAGGATGACGATCCGCTGGCCGCTCGCCACCAACTTTTCAGCCTTCAGCCGACGCTCCAGTTCATGCACCATCTCGTCGATCTGGGCGACTTGCGCCATGGTGTACGGGGTGACGCCCCAGTAGAGCGCCATCCGTCGGCGGACGGATTCAAAGGGTGTAAAGCCAAAGATCGGGGCGCGCGGCCGTTGCTTGGACATCAGCCGGGCCGTGGCCCCGGACTCGCTCCACGCCACGATGGCGGCCGCGGTCGTCGCCGAAGCGGCGGAAGAAGCCGCCGCGCACATCGCTTCCGGGGAAGATCGGTTGCCATAGCCCGGGTCGGTAGCCCGCAGGCGAAATTCACCGCCGCCCTCGACGCCGGCTTCCGCCGCGCGGATGATGCGGTCAGCGACGCAGAACGCTTCGACCGGATACCGTCCGATGGCCGTCTCGGCCGAGAGCATCACCGCGTCCGTCCCATCGAGCACCGCATTGGCGACATCGGAGGCTTCGGCGCGCGTCGGGCGAGGCTGGCGGATCATCGACTCGAGCATCTGCGTCGCCGTGATCACCAGTCGCCGACGCCGGTTGGCTTCCGCGATGATTTTCTTCTGAAGCAAGGGCACAGCCTCCGGCCCCATCTCCACGCCCAGGTCGCCGCGGGCAATCATCACGCCGTCAGCCTGCTCCAGCACCGCATCCAGGGAGTCCACCGCCTCCAGCCGCTCGATCTTGGCGATCACCGGGACATCGCCGCCGTATTCGGCCACCAGTTTTTTCGCGGCCGCCACGTCAGCCGGCCCCCGGACAAAGGAAAGGGCGAGGTAATCCACGCCCTGGGCGATCCCGAACCGGAGATCGTCCCGATCCTTGTCGGTCAGCGTGGGCACGCCGATGCAGGTTCCGGGCAGGTTCACGCCTTTGTGCGAGCTAAGCCGTCCACCGGCGCTGACCGTGCATTCGACGGCGTCCCCGGCGATGCGGGTCACGACCAGCTCCACCAGGCCGTCGTCAATTAAAATGCGGGAGCCCGGCCGAACGTCACGAGCGAGGGACGGGTAGGTCACCGGAATTTCGGAGATGCCGGACGGACCGGCGGGTCCGGCGCCGGCTTTCCGCCCGGCGCGCCGGGCCCCGGATACCCGTTCAGACGGGTGCTGCGAAACCTCGGCCACCAGCATGACCCGCTGGTCCGGGACCACCTCGAGCCCTCCTTCGGGAAGCTTCCCGACGCGGATGCGCGGACCTTGCAGATCCTGGATGATGGCCACGGCCGCCTGTCGCCGAGCGGCCGCCGCACGGATGTTCTTCACGGCCCGGCCGTGGGAGTCGTGGGTGCCGTGGGAGAAGTTCAGGCGGGCGACATTCATCCCGCTCGCAATGAGCTGATCGAGGACCGCCGACGAATCGCTGGCCGGCCCGATCGTGCACACGATCTTGGCTTTCCGCATCATTGAATTCGTCATTGGTCACTCGTCATTAGTCATTCGTCAAGCCAGACCGCCCGAATGACGCATGACCATTGACGATTGACGCCCCCACCGGGAGGGCATTTTAACACGCCGCCGGCAGATCGCTTCCGTGCATGCGGGCAAAGACTTCCCAATCGAACAGCTTGGGCTCCACGGCGTGGAGCGGGATCAATTCGATGGCTCCCTGCCCGCGGCACGCCAGCATGCAGCCCACCACGGTCTCAGGATGCTCGACCAGACTGCGAACCGCTTCATACGCCAACTGCTGCGCCAGCGCCTTGTCTTCCGGGGTAGGCGGCGCGCCGCGGAGCGTGTGGCCGAGGATCGTGGCCTTCGTCGCGACGGTCAGCGGATAGTGGCCGGCGCTCGGTCGAAGTTGCGGCCATTTCGCAATCTGTCCGGCTACATACTCGACCAGGCCATGGACCCCGCCTTCCCGATGATGCCGGTGGGGCGTTCGCTCCGCCACTACGAAGAGGTGGCTCTTGTTCGGCACCCCTAACGTCCGCTTGAGCGTGCCGAGAATGATCTCGTCAATATACGCATCCGGATCGGGATGTTCGTTGACCAACACCCCTTCGGCTCTCGCCTGATACGCGCAGGCCAGCGCGAGATGACCGGAGCCGGCGCCCATCACCTCGACGAAAAAGACGCTGCCCATGGCCGCGCTCGTGGCCTTCAGCGACTCGATCGATTGGTTCGCGAGCGCCACGGCCGAATGGAACCCGAGCGCGGTCGTGCCGGCGATATTGTTGTCGATGGTGCCGGGAATCCCGACGACCTGGATGCCAAAATTCTCGTAGATCGCCCGGGCGCCCCGCAGACTGCCGTCGCCGCCGATCACCACCAACGCGCCGTTTTCCATATAGGGCTCGAGATTCCGCATCGCGGCCTGCTGCACCTGTTCGTCTTTAAAGTCTTCGAACCGACTACTGCCGATCGGGGTGCTCGCATGGCTGCTCATCCCGCGCGTCTCAGCCTCGGTGACCGCATCGATCCAGTTGTTGGCGAGACCCAGAAACCCGTGGCGGGCAAAATACACTTCCAGGCCCAGACGGTTCCCGGTGACCCGCAGCTCCTTCAGCGCCGCCCCGGCGCCAGCGAAGTCCCCGCCGGAGACCAGCGCGACGATCCGCTTGATCTGCCGGGGCTTCAAGGTCACCCGACCGCGCCGCTCCCGCTCCACCGCGACCCAGGCCTCCCGCGCCGCCTTCTCGTGCGCCGACAGGCCCACCGCCGTGGAGTAGCCGGACAGCCGGCCGTCCTCGAGGCTCAGCAGCACGACATTATCCTGGCCCTCTTTGTACTCGCCGAACTCGGCAAAGGCCTCCCGGAACGGACGGGGATCCAGATAGATCATCAGCGTGCGCAGCGTCGAGCTGTGGGTGTACAAGCACACGACCTTTCCCTGATTCGCCTGCCCGCTCCGATGCAAGCCATCCACCACGTCCACGTAGTGGTCGAAGAAGGAATGCCCGCCGGGATAGCTGTACAGGGGATGCTTGATCAGGCGCTTCGCGTCCTTGACGTCCACCCCGAAGGCGCTGGCCGCCAACTCGGCTTCCACCTTCTTCTCCAAGCCGGTGACCCAGCCGAAATCCTGCGACTCCAGCGCCGGCTCGACCGCTGGCGCCGTCGTGTCAGCGCCGCCTGGAAGGAGCGCTGCAGTCACGCGCTCGAACAACTGGCGCGTGTTCGGGCTCCGACTCACCAGATGAATGAAGGTGCACGGATCGAGGTAATTGTGAAGGTGGAGAAAGTCCAGTTGCTGTCCCACCACGCCGAGCATCCGAGCAAGGGCCGCCCCCACGGCGTCGGCCTTGGCGATGCCGCGCTCGGGATCGAGCAGATTGGCCAACCGGCGCCCGACCCGATACGTGCCGCTCTCCACCCGCGAGATGCCGTGCCGCATGGCGAAGAGCAGCGTACGGCCGCTCAGATCGCGAGGCAGCAACCAGAACCGGTCGTCGCCAAGATCGAGCACAATGCGCCCCTCCGCCAACTGAGGCGTCAGATGCGCCCGCGGCACGATGGCCACGGGGCGGTGGTGGGTCGGCTTCTGGACGAATCCGATTGGTGCCCGGTACAGCGTGGCAAGTTCCCCCTCCGCGAGGAGATGGTTCCATGCCGCGAAAAACACCACCGCATCGCCGCCGCATCCTTGCTCGATTAGCGCGGCGCGGGCCTGCCTGTACGCTTCCGCGTCCGGAAAGCCGCTCTGAGCGCGTCGCACGAACACCCGGACGTGCTCGATCGCCTCAGGGACCCGCTGCTTTCGATCCATCCCTGAAGGTGGCGGCAGCGGCAGGACCATGCCCTCCTCCCCAGTCCGTCGCGACAGCGCCTCGCCATAGGTCAGCAGTCCATCCACCGTCACGAACGCGAGCGTTTCAACTTCGGATTCCACAAGCCTTCTCCTAGGCGTACAGGTCTGCCTCGAGACGACGCTTGACCGGTGACGGTTTGTCTCTTAGAGTGAACGCCAGCCTCTTAGCTCGCTATGAATTCGGCTGGGCTTCGACCTTTGTGCGGGCTTCAGCAACCACGGCCCGTCTGCAGGGTTAGCGAGCGTCGGTGCCAAGATTGCCATTGCCCCGTGGACGAGCTAATTAACTGGAGGGCGATTCCGCTCCCGACTCCATGAGCGTCGACGGGCATCACTTTATACCAACTTGCGTCGGCGCACCAAGGCTTTTTTTCGAGGACTGCGGGCATGAAAACCACGCGCTCTCATAAATTGTTCGCCGAGGCTCTCCGGTACATTCCGGGAGGAGTCAACAGCCCCGTCCGTGCCTTTCGGTCGGTCGGGGGACAGCCCTTGTTCATCCAGCGGGCGAAGGGCTCCCGGCTCTACGATGTGGACGGAAACAGCTTCATCGACTACGTGCTGTCCTGGGGCCCGATGATCCTGGGACACGCGCCGCCATCCGTCGTCAAAGCCATCGCCCGAGCCGCGGCCAATGGCACGAGTTATGGGGCGCCGACAGAACACGAAGTGCGCCTGGCCCGTATGATCGCCGCAGCGGTGCCGTCAATGGAGGAGGTCCGCCTGGTCAATTCAGGAACCGAAGCGGTGATGAGCGCGATTCGTGTCGCCCGGGCGTTCACCAGGAGAGACGGAGTCCTGAAATTTGAAGGCTGCTACCACGGGCACAGCGACTATCTTCTGGCCAAAGCCGGCTCCGGCGTAGCGACGCTGGGCCTGCCGGACTGCCCCGGCGTCCCGGCCGATTTTACCCGCCACACGTTGACCGTCCCCTACAACGACATTCCGTCGGTGCAGCGTCTCATCCGGTCCCGCTACAAGGAGCTGGCGTGTGTCATCGTGGAACCGGTCGCCGGCAACATGGGGGTCGTCCCGCCCGGCAGCGACTTCCTGCCGTGCCTGCGCGAGCTCACCCGCGCGTATGGGATTCTCCTCATCTTCGATGAGGTCATCACCGGCTTTCGCGTGCACTACGGCGGCGCGCAGGCGCTCTATGGGGTGACGCCGGACCTGACCTGCCTCGGCAAGATCATCGGCGGCGGGCTGCCCGTCGGCGCCTATGGCGGCAGGCGAGAGATCATGCGATGGGTGGCGCCGGTGGGACCAGTCTATCAAGCCGGCACGCTGTCGGGAAACCCCCTGGCGGTGACCGCCGGCATCGAGACGCTCAGCAAGCTGAAGGCGCCCGGAGTCTACAAGCAGTTGGAGGAGCGGGCGGCGACGCTGGCGGAAGGACTGAGCGCGGCGGCCAAAAAGGCCGGCGTGACGTTGAGCCAGAATCGGGTCGGGTCGATGCTCTGCGCGTTTTTTGCGAAAGGGCCGGTGGTGGATTATGCGTCAGCGAAACAGTCCGACACACAGGCCTACGCGAAATTCTTTCATCGGATGCTGGCTAAGGGAGTCTATCTGGCTCCCTCCCAATTCGAGGCGGCTTTCCTTTCGACGGCCCATTCGGCGTCCGATATCCAGCACACCATCAAGAGCGCGGGGCGGGCGCTCCGGCAGCTCTAGCTTCGTATCTCAGGGGATACCAGGGGAGCCATTGGGATACAGGCCGCTCACTCGTCCTCGTCTTCGGCCTCCAAGGCCTCCTGCCGCTTCTGCTCCTCCATGGCATTGTGGAGCAGCATGCGGATGAACATGGAATAGAGCGATCCCTTCTCCAGCGTCCCGCCAGGCGGAATCGCGATCTTACCTTCCTTGATCATCCGGTCCAGCCACTCCTTCTGATCCGGCGCGATCAGCACCGGGATCTCGACCAGCCCCACCCTGCCGAACATCTCCATGTTAAAGCTCCCTTATATCCAGGTCTTCAATTGCCTTTTGCCTCTCGCCCCATACCCCGCGCCTCGCGACAGCGTTGCCATTTGAGCACGCGGTTTTCGGCTTTGTCAACGCCACCGCCCTCCTCCCGGTCCGCCGACAACCCGCATGCGTTTTGCAATAGCGAGGGGCGGAGGGACAACCGATGGCCATTAGGGCTCAGAGCCTGGCAGCAGCGATCGTCGCCATCCTCGTGCTGCTCACCCCAGCAGAGGCCGACGCCCTCCCGCGGAGTTCGTCCGGGAAAGGCGGTGCTGCCCCAACGACGAAGAGCCGCCCGCCCGCGCAGGTAAAATCCGCTGTCAAACGGCAGTGCTCCTGCCCGAAGAGGGTCGTCCGCAAGCGGACACCCAATCGTCGCCCGCTTTCCGCAATGGGCCGCGAGCAGCGGGCGCTGCGGACCTTTGCCAAGCAGCGCGCGTTGCTTCGGGCCGGATATCTCGCAGGGGGCGGCGCTTTCCAGCGGCCGCGGCTGCTGGACGGCTGGCAGATTCGGTTGATTGACGGCGACACGTTTGCTCACGCCGGCGAGCGCATCCGGATCCGCGGAATCAACGCGCCGGAGCTGTCGGAGGCCGGAGGATTCGCGGCGTCTCAGCGGCTCGACTTGTTATTGCGGGAAGGACCGGTCACCATCATCCCGGAGGCCACGGATGTCTATGGGCGGACCGTCGCGGATGTGTTTGTCAATCAGCGAAATGTGGCGGACGTGATGTCTAGCGAAGGCTACGCCAAGAAGTGACGGTCGTGCTATAGTGATGGAGCTTGCATGAGTGAGCGCCAACGCGAAAGTGTTGCGAAATTTCTCTATGACCTCGCAAAAGGCGTTCTGTTGCTGACGGTCGTCAGCCCGTGGGTAACAGGACAAGCCTCGTTGCCTCTGATGGTGTTCGGTTCCATCTGGGGCCTGGCACTGTTCTGGTGGGCATTCTGGCTTGAGGGAGAAATGCCATGACCTTCATGGAAAAAGTCTTCCTGATTGGTGCACTTGTCAGCGTCCTCGGAGCCTCGATCACCTACTGGCTGACACACCGACGGCACTGATAAACCCTCCCCTCTACTCCTACCTTTCTGTATTCCGTTACTCCGTACGCACGTCAATCAGCAGAACGTGGCAGACGCGATGACCACGGAAGGCTACCCGAAGCCTCGCCAGTAGCCGTCATTCGTGAGAATAGACCGTCCGGCTTCGCCGTCTATCCCGGCCGGTGGCGCCTTGACACAGGCACACAAGTGACAGATATTGTGAATGTTTCCAGTAGGAGCAGACGATCTCGACCGAGATAGACCGCGCCGGGTATCTCGGGACCCTAAGCGGTTCACTTATTAGGAGGCCATGTGATTGGGGAGTCGTCCTATTGGAAGGAGGATTTGCTTCGCTCAGGCGTAGATCTCCGGCGGCGCCAGAAGCAGCGTCGTTGGGCGGATTCGAGCCTCGCTCGCGTCGAGCGTATTTTGATGCTTGGGTTTTATTCCATTCGGAAGTTAATCGATGCGCGACGGCTTTCGGACTCCACGATGGCTAGGCCCATTCGGATCTCAGTTTACCCAAGCACCGGCACCCGAGTTACTCTGTTGAATGCGTCCCAAATTGAGAAGCACTATAAACTTGAGCGAGAGTCTCATGTAGAGCGTAGTCTCCTTTTTGTATGCAACCAAGTTATTCACAGCTATGTGTTTCAATTCGAGTTGCTTGAGAGTGGCGCGTTATCTGCCATTCTCTTTGCGTCGGATTGGCATCGTGGAAGCGGCCTTTACCGGATGGATATGGGACAAGTCATCGAAACATTTACGCGGGTGGGAAAGGATTATCCCAACAC
>CAYZKG010000013.1:0-32987 GCA_964478915.1 uncultured Nitrospira sp.
CGGTTGCTTCGTCGGCGTCCTCGCCGCGGTTCTGGATCGCCTCCAATCGGTCAAGGAGCTGCTTTTCTTGAGCCGCAAACTCCTCTTCCGTCATCGCTCCAGTCTCGAGTTTCATGTACAGCTCGCTGAGCGATCTGGTCACCGTTTCGGCCTCGCCGGCGACTTCCTGCTGGACCGCCTTGTGGAGCTCCCTGAAGATCCATAGCAGGCTCGTGAACGGGGCTAGCAACAGATCGTCCACCAGCAACATAAGAGAACCTCAGACGACGCGGAGACGGGGAGACGCGGGGACACCGCGTCGCTCCTCGCCGTGTCGCCTCATCCCACTCCTTCACACCTCCAAGGCGACACTGACAAAATGATATGGGGCCCAAGGCCCGTTGAAATCGAAGGCGAAGTTGTTGTCGAAGAGCTTGGCTGCCTCAAAGACGCCGTCTTCAAACCGTTTCTGGGCATCCCTGTTGACTAGACAGGCGAGGTTCATCACCTCCTGCTCGTTCCGTGGCGGATTGCGCTTGATCTCGACACATCGCGGCAGCAAGACCTCCTCCACCTTGTCGGTGTGGGTCTCGCGGTCCTGCGTCAACACACGATCGAACAAGCGTCCCAGCTCAATTTTGTCCTCATGGGAGGGGCCACGCAGTTTTCCTAGAAGGCTGTCTCGCAAGGACGCCAGCTCCTGATGCCGAGTCACAAAGTACTGAAAGATATTTGGCACATCCCAGGTGACGCGGAGACCCATTTCGACCGTCCCCTGCACGCGATTCAGTTGCTCGACGAAGACCTCTCGGTTGTCCGACAGGATGCCCAGGACCGCCTGGGGACTGTCAGCAATGGTCCCAAACGCCACTGGCAGGACAGTGCGCTCCTCCATCAGCCGCTTGACCACGCCATGGTGTGCCGCGAGCTTGCTGCGCTCGGGCCGGATACTCCTGTCGGCGATGTCGCTAACCACCGCCGCCACAGGCCCAAGGGGAATGGCGTAGACGGCCGCGCCGTCAATGCCGATATCCCCATAAACAAGGTTTTCGACCCGGTTGGTGATCGCATACACGTAGCTGGCTTCCCAGTGATTGGCCTTGCGCTTCATGTGCGCTTTCACCTCATTCCCCTCTAAACCAACCCACGGCTGTCACGGGCCCACACCGTTTGGAAGGCCGCCCCTTTTAACGACGAGGTCACACGCTGGGAAGTCGGGATGCTCATTGTCTTACCTTAGCTTCCCCCCTCACCGTCTCCTCTCCCCATCACCCGTTGCAGTGGGGAGAGCAACGGGTACCCGGGGAGAGGGCTAGGGTGAGGGGCTCAGTAGGACAGCCGCCTTCGTTTCAGCTTGTCCACTGGCACCGTATGGATCGGGAGCGGTGCAGCGACCGCTTCGCTTTGCGGCGCTTCGCCCTGCGGCCTCTCCACGAAACGCTGGAGCCGGTGTTGCTTAGCGTCAATTTCAGCCAGCCGTCTCCGAATCTCGGCGCACCGCCGGTCCGCTCGTTGAATCTCTTTCGTGAGTCGTGTTTTTTCCAGCTCCAGCATGGACAATTCCAATAAGGCACCAGCCGAGGTCCTGGCGCGGCGGCCATCAACCAGTCCTGCCAGTGTGCGAATCTGTTGGACGCCTCGTCGCTCATCTGCCATGGAGCGATACCTCCACTTTCCCTGCCGCTTTCGCAAGCTTCCGGCTGCGACGGGCGATCGGTTGTGCCTGCCCCTGGGATTCCCCGGCGATCTTGACGAGCTTGGGCCCGCCTGCCAGGCTGCGGGCAGGCGCGGGCGGACAGCACTTCTCGATGATCTCATCCAGTCGTTCAAGGCCTACCGTCTGACCATCGCGCGTCACTTTGATGCAATCGGCGTTCAGCACATCATGACAGAGTTCTCGAAACGTTGGATCGCCCGTAGCCACGGTGCCCTTCCGAGCCGCCACGATGCGGGCGAGAATGATGCAAGCCCGGATCGTGGGACGTGAGTTATTGACGCCAAGTGTGCGAAACTCGCGCACGATATCCACGATCGCCTTCGCCTGTCGCCACGGGAGGCCCGATTTCGCTTGGGTGATCGCCACTTCGGTCTCCAGGTCATGGTGGTCCAATTTGATGGTGACCATCCGGTCCATGAGCGCATCCTGGGTCTTGTGCACCCCGGCGTACTCCTCCGGATTACTGGTAAAGATCGCGCTGAAGTGGGGGTGCACCTGGAGGTAGCCCTCGCCGAGATGCACACTGGGGAGTTCGAGCAGCCGCTCTTCCAGGATGGAGAGCAGCACGTTGTTGGCCTCGGGACGAGACCTGGTGAACTCGTCGTAAATGAGGCTGAAGCCGTATTTGCAGGCTGTCGTCAGCCGGTTATCCACCCACTGCTTGGAGACGCTCTCCTCCTTTTTCAGGACCGAGTGAATGTAATTATCAATCACCTTGGTTGATCGGTACCCCAACTGGCCACCGATGAGATCGGAGCTCCCAAACTCGTCATCGCCATGGATCAGGATGACCTGCCGACCCACCATGGCGGCCACGTGCATCGCCAGAGCCGTCTTCCCGGTCCCGGCGGACCCGCTGAAATGGACCGGATACCCTGCCCTGATATAGTCGAGTGCTCGTTTCGTGATGCTTTGGATATAGGGCGTCTCGACGAAATCAGGTTTCTTCTGCAACGTCAGGACCGTCAATTCTTCTTCTTCTCTCATAGCCCCGGCTCCTCAATCAGCGACCATGTCGAATCGCTCATAAAAATCGCGCACCACCGGCGTCAGTCCTGAGTAAGCCTCAAGACACTCTCTCTCAGTGGAGCGCCCCGAGAGCGCTGGGACCTCCGATGACGCGCGATGCCGGGCTCAATGACCTCTCCGCAGTTCACGCAGCGCCACCCGCGGAGCCACAGATGCCCCCTCGCGTCGCCCAGAACCAGGAAGCAGTCCTCCACCATCAGCCCTTGGCATCGTCGGCACCGCATCTGACACCTCAGGCTTCTATCGTTCTTTCGGAGTCCACTGCCGTTCCACCTCGTCCCACCGCCGCTGTCATGTCGAGCGGCTCCCTCTGACCGGAAAATAGAGCCTCGATGTTCCATCCTTCCGGACCTTTCTCTCCACCACCAAATCAGCGGCGATGCGCCCTACCACTGACGCGGGAAGCCCCAGAATCTCGCTAATCCTGGATGTGGAGATCCCGTCAGGCCTGTCCTGGATAATGCGGAGCACCTTCTCCTGATCACTAAACTTCTCCGCCCGCGCCTGTTTGGCCCGCTGTTCCTCTTCAGCCTTCCGCTGGCGGACCGCTTCAGCCTGTGTGCGCTCCTTGGCCCTCCGCATTTCTTCATGCTTTGTGAAAGGTCCTGGAATCGAGTCTGGAGCCGCCCCGCGGGTTTGGGCGAACAATAGGTTCTTCCAGACCTGATGAGCGTCCCGGACGTCTTCCCTGAACTGGCCCAGGCGGTCTCGAGTCTCCATGATGAACTTGGCCACCGCCTGGAAGCGGGCGCGGCGGTCTCTGGCCAACTCGGCGCGCTGCTCCTTGGCCATACGGTTATGCTCTTTGGCCACGCGGCTCCGGACTCTGGCGCAATCAGCGAAATGGGATGCCACGTAAGACGCAATGCCGTTCTTCGTCTGGGTGAGCTTTTGCTGAAGATCGCGCCTCATCCGGTCATGGGCTCGGCGAAACCCCTGGCGCATCTTCTTGACGTCGGCTGCTCGCATCCGAAACTCGGCGGCTCTGGCTCGACAGCCAGCGGACACAGCGGTCTTCCAGGCTTCGACCGCCGCCGCACGCTCCCGGTCGAACGCGGACAGCAGACTGCTGGTGTGTGCTTTGATGTTAAAGAGGGCCGACTTGCGCTCGCGCGTCGAGGCGAGAATGTCCTGCGCCAGCGCTTCCATGTGGTCTGTTAAGTTACCCATGAGAATTCTCTCTCCTTTCAGCGAGGCGTCAATTGCATGATTGCCTCATTTGTCGGTCCCCAGACCGGTGAGGGGCCCGGGTACCCGCTTTGCGGGTGTTGGCCCCTCCCGGCAGGAGGATCACCTCCGTGTGGATCCTTACGCTGGAGCGGCTGCGCTGGCTGTGAGACCGATCGCCTCCGCGTACTTGAGATAGGTCTCAACTGACGCGATCACGACACGCGCCTCGATCGAGAGCAGCTCGATCCCGACCAAGGACACCTTGACCCAGGCGTCAATGACGATCCCTTTTTCCAGGATCCGGTCCACCACCTCCGCCAAACTCGAAGAGTCCATTGACTTTTGCACCTTCGCCATCTGCATTCACCCCCTTTCACCCCTGATGTTGATGCCTACGACAAAGACGGAATGGGGTCATCCCAGTCTCACCAAGGAAGCTGCAAATACCGTGCAAACACGCAGTGACACCCACGATCGCCCAGCTCCACAGTGTCCAGCAGGGGAAGCGTGCAGCGCTCAACTGTCAGCTTTCAGCAAAGACAAGGAGATAGGGGTACCGGCCTAGCATTTCCAAAAACAGCGGCTGACCGCTGCAAGAGGCTGACGGCTGAACGCTAATGGCTGAATGCTGCGTTCGTGGAGACTCAGCTATGGCGGAGATTCCAGATTCGCGGAGGCATATCCTGTGGACACTGTGGACGAAAGGGGATATGAGTTGATTACAAGGGTGGTCGGGTACCTATGCGCAACACTACTGCGCGTCGACGGAGGAGGACATCGCTGGGATGGATATAAAGCCTCCGATCCTGAGCGTGGATGAGCCCGGGGTCAGTTAATTTGACACCATCTCCCCCCAATGCAAGGGCGTCCATAGCCAGTGCGAACTGGTCAACGGAAAGACGGGGCTCCGACGCCTGATCCCCGACCACCTCCAACTGAACCGGCGCAATGCCGGCCTGCACCATCTGCAGCTCCCGCGCTGCCGCGTAGGACAGGTCAATAATCCGCCCACCCACATAGGGCCCGCGGTCGTTGATGCGCACCCGGACCTGCTTCCCATTTTCTGCATTCGTCACCTTCACCGCAGTCCCTGGCGGGAGCGTCCGATGAGCACCGGTCAATGCTTTCATGTCGTAAATTTCCCCGCTGGCGGTGACGTGGCCGTCCAACTCGGCGCCGTACCAGGATCCCATCCCTCGTTGCTTGATCCCCACATCGAAGTCTGCCAACCCCTTAGGCAGACCCGAGCAGGCACCAATCGTCAGGCTGAACGCGAATAGCGGCAGCCAAACCCTGCCTTGTTGTCTTGCTGGATTCACAAGGACCCTTAACGCGGAGAAGAAAGCAAAAGCCGTGCACGCTCGGAGTGAAATCAGGGTGAGCATTCAGCGGTCACGGGTCACCGTTGAGCAAAAATCATGGGTTAAGAGACAGTTTGACCGATGGAAGCTGATGGCTAAATGCTGATTGAGAGTGCTGATAGCTGAGAGCTAAACGCGAATATTAGGTAGGGATGGCTATGGAGGAGCCACCCGATTTGTGGACAAGCGGCTCACCTGTCGTAGCACGATCAATCCATCGCGCGTTCTCGAAGAAGTTTGAGTGGGTGGTCGCCTGTAAGGTTTGGGCAGAAATTGTAAGGTGGCCACGGACCCCGTAGCTCGAATGTCACGCCGAATGCTGAATGCTGAATGCTGAACGAGGAAAGGGCGGCGCGGAAGTCGGGCAGGGCAGCATGGGTCACCAGAAAGCTGCCATTGAAAATCATGCGCTCGGGGTGCCCAGTGGCGGCGCTAGACAGGAACCCTAATTCGGTTGCCTCCACAGCATGGGCAGCAAGAGCCTCGTGGATGTCGCGGGTCAGACGTCCCGCCCACACGCGCAGCGCCACCTCAACCATCCCATCTATCTGCTTCTGCTGAAAGTATCGCGCCCCTGGCGACGGGGATAGCGTTGCAAGTCTGGACTGAATGGCCGGGTCCGCGGCCGCCACTTTCCGCCGGGCTACACCTTCACCGAGGTAGCCCTTGACGCTCCACTCCGCTTTGTCGCGCAGCTTCTCCAGAAACCGCGAGATGATATCCCCATGCTGGGTCAGAAGTTCAATGAGGCTCGTCGGGGAGCGAAAGATCGTGCCGAATTTCACTGGCAAGACCGGCGAGGCGCCCATGATCGTTTCCACAACAACCTCATGCCGGCAGGCCCGGGGAGCCACCCAGTCCAATGCTTGCAGGTTCTGGTCACTAAATTCACTGAGGTTCACCTCCCCGATGACCGCCACCAGCTCATCTTGCTGTAGCAGGGAAATAGGGTGCCGCTCATCGACGCCGGGCGCACCCTGCTCAGCCAGACTCTTGACGACCGAGAGGCACTCCGGCCGCGCCAGACAGTAGAGATAGATGACCGGGTCAGCTTTTTCCTCGTACGAGGAGCTCATCGTCTGATCTCTTTCAGCGCTGCCTCGACGTGCCGCTGCATGATCTGAGGCGAGAGGCTAGGGGCCATGGGCGAGAGGGGAGCCGATTGCCCCTTGCCGGGGACCCGTTGCTCTTGCGGATGCAACGGGTGCCCCCCTTGCCCCTGTATCAGTTCCCGAATAGCGTTCAAGGCCGCCCGCTGACAGATTGCGGCGAGATCGGCGCCTGTCAGACCGTCAGTTTTGGTGGCCACGGCGTCTAGGCGAACATCCTTGGCCAAGGGTTTACCGCGCACATGCACTTGAAGTATCGCCAGGCGTTCCCGTTCATCAGGCAGAGGAATCTCCACCACCGCGTCAAAGCGTCCCGGGCGCAACAGGGCCGGGTCAATGATGTCTGGCCGATTCGTGGCCGCTAAGACCACCACGCCGGCGAGCTTCTCTACCCCATCCAGCTCCGCTAGGAACTGGCCGACGACTCGCTCGCTGACGTGGGAGTCTGAGACGCCACCGGACCGCCTCGGGAGCAAGGCGTCAATCTCGTCGAAGAACACAAGACAAGGAGCGGCCTGCTTGGCCTTTCGGAAGACTTCCCGCACCGCTCGTTCGGACTCTCCGACATACTTCGACAGAAGCGCTGGCCCTTTCACCGAGATAAAATTCACCTGAGTCTCGCTGGCCACCGCTTGGGCCAGCAGCGTCTTGCCGCACCCAGGGGGGCCGGACAGCAGGATGCCCTTAGGCGGCTTCACATGCGCCGTCTCGAACAGCTCTCGGTACTTCAGGGGCCACTCCACGGCCTCGCGCAACAGGCGCTTCACCTCCTCCAGCCCTCCTACATCTTCCCAGGTGGTGCTGGGGACTTCGACAAACACCTCACGCAGGGCCGAGGGCTCCACCTCGCGCAACGCAGTCAGGAAATCCTCCATGCAGAGCTCAAGTTTCATCAGGACGTCGTACGGGACCATGGCCTGGGCAAAGTCAAAGTCCGGTAAGATCCGCCGCAGGCAGGTCATGGCCGCTTCGCGACAGAGCGCTTCCAAATCAGCGCCGACGAACCCATGCGTAATCTCGGCCAAGTGGGCCACATCGACATCCTTGGCCAATGGCATCCCACGGCTATGGATCTCCAGGATCTCCTGGCGGCCGCGACGGTCTGGAATGGGAATGACGATTTCCCGGTCGAAGCGGCCCGGGCGTCGGAGGGCTGGATCAAGCAGGTTCGGCAGGTTCGTCGCGGCAATGACGATGACCTTGCCCCGGCCCTCTAACCCGTCCATCAGCGCCAGAAGTTGAGCCACGACCCTTCGCTCGACCTGCTTTTCCCCGCCCAACTCCTCGCGCTTGGGAGCAATGGCATCGATCTCGTCAATAAAAAGGATGCTGGGAGCGTGGCGCTGGGCATCCTCGAAGACCGATCTCAATTTGGCCTCAGACTCCCCATAAAACTTGCCGATGATCTCGGGCCCGCTGATATGGGTAAAGTAGGCGTCCGTCTCATTGGCCACCGCCCGGGCCAGGAGCGTTTTGCCCGTCCCCGGGGGACCGTGCAGAAGCACCCCCCTGGGCGCCTCAATCCCCAGCTTCTCAAAGATCTGCGGGTAACGGAGCGGCAGTTCCACCATCTCGCGGATCTTTTGAATGGCCCCTGTGAGTCCGCCGATATCCTCGTAGGAGAGGGTTGGGCGCCCCGCTTTTTGGTTCTCGGACTCTGCGCGTGCGGGACCCACCGTGAGATAGGTGGGGGGCGTGATCAGCACCGGTCCTTGAGGAACAGTTGACCGAACGACGAAGTCAATGTATCGACTACCGAATAATGTGGCCCGGATCCGATCTCCTTCCACCACCGGCAGGCCGTCGAGCCGGGTCTCAAGATATTTCATATCCCGGTCAGACGGGCTGACGGAGACGGGTGAGAGGGCGATCCGCTGAGCGGGTTGGGCGACCACCTTCCGCACGGACACCACCTCGTCCAACGCCACTCCCGCATTACCACGCGAGAGTCCATCCAATTGGACTCTGGCTCCAGCCCGCGCTTCCTTGTACGCCGGCATGACCTTGCAGACCGTGCTGCGCTTTCCGGAGATCTCCACGATGTCCCCGATCTCGGCCCCCAAGGCCTTGATATCGGCCGGATCCATCCGGGCCAGCACCCGGCCCACGTCTTTGCCAAGCGCCTCGCTCACTTTCAGCCGCAGGGTGCCGTCTTCAGGTTTGTCCATCTCTGTACCCAGTTATGAGTGGTGAGTGCTGAGTTATGGGGCTTGTATCACTCAGCACTCTTTGCGAGTGTGATCTCCAGAATGCCGTTACGGCACGTATAACTCATCTGCCCGGGCGCAAAGCTTGCCGGCAACAGCACCTCTTTCCGGTATTTTTTCTCACCTCGCTCGGCCGCCAGCGTGAGGATGTCGTCCCGCAGTTCCAGTCTGATGTCCTCCTGGACGATCCCCGGCAGCTCGGCGACAATCAGGATGTGGTCCTGTTCATCGAAGAGGTCCGTCATCGGCTCCCGGATCTCTTTCACCACTACTCTCCCACTCTCCTCTTCTTTGCTGATGTTCCCGAAAGGCTCCACCGTGAGGCCCTTCTTACCCAGACCCGTCTTGACCGTAAACCCGTACACCCCACGGAGCCGTTTCTCCGATCCGATGCCGAATTCACCGGTCTGGGTCATCTCTCCTCCCGCCTCCTCCGCTTTCGCTGCCAACTCACCTAACTGTTCGATCAGGGTTCCAAGCCCGCCGAGAAACCCCGTCACCCCCTCCTTCACCTCCCCCTCGCAACGAGGTCCCGCAGGCTTCCCGAACAGGTTCCCAACCCTACGACCGATCTCTTCGAGCCGGCGTTTTCCCTCCTCAAAATCCACTGCCCCTTTCTTGGTGGCCATGTGTTATCCTCCTCCGTGTTGATTCGTGGGTGCGGGGGCGGCCTCTTCCGAGACGGGGTCCCATCCCACCCTGGTAGCAATACCGTAGCCTTTGAGCTTCGTATGGATGGTCTTGTAATCGATCTCCAAAAGCCGGGCGGCTTGTGCCTTATTGCCCTTGGCCTGTCGCAGGGCCTGGATTAACAGCACACGCTCCACCTGCCTCAGGGCCTGTCGCACTGCCTCTTTCAGCGACACATGTCTGTCACAAGGCGGTCGTTCGCTATCAGCGTATCCACCGCTGCGGTGCCCCGGAGCCATCGGGTCACTCGTCCGTAAGTGCTCCGGCATAATGCTCCCATGATCATTGGTCAGCAGCACCGCGCAACGCAACGCATTGCGCAATTCACGAACGTTTCCAGGCCAGTCATACGTCTGGATCATCTCCCAAGCGGGTCCCGAGACGCTTCGGACGCTCTTGCCCAATTCCTGGCTTGTGAGATCCAGGAAACGCTTGACCAGAAACACCAGGTCCTCTTTTCGTTCCCGCAATGGGGGTATCTGGATCGCAAACTCCGCGAGCCGGTGATACAGGTCCCGGCGGAATGCACGCTGTTCCACCATAGTTGGAAGATCCGCGTTCGTTGCCGCCACCACCCGGAGATCCACCGCGACGGTCTTCGTGCTCCCAATTCGATGGATGCGTCTTCCCTCGAGAGCCCGCAGGAGCTTTCCCTGCATCGGCATCGGGAGATTGCCGATTTCGTCGAGGAACACCGTTCCCCCTGAGGACAACTCGAATGCCCCCGCCTTGGCCCGGTCCGCGCCTGTGAAGGCTCCCCTCTCGTGCCCGAAGAGCTCGCTCTCAATGAGCGATTCCGGAATGGCCCCGCAGTCCACCGTGACGAATGCCTTGCCAGACCGAGGGGACCCGCTATGAATCGCCCGGGCCACCAGCTCCTTGCCCGTTCCGGTCTCACCGGTGATCAAGACAGAGAAGTCCGTCTCGGCGACACAGGCTACCTGGGCGACGACGCGCTGAATGGCGCTGCCCCTTCCCATACTTTCGGATAGCGGGATGACTTCCTGCACGTCTTCGCGGAGTTGCCGAACCTGGCACCTCAACGCTCTCTCCTGTAAGGCACGGCGCACGGTCAAGATGACATCGTCGTTGTTGAAAGGCTTGGTCAAGTAATCGTAGGCACCGGCTTTGACCGCCCGGACTGCATCCTGCGTACTCCCGTACCCCGTGATCATGATGACGGGAAGGTTCCCATCATACGCTTTGATCTGTGTCAGGACCGTTAAGCCATCCATATCCGGCATCCTGACATCCAGGAGCACCACATCGGGCGACCGTTGTCGAATGCTGGTGAGGGCCTCCTTCCCGCTCGCAGCCACGACAGGCGCAAAGCCCTCCGCCTGGAGAAGCTTGGAAAGGACCCGGCGGACCTCTTCCAAATCATCCACAATGAGGATCTCGGGTGGAACCACTGTCCTGGGAGGGTTCATGCCTTTAGCCTTCTTTGTCCGGAGGCTGCTCCCCCGCCCGGAGTGCGGGCAGAAGGTTTCTCACGAGAATATCGGTGTCCAGCAATTGTTCTACGGAGTGGGCCACGCCTAGAAAGAGCAGGCCGATCTCTCCCGACAACAGGGTAGAATTGATCCGCCTCGCGATGTAGCGGTCCCGTTCGACCAGCAGGTTCCGGCTTCGCTCCTCTCGCAGTAGCTTCGCAGGATCCATTTCTGGAGACATGCCTAGTCCGAACGCGCCATGAAGGAGATGGTATTCTTGGAGAAGAAGTTCGGGGTCTTCAGTGCCCATCAACATCGCCCCCCTCTCCATGAGTTCCAGAAGGAGTTGATGATTCTTGCTCCCCTGGGCAGCAACCTCCTTGACTATTTCTGCTTCTCGTCCACAGTCAGGTAACCCATCCTGATACAGGCGGACGGTCGTATAGGGTAGGTCCAGGGCTTCGATCATCCGGCGAATCCCGGTCCAGACCTCGTCAATCGACTTCAGATGCTCTTCCCACTTCGCTGAACCGTACCGTTGCACATACTCCTGCTTGACCTTCTCAAGCAGTGATCCCATATCGCGTTCTGTGTGGATAATGGGGATCGAGATCAGCGTTCGCATAGGCTAGTGACGCCGTTGACCCAAGCTCTTGATCCTCTCCCGGAGGTCGCGGATGTCCGGGTCCGAGGGAGACGGTGTGAAAAGACTGTGCCAATTGAATCCGCCTAACCCGGCAGCCTCAAGCTGCTGTTGAAGGATGCCGGGGAAATCTTCAGGAGTGCTCCTCTCTAGGCGGTGGAGGACATGCAGGGTCTTGAAGGCCTCCCGCAGATCGGTCTGAGTGAAGCAGTCTGGATGAACCCCGAGTGCTTCACGCCACAGCTCATCCCACAGCGGGTCGGTCAGACCGCGGCAGAGTCCCTTCAGCACCTGCCATTCCGTCCTACGGCGCTCAAGATCCATCGCGCTCGCTCCACCATGTGGCGAGAGGTGCCCCGTTACGTTCACGCACCGGTGGTACCTTCAGACGAGCCCCTTGCAGAGGTTGTATAGAGCAGAATCCATACCTGGAAAGCAGCTCAATGACCTCACCACATGAACTGCTTGATTGCAAAGGGTGCCCTTTGGGGTACGGCGGGGAAAGCCTTCTCTACACGGGCTCCAATGATCTGATCATTTGAATTGTTAGATTACAAAGGGTGATTCTTGTGCAGCCGTGAGGAAGAGCCTTTATTGGATGGCCGGCGACGGCCTGACCACATGAATTGCTAGATTATAAAGGCTGCCTCTTTATGTGATAGGAGGAAAAGCCTTCGCTGAAGGGGATTCAACGGGCTAGCCATCTCAACCGTTTGATCAACATGGCCAATCTTGACACAGACGCTCCGAGAGGCACAGGCTTCTTCCCAATTCGATGCAGGAACTATGGTGGGATTCACCATGGTAGGAGTGACCGGATTTCCCTTTCGCCAATCGTGGCATGGTCGAGGTCGGATCGAATGTCCCCTTGCCCGGAACATCCGGTGTATATTTTGATCGGCTCTATGTGACCGCGCCGTTACAGCTCGCCGCGCCGGTCGAGGGAGCGATATTGGATCGCCTCCGCCACATGGGCCGGCTCGATCCGGTCGGAGCCCGCCAGGTCCGCGATCGTCCGTGCCACACGCAGGATACGCCCGTACGCTCTCGCGGAGAGCCCCAGCCGGGCCATGGCCTGCTCGATCAGTTCCTGTCCCGCCGGCTCGACCGTACAATACTTCTTGATATGCCGAGGTTTCAACTGCGCGTTGCTATAGAGCCGCTCTTTGGCGTAGCGAACCGCTTGCCGCCTCCGCGCGGCCGCGACACGGGTTCGGACGGCTGCGGACGCTTCCTCGGGTCTGTCTTTGCTCAGTTCCCGGACCGCCACCGGAGGCACCTCAAGATGAATGTCCACCCGGTCCATCAGAGGCCCTGACACGCGGGACCGGTACTTTCGGATTTGATGGGGCGTGCAGAGACATTCCCGTGTCCGGTCGCCGTAAAATCCGCACGGACAGGGGTTCATCGCCGCGACCAGCATGAACCGAGCCGGATACCGCAGCGAGGCGCTGATCCGTGTGAGGACGACGGTGCCGTCTTCCATCGGCTGCCTGAGGCCATCGAGGACGTGTCGCTTGAATTCCGGAATTTCATCGAGAAAGAGAACTCCGTGATGGGCCAGCGAGACTTCGCCGGGGCGCGGGATCGTCCCCCCGCCGATCAGCCCGGCATCAGAGATGCTGTGATGGGGAGCCCGGAACGGCCGCGTGGTGATCAACGGCTGTCCTTGGCTCAACAAGCCCGCCACACTGTGCACCCGCGTGGTCTCGATCGCCTCGTCCGGGTGCATCGGCGGCAAAATGCCCGGCAGGCGACGGGCCAGCATGGTCTTCCCGGACCCCGGCGGCCCGATCATCAGGACATTGTGCCCTCCTGCCGCCGCCACCTCCAGAGCCCGTTTGGCATGTTCCTGCCCTTTGACGTCGGCAAAGTCTTCGTCTTCCACTCTCTGCGCGGCGAAGAGCGTGTCACGATCAACGGACGCCGCCTCGACGGCCTGACGCCCGATCAGAAATTCGACCGCCTCGGGCAGCGTGCGCATCGGATAGGCGGTGACCTCCTCGATGATCGCCGCTTCCGCCGCGTTCTCGGCCGGAAGGAGCAGGGCATGGCTCTTCCCGCATGTCATACCGATCGAGAGCGCCCCCGGCACCGGCTTGAGTCGCCCATCGAGTGACAGTTCGCCAATCAGGACCTTTCCCGCCACGGCGTCTGCAGACACCACTTCTTCCGCGACGAGAATAGCCACGGCCATCGCCAGATCGAAGCCCGATCCTTCCTTTTTGAGATCGGCCGGCGCCAGATTGACCATGATTTTCTTCACCGGAAAGGCAAAGCCGGTGTTCTTCAGCGCGGCGCGGACCCGGTCTCGGCTTTCGCGAACCGTGGTGTCCGGCAGTCCCACCACGGAAAACTGGGGCAGGCCGCCGCCGATGTCCACCTCGACCTCGACGAGATGGGCTTCCAGCCCAACCAGCGTGGCGCTCAGCACCTTGGCGAGCACAACTCCCCCGGGGGCGTTGAGACACTCATTCTCTGCACTTTTGCATTTTTATTTTGCATTTCGTCGAAGACGCGGCGCGATTATAGGCAGGGTCTGTCGTTTTATCAACGGACGTAGTCATAGGCGCCACTGCGATGCTTCTAGGGCCCTGGGTTATTTGAGGAGATCATGGGTTCCCACGCGAAGCAGCACATAGGTGTCCTCTTTGAGGGTGAAAGTAAAGCGATAGTGAAGGGTTACCCGGCCTTCCCATCGGTTTTCATAGCCTTTGATCTTTTTGATCTGGAGGGAGGGATGGCGGGGGTTTTCAAGCAAAAGCCCCAGCGCCTTATCCACACGATGTTGGAGGTACTGGGGCAGGCGTTCGTAGTCTTTGGCGAAGCGCTCCGTGGGCTGGAGCTTCATACGTGGGCCCGATGCCGTTTTTTCATGTCTTCCTTGAAGGCTTCGACCGTGGCATACGGCCCGAGGATCCGTCCAGCCTGATGGTCAGCCTCAGCCAGCCGCTCCCCCTTCTGCCAGACTTCGGTCCACCAATACTGCTGGCCAGGGTCAATGAGCCCGGCCTTGGCAGCCACCGCCGCTTCCTCATCGGTGACCCCCTTGGCCGTGAGGAGATCCTGTCGGATGCGCTCGATCTTGGCCCTTGCCCGGATGAGCGTCCGCTGTTCGGCAGGGGTCAAGCGAGGCGCTGGTGCCTTGGCCGCTAGCTGCAATGGGGTAAGGACAATGCGGCCAGCCTGGGCGCTCGCATCCAAAAAGTCGCCTTCGCGCAACTGCAAGGCTTTGAAGACCTCTTTGGGAATAGTAACTTGGTGCTTCGGCCCGATCCGGACTGCCGGCATACTTCTCCCCTCCTTTTTGAGTTTGGTGGGCATGCTTACTTTCTTACTGTAAGAATAGAGCCCTTATCCTATCCTGTCAAGGGCGGGAAAGGAAGAGTGAAAGGACACGGTAAGGGTAAGCAATGATGGGCAGGGGCCGTCGTTTTCGCAATGGCGCTGCGGCACATTACCAAAGGAAGCGATGCAGGCATCAGCTCAAGCCGGCCGATTGACAAATCCATGGCCTGTTCTATACTGAGGAAGCAATCCTTGGAAAGAAGGAGGATGCAGCATGAGCAATGAGCTGCTTGCCATTCTGACCGTTGGTGTCTTGCTTGGTCTCGGTCAGATAGCAACCGCCATCTATGCGATCAACGGCTTTCGGGAAATGCACCGTATCCAGCGAGCCCTTGGAGGTCTTGTCATCCAGGAATCCGAGCGGCTTCAAGCACTCCTGCAGCGATGAGGTCTGAAGCGTATAGCCGACAATAGATGATTCTATGGTGCTGCAGAGACCGGAGCAGGTGTGTATAATTCCGGCATGCTTGTTCGGCTCACCGGTTTCCGAAGCCTTCTGCTCCTCAACCTCAGCCTGAGCCTCAGCCTAATGGGACCAACCGCAATGGCGATCGGCGTGTACCCGGAGCCACGCCTGGCGGAGGCCCAGCCAGCATTCGCTGCCGCTACAACGCCCACCGGCGGAACCTGGACCGCGAAAGCCCCCGCCCCGACCAAGCGCACGGAGGTGGTCGCTGCGGCGGTTGGCGGCAAGATTTACGTCATCGGGGGGTTCAGCGAGCCGACGTTGCGGAATCTGAAGGACCTGACCATCTCCGACGCGGTCGAGGAGTACGATCCGTCCGCGGATCGATGGACAGTAAAATCGCCGCTGCCGGTCGGCCTGCACCATGCTGGCGCCGCGGCCGTCGGTGACCGCCTGTACGTCATCGGCGGCTTTACGCAATCATTCTTTTCGGTCTGGCAGCCCGTCGCCGGTGTGTATGCGTACGATTCGGCAGCCAATTCCTGGACAGAGCGCGCCCCCATGCCGACCGGCCGCGGAGCCCTGGCCGTAGCGGAGCTGGATGGGAAGCTCTACGCCATCGGCGGGTACGACGGAAAGGGCAATTCGGCGGCCGTGGAGGTGTACGATCCGGCCAGCAACACCTGGCGCACGCTCGCGCCGTTGCCCACGCCGCGCGATCATCTGGCGGTCGCTGCCGTTGGACAGCGTATCTATGCGATCGCAGGCCGGCTCAATCGGGACTACGGCCGGAATCTCTCCGTGACCGAGGCGTATGATCCTGCCGCCAACCGCTGGACTCGCGTGGCTGATCTTCCGACACCCCGGAGCGGGATCACGGCCGGCGTCATTCACGGCACGATCTATGTGCTCGGTGGGGAAGCTCCCGAAGGGACATTCCGGACGAATGAAGCCTACCTGCCGGACCTCGATCGGTGGCAGACGATGTCTCCCATGCCGACCGGCCGACACGGGCTCGGCTCTGCCGTCGTGAACGGCCTGCTGTACGTCCTCAGCGGCGGGCCCACGCCCGGTGGGTCGTTCAGTAACGCGAATGAAGTGTTCGCGCCGGGCGGCATGAAGCCGACCGTGCCTCAATCGTCCGGACAGACAGGAACTCCGACTCGGGCCTCCCGTCAGCAGGTCCGCACGATCATGGCGTTGCTCGCAGCCTTCGACGATGCCGGCTCGTTGCCGCCGGAGTCCACGCCGGAGGCCGACCGCTTGATCAAGACCTTGATCCAGTCTCAAGCCGCTCTGACGAAGAGCCAGCACCCGGCCGTCCAGCAACTCTTGACCGACGCGCTGACCGCCAAATGGGGGAAGACAGCGGTCTCACGCATCGCCGCCTTCCGGGCCGATGGATGGGATTCCGATTCATTGGAAGCGGTGCTCGAATACCTGGAAGGCCGGCCGGTGTGGGACCAGATCAATCTCGAGGAGGGACTGCGCCCTTACAACATCGGCCGGCAGGACATCGACTTGCTGGCGCGGACCTTTCGGACCGCGCGTGACCGGCTCGCCGCCAAAGGGCAGGATCTCCATGCCGTGTATGCCGCGAAACGCCGCGAGATGCTGTGACAGCGGAAGCCGACTTTCCCTCTTGCGTTCGGCACCGGTGTCATTTAGTCTTTTCAGGCAGTTAACCGATTGAACCTAGGGACGTAATAGGGGGGTATGCATGGCGACCAGGGCCTACATTCTCATCAAAGTGAAAGCAGGTAAAACGAAGGATGTGATCAAAGCGCTCAAGAAAACGCCGGGTGTGGAGCAGGCTCATTCCTGCTTCGGACAGCCCGACATCTTCAGCTTTGTGGACGTGGCAGATGAAAAGGCGCTGTCAGACTTGGTGATCACCAAGGTGCACACGATAGACGGGGTGGAAGAGACCGACACCCATATCGTGGCTGAGGCCTAGACTTGGATGTAGAGAGTTGTGGCGTGTAGCTAGTAGCGCCCGCCGCCGCGGTCGCCGCCCCCGGCGCCGCCACCGCCGCCCCAGGAGCGTTCCCGCTTCTCCTGCGGTCGTGCTTCATTGACCACGAGAGATCTGCCTTCGTACTGCATTCCATTCAGTGCGGCAATCGCTTTCTGCGCCTCTTCGGATGTCGCCATCTCGACAAAGCCGAAGCCACGGGACTGGCCGGTATACCGATCGTGGATGACCTTGGCGGAAATGACCGACCCATGCTGTGCGAACAAATCGTGGAGCTGCTGATCTGTCACGGAATACGCCAAACTTCCGACGTACAACTTATTGCCCACAGTCTCCTCCTCTCCTCAAGCTTCCTGCAGCGGAACGCTGAGAACCATCCCTAGAGCCACCACGGCCAATTCTAGCCTGGCCTCGTGACTTGGTCAACCGCGCGGCTGAATTGACAAGGAAATGAACCGGCCGATATAGTACGGTCCTCCTGCCGGAACCCTCTGTTTTTACGGCTCGGAAAGGGGAATATGACCGAACGCGTGACCCCGTTTTCACTGGATCAGATCGGCACCGGAGTCGTCCGGTTCCCGAGCGGCGTGCCCATTCCCACCATGTCCGATG
This sequence comes from uncultured Nitrospira sp., assembly GCA_964478915.1. Lineage (GTDB taxonomy): Bacteria > Nitrospirota > Nitrospiria > Nitrospirales > Nitrospiraceae > CAYJUM01. Next base: position 17,680 of record CAYZKG010000013.1, read on the forward strand.
AAGCCACCGATCCCTACGCCAGAACTCGCATGTCAAAACACGTGCTGGTGGAGGGGCTGCAGTTTTGGCCACAACAGAAAGACACCTTCCCCGGTCTTCTCCTTCTCCACGAGTGGTGGGGCTTGAACGTGCAGATGAAGGACCTGGCGTACCGCCTCGCTTGCGAGGGCTATGTGGTGCTGGTCCCCAACCTGTATGCCAGACAGGGCGGCATGGTGACGGCCAACGCCGAAGTGGCCGCAGCCCTGATGAGCCGGAATATCGAGGCCGGGCTGCTCCAGGACCTCAATTCGTGCTGCGAGTTCCTCAACACCCGCGATGCGGTCAAGCGCAATATCTATGGGGTGATCGGCTTTGGCATGGGGGGATCGTTAGCCCTGCGGTTCGCGTGCCAGCGCAAGCGATTGCGGGCCGCAGTCGCGTTTTACGGAAAAATGATCGCTCCGCCGAGTCTGCTCAAGGACCTGCCCTGTCCTCTCCTCTATCATCAGGCCGGAGCCGACGACTGGGTCACGCCCGCGGAGGTTGACCAACTGCGCGAGGCCGCCAAGGAATACGGCAAACACGTGCAGGTCAAGGTGTACGACAACGCCCCGCACGCCTTCTGCAATGAGACCCGCAAGGACACCTACCGTCCTGAGGCTGCTCATGAAGCCTGGGAAATGACCGTCGCCTTCCTGAGCGACTGCTTCCGACGACCGTGAGCTGTTCGGCTGGACAGATACGCCTGACGTGTTCGCTGTTGCTGCTGCTGATTGCCTGCCTGCCACTCATGCCACGGACGGCTGCCGCTGAGGAGGCTCTCTTCCCCGATATCCTCCAGAAGACCGACGCGCAGCTCGCCTCGATCGGTTCGGAGGCGGAGGCGCTGGCGGTGTTTTCGTCTCGGCTGATTTCATTGCTGAGACTGGCCGACAGCAAGGAACTCGCATCGGCGCTGTCCGCGACGGCGCAGAGCGGCACAGGTGCGGGCAGGTCCTCGCCGGTCGCGGCCGATGAGCTCAGCGGAGCAGCCGTTCGCCTGACCGGTGAACTGGCGGCCTGGCGGTTAGCTAGGCTTCTCAAAGAGGCCGCCGACGGCCCTGATCTTCCGAAACTTCGAACCGTGCTGAGCCTGAGTGAGTCCCACAAGCGATGGCTGCTGGCGGGTCGGGACTCACTTCGTCAGGTCCTCAAGCTCGCCGAGGTGCTGAGCGAATTCGGGAACCATCACAAGACCGATGTCCTTCTGTCCGGGCTCGATCCGGCCTATGCCGCCTACCTCGATCGGGCGTACCCCCGTCTTACCGGACCGGATTCATCCTGGGTCGCGCTTGCGGAGCGGGAAGGCCCTGGCGGGATTCTGCGCCGGCTTTACGAGTTCTGGGGCCAGACCAATCCTGCAGGAGCCGGACGCGCAGAACCCTCCGACAAAGAAGCTCAGGCCTCTCTCTACATTGCGAGTCGCCTGCTTCCTGTCCTCTCCGCACAGACAGTCGCGTCGGCGATCCGAGCCGAGAGCCTGGCCGAGCAGCAGGTCAGGGCGGAATGGGTCAAGCTCCAGACTTGGGGAGAGAAACGCCTGGAGAAGAAAGCGCTGGCCCGCCTGTGCGGGACCTGGCAATGGGTGGTCCATAACCACAAGAATCATCAGGAGCACAAGATGATGATGCGGTTCGATCCCCCGGAGGCGCCCGGCTCCTCCCAACCACGGCCGACGAAAATCGTCGTCCTGGGCGACAGCGTGTATCTCCGGTGGGAATTTCAAGGGGGCTATCAGGAAGACAGCCTTCTGTTCGCCGGCGAGGGACAACGCCTGGAGGGTACCTTCGTGAACTCTGCCGGGGCCTGGGGCTCCATTGCCGGCAAACGCGTCGCTCCGTGCGCCGGCTAGTGTTATGGGAAAATGGCCAAATCGGTAAATCAATCAAGGGGCTGGTCTCTCTGCCGGTTTGAAGGAGTTTGGCATCACAACGCCGTCTCACAGGCCAGCATCGCGGACGACAGGATCGTGATCGAGCTTGAACAAGAGGGCGATACGGTCACGGTGACCGCCAAATCAACGGACGGCATCCGCTATGCCGGCGATTACCGCTATCGGGAAGGCAGTTACTCGAACGGTGAAGTGTTCTTCGAGCGATTCACCGGTCCGGCCGGCCATGTCTTCGTCGGCGAACGGCGAGAGATCGGCCAGAGAGCAGAGCTGTGGGTCATCAAGACGGATGCCTCATGAGCCCTTCGCCAAGCGGCGTTGAGCAGACCAACCGACACGCGAGGCAGCGCTGATGGCATGCATGAGCGGATTGAGGCGGGCGGTCCTGATCATCTACCTGTTGCTGGTTACCGTGGCATCGGTGTACGTCCCCTGCCATGCGATCCGTGAAGGCATCGACGGCAAGTTCCTGTACCCGCTCGGCTACAAGTTCCTCTGGGCGATCCCGCCGACGTCGGGCGGCAACATGTACATCGTACACATTGATATCAGCCGGGTCGGCCTAGAGCTGATCGTATTGACCGCCGTCACCGGGATTACCCTGCTGCTGATCGGAAACGACGAACGCTCAAAGAATGAGGAATAAAGATTTTCCTCAGGGGTTCGCAGCCTTGTAGTCGGCGGCGAATTGCGCGAGATGGCTATTGAGTTGGTCGAGCACGCTGATCCGGGCATGGTCCTTGGTTCCATGCACATAGGACTCTAGTGTCCAGGCACGGGCTTCCAGAGGAAGCGACGTGTCCACAAAGGCGGCTTTGCGCCTCACCTCGAACGCGACATGCCCGTAGAATCCCTCGAACAGGTTCTGCACGAAGACTTTGAAAAAGATGCGATTCGAGCAGTTGGGTTCGACCTTGAGCCGCGGCACATGGGTCTTGATCCCCGCCAGCAACGCTTCTCGTACCACCTCGGTTGTGATGCCCAGCGAGCCTCCGGCCTCCAGCACCGCCGCCTGAACATTCACACACTCCAGCTTGGCCAGATTCGGATCGGCCCGCGCGACACCGGTTACGAGTAGGAGCAGGACCGCCACGCCCCCTACCAACCAACCAGATCGTCGCTTCGCAGGACTCACCCTGTACGCTCCTAACGGGAAACTCATTGCTGCAACGTGGTGAGGTAGGCTACCAGGGCTTCCAGGTCCTGATCGCTTCCCTCAAATGGCGTCATCTTGGCCCTCTGATTTACGGTCTTCGGATTCTTCAGGAATTTGAGCAGCCAATCGGCCTCACGCTTAAGGCCGACGCGCGACAAATCAGGTCCGGTTGTCCCGCCCGCCCCCGAGATCGAGTGGCAACTGCCGCACTGTTTCTCACTGTAGACCTGCTGCCCCTTGGCAATCTGCGCTGGTTCAAGATACGCGCCGACACTGCTCAAGGCAAGGAAGAGCGTTGCAAATATCAGCACGATCGATTTGGAACCCATACGGAGCCCTTGCCGCCGGGAACAAAACTTGAGGCTGAATCACTCGAAGCTCAGCACTCCTTTGTTTTTTCTTGAATACAAATGGAAAAGGAGTTTGGAGCGGGCGACGGGATTTGAACCCGCTCCGTCGCCGGCTCGGCCCTGAAGCCTGCCTCGCCGACTCCTACAAAGGGGGCCAGCCCCCTTGTATGATCCCCACGAAGGGGGCACACCCCCTTCGCAACTCCCGGTCGCGGCTTCAAATGGGAATAAATTGGAGCGGGCGACGGGATTTGAACCCGCGACAACTAGCTTGGGAAGCTAGGACTCTACCACTGAGCTACGCCCGCCCCTCTTGCTGATGAGGACGGTGAATCGTACCGCCGCCCCCGTGGGAGAGTCAATGGTCAATAGTCACTTGTCATTGGGAGAACCTGACTCCTGTTTCATAATGACGAATGACGAGTGACCAATGACTGTCTCTAGGGGCGGTATTCGACGATGGCGAACTTGCGGCGACCGATGCGGAGGCGATACTGACGGCCGGGGGTCAAGGCGAGCTGCGAGCTCGGGTCGCTCTGCTTGTGCTCATCCACTTCCACACCGCCCTGCACGATCAGGCGTCGGGCTTCGCTCTTGCTGGGCACCAAGCCGGTCTTGGCGACCAAGTCCACCACTGTGACTGACGGGCTGGCCGGATTTGGGAGATCGCTTCCAGTCAAGATGACCCGCACGTCCGGTTGGTCGGGGAATTCGCGCTCACGAAATTTGTGCTGGAACTCCGCTTTCGCCCGCCGTGCGGCTTCGGCGCCATGGTATTGCGTAACGATCTGCTCCGCCAGCGCGAGCTTGGCTTCCATCGGGTGGGCCTTGCGGACTTTTCCAAGGTCCTGGACAGTAAGGAGCTCGTAATAGCGCAGCATGAGCGTGTCGCTGATGGACATGAGCTTGCCGAACATGTCGGCCGGCCGGTCTTCCAGCGCGATAAAGTTCCCCAGGCTTTTGCTCATCTTCCGCGCACCGTCCGTGCCCTCCAGCAGCGGCGTCGTGATGACGACCTGCGGCTCCTGCCCGTGCGCGCGCTGGAGGTCTCGGCCCACCAGCAGATTAAATTTCTGGTCGGTCCCCCCCAACTCCACGTCCGCCTGCAGGGCCACCGAGTCGTAGCCCTGGATGAGGGGGTAGAGAAACTCGTGGACGCTGATCGGCCTTTGCTCATGGTAGCGCTTGTGGAAGTCCTCGCGCTCGAGCATCCGCGCCACGCTGTACTGCGCCGCAAGATGCACGACCTCCTCGGCCTTCATGCGACTCATCCAGCGGCTGTTGAATTCAACGATGGTTTTGTCGGCATCCAGGATCTTGAAGACCTGCCGGCGGTACGTTTTGGCGTTCTCTTCGATTTCCTCTCTGGTCAGAGCCGGACGGGTTTCCGACACGCCGCTCGGGTCCCCGATCATGCCGGTGAAATCGCCGATTAAAAAAATCACCTGATGACCCAGGTCCTGAAAATGCTTCATTTTCTGAAGCAGGACCGTGTGCCCCAGATGGAGGTCAGGCGCCGTGGGGTCGAAGCCCGCCTTGACCCGCAAGGGACGTTTTTCTTTGATGGACCGAGCCAGCTTGGATTCCAGCTCCGGCCGCTGGATCACCTCGACGGCGCCCCGCAGGATCAACTCCATCTGGGCATCGAGGTCCTTCATAGCCCATTCATCCCTTGGGCTCTGCGCTCCTTTTCCGCCGGCACCGGCTTCTGACTCTTGGCGCCGGTGCTCCGTGAATGCACGGAGCTTGCGATCAGGAGCGGCCGCAACCGTTCCATGCGTCTCTCCCCGATTCCCTTGACGTTCCGCAGGTCTTCGATACTCCGGAACGGCCCACGGGCCTCCCGTTGCTCAACAATACGCCGGGCCAACACCAGGCCGATGCCGGGCAGTTGTTCGAATTGCTCCACTGTCGCCCGATTGATATCCAACCGCCCGTCGACCGTCCCTGGCGCGGCTTTCGCGGAGGTCTCGGCCGTTTCCGGCATCCCCCTTTTTGCGGCGGTCGGAGCATCAGCATCGGGGAACCGTGTACTCGCCGGAGATTCCTGAACGGCCGATGCCGAGACGTGGCCTGCCCGCTCTTCTTCCGGCGGCCAGCCAACCCATACGACTACCGCCGCCGTCGCGGCCAGCATGGCCATCTTCATCATCAGCGACCGCCCCACTTCTTCTCTCCAGGCTCGCAGCTCCTACCCAAAGTATCAAGCTCGATTTTTACACAGCGTCTGAGCAGAGCGCCACGAGCCATCCGCTAGGCCTGCGGCGCTCGCTGGCGGGCGAGGTGGATGGCGAGCCCTTCCACATCTTCGGCCGCCTCCATCACTCCTTCCGATAAGGTCGGATGCGCATGAATCGTTTCAGCCACGTGGGCTGCCTTCGCGCCCAGTTGCATGGCGATGGCGGCTTCATGAATCAGGTCCGCCGCGTGCGCCCCCACGATATGAACGCCCAGGAGCGCGTCGGTTCGCGCATCGGCGATAATCTTGAACATCCCGGTGGTGTCGGCGACCGCGTGGGCCTTTCCAAGGGCGACATGCCGGAATCGGCCGACTTTGATGTCATGCCCCCGCTCGCGCGCCTGCTGCTCGGTGAGCCCCACCCGCCCGATCTCCGGTAGCGTGAAGATCCCGGCGGGAATCACCTCGTAGGCGATCTTGCGAGAGCCGCCCATGATGTGGTCAACCGCGACCTTGCCCTGCGCCGATGCCACGTGCGCGAGCATGGCTGTTCCGACCACGTCCCCGATCGCATAGATGCCCGATACGTTCGTCTCCAGATATTCGTTCACCAGGATTTCGCCGCGCGCCCCTACCTGCACCCCGATCTTCTCCAGCCCGAGCCCCTTCGAGTTCAGACCTCGCCCGACCGACACCAGCACCTGGTCCACCGTCAGGGTCACGCCATTCTTGAACCTGAGGTGAACTCCATCCGATTCCTGCTTCAGGATCTCCACGGTAGTGCCGACGTGCACGGTGACGCCCCGCCTTTTCAGCTCACGCCCTATCACGCCGGCGATCTCTTCATCTTCGAGCGGCAGGATGCGCGGCAGCAGCTCCACCATCGTGACCTGCGTGCCGAGCCCGCCGTACAAGGAGGCGAATTCACAGCCCTCCACGCCGGCCCCGACGATCAGGAGCCTCTGTGGAATCTCGGTCAGATCCAGAGCGTGTTTACTGGTGATGATCTGTCGGCCGTCAATCGGAAAAAGCGGCAGGTTCGGCCAGGACGAACCGGTCGCCACGATCACGGCAGCGGCCTCGACCCGGCTTTCAGACCCGTCTGCGTTCACGACGCGTACCGTCCGCTCATCACGCAATGCACCGGTCCCCTGCAGATGCTGGATACCCCAGGTCTTGAACAGCGTGGCGACGCCCTTCACCAGGGAGTCCACCACCTTGTTCTTCCGGGCCACCATCCGCCGGAGGTCATAGCCTACCGGCCCGCTGAGGGTCAGCCCCAACTCGGCGGCCTTCTTTGCCTTGTCACCGAGCTCCACGACCGCCAACAACGCCTTGCTGGGGATACAGCCCCAGTTCAAGCACACCCCACCCAAGGCTTGGTTCTCGACGACAGTGACCCGCGCCCTCAGCTGGGCGGCCCGGATGGCCGCGACATAGCCGCCAGGGCCTGAGCCGATGATCACAATATGCTTTACATCAGCCATGTTTAGAAGAATACTTCATTCTTAACTTCACTTCTTCTGTGAGGCCAGGAACGAGTCATACTGTGTCGCCGTCATCAATTGCTCCACCTCTCCCGGATCGGACAGCTCGATGACCGCAATCCACCCACGTCCGTAAGGCTCCTGATTGACCAGCTCCGGATGCTCCTTGAGCTCGGGATTGACCTTCAGGATCTTCCCGCTGACCGGCGTGTAGATGGGGGAAGTCGTCTTTGTCGATTCGACCTCTCCGATCCCCTGCCCGGCTTTGACCGCCGCATTCAGCTTGGGCATTTCCAAAAACACGATGTCGCCGAGTGCCTCCTGCGCAAAATGGCTGATACCCAACGTCGCCTGTTTCCCTTCGACGCGGATCCACTCATGTTCCTTATGATACCGGAGATTTGTCGGCTCCATAGCCTCCCCTTTCAAGCTTCCCCAGCCTCAACCTTAGCCTCAACCTTTCCTCAAAATGGCCGCGGGATCGTAGAGCGCCGGTCGAAGTTTGTCAAGGAACGCCGGCGGAGTTCCTCGTGTACACTAGCCCGATCTTCTTCGGCAGAGCCAACCGGTCGGATCCTGCCGCGACGCGATTCACCACCTGGGCCAGACTTGCATCGGGCAAGGAGGCTGTCATCCAGATCCGCTCCGGTTCGCCCAGCAATCCCAGCATCTGTTCGGCAATACCGGGCAGGTCCGATTGCTGCATGTTGACGGCCGGGCGCTCGCCGCTGATCACATAATAATCAAACCGGCTGCGTTTCGCCTCCAGAAGATCCTCCCCATACTGGACGAGTGCCTCAAGAGGTCGCGTCACGGATTCGGGATGCAGCTCGACCGCGACCCGAAGCCTCGGGGAATGACTGCGCATCGCCCGCTTCAGTCGATCCAGCACTTTCACGGTCTCCCGGGCTCTCCAACCCATCCACCGCCAGAACTCGGACGCATACTCCATCCGTTCTCCCGGTTTGACGACCGGGAACACTTTGGGAGGATCCAGTTTCACGCCAAAGTCCCGCTCGAAGGCGCGCAGCGCAAAGGAACTGAGGCCGTCGCTGGGGCCCAGCGGCGCATCGCCCCGGAAGAGCACGCCGTCCACGCCGGTTGCCGCGAGATCCGTGCACAACCCGACAAGATACTCCTGGAAGGCAGGATGAAAAAGATCCAGGTACCCGGAGGATCGAAGCTCCCGGCGGTCTACATCGAAGCTCCAATCGTTCCAGCCGAGCCCCGATTCGATCCAGCCCATGCGCCGGAGCGTGAGGGCCGCGAAGACCGAGATGCCGTTCCGGTGCGCGATGGGCAGCAGCGGTCCCAGAACATCCCGATGGACTTTTGCAAGCTCGCTGCGAAAATAGACGCCCGGCGCGACCCCACCGCCGGCGGCCGTGACTTCGAAGACAAGCGTCGTGACTCCACCTTGGCTCATGGTTTTCATCCAGGACTCCCAATCCGGGACCGGAGGCAGCTGATCGACTCGAGCGAACAGCGCGGTCAGGCCGCTCGCCGCCGGCGACGGTATCCCGAGCAGCTGCTCCAGGTCTGCCGTCCGGCGCTGCGCGTCGGCTGTGTACCGCCCCTCCTTTGTGGCATGAGCGATCAGACGATACTGAGCCAGCGCCTCTTTGAGGTCGCCCTGTTTCTCGTATGACTGAGCCAGCCACCATCGGGCCTCGGGAAGGAGTGATGATTGCGGATAGGTCTCGAGGAGGCGGCGTAACAGCCCGATCGCCGTCTCGTACTGGCCTTGCGCATGGGCCACACGCGCGTGCTGGAGAAGCCTGGACTGAGCCTCGAGCACCGGGCCGGGACGAGCGGGCATGCGCGAGGCCGGCGCCGCACAGCCATTGATGAGAAGGATCAAGGAGAAAAACAAGAGGCAGGATGGGCGGACGGTGGCGGTCACCGCATCCCTAATTCCATCTCGCTGAAGAAATATCCGATTTCGAAGCGGGCGGTTTCGGCGGAATCGGAGCCGTGCACGGCGTTCTGCTCGATGCTGGTTCCGTGGATCGCGCGAATGGTTCCGGCATCGGCTTGGGCCGGGTCGGTGGCGCCCATGAGATCGCGATGCCGCTTGATCGCATCCTCTCCCGCCAGGACCAACACCACGATGGGACCCGACGCCATGAACTTCGTCAGGCTGTCAAAGAACGGCCGCTGACGGTGGACGGCGTAAAATCCCTCGGCTCCGGCCTTCGTCAGGTGCATCATGCGCATGGCGATCGGGCGAAGACCGGCCCCTTCGTAGCGACGGATGATGTCGCCGATGACGTCCTTCTTGACCGCATCGGGTTTGATGATGGCCAGCGTGTGCTCGATCATACCTTGTCCCGCTCTCGACGCCAGCGCATTCTAATCAAGGGGGTGATGCGATGCAACATTGACGAAGATTCTGACGCGGTGATAGCCTCGGAAGAGCCTGTTCCTCTCGGGTAACTCCAGCATGCCGACGAAGACCGGTCACCATCGGCGACAGACCGAACGCTGGCAAGATGAAGCCGGGCGGGTCGCGCACGGGATTCGGCTGCGCGTCCTGGCTCAGACACTGAGAAACAACGGCGGCTATCTCAGTCAGGCCTGCTCGTCGGCCGAGATCCTTGCCACCCTGTTCACCCGGATCATGAACCTCGGTCCAAGCGAGGGACCGCCGGTTCCTCCGCCTTTCCCCGGAGTCCCGGGTCCCTTCTCCTCATCCTGGAGCGGCAGGATCTACAACGGCCCCAAGGCGCCGGACCTCGATCGGTTGTTCTTCTCGCCCGCCCACTACGCACTGGTTCTCTACGCCACGTTGATCGAAGTGGGCCGGATGGCGCCCGATGCACTCGACCAGTTCAATGCCGACGGGAGCACATTGGAAATGATCGGCGCCGAGCACTCTCCGGGCATGGAGACGACCAGTGGCTCGTTGTCCCAGGCGCTCAGCCAAGCCGGCGGGGTGGCGCTCGCGCGCCGGTTGCGCGGCGACGCCGGCCGGGTCTGGGTCTTCATGTCCGATGGCGAGTTTCAGGAGGGCCAGACCTGGGAGGCGTTTGCCGCCCTGGCCTTTTATAAGCTCGATACCGTCGGCGTGTACGTCGATCTCAATGGCCAGCAGTGCGACGGCCGGACCGAGACGGTCATGACGGTGGAGCCGCTTCAGGCGCGGCTGGAGGCGTTCGGCGCCAGAGCGTTCGAGGTGGATGGGCATGACCCGGAAGCGCTGGCCGCGCCGGTAAGCGCGCATGCGCCGGGATCAGGGCGTCCGTTGGTGGTGCTCGGACGGACCGACCCTTGCCGCGGAGTGGACCTTCTCCGATCCCGCGCGCCGAAGCTGCATTACCTCCGCTTCAAGACCGATGACGAGCGCCAGCAGTACCAGGAGCTGTACCGGCAACTGAGCGAGCAGCATCCATGATCGAAGTGGTCTCCCGCCCGCACGCCAGAAACCTCGTCCGCTGGGCCGAGCACCGGCCCCACGTCGTGGTGCTGTCGGCGGATCTCTCCGCCTCCTGCGAAGTCGATGATTTTCAGCGAGCGTATCCGGATCGATTCTTCTCAATGGGGATGGCGGAGCAGAACATGATGGGGTTCGCCGCCGGCCTCGCCCGGGAGGGTTTCTCTCCTTACATCCACACCTTCGCGGTGTTCATCTACCGACGGCCGTACGATCAAGTGGCCCTGTCCATCGCCTATCCCAACCTGCCGGTGCGGCTTTTGGGGTTTCTCCCGGGAATCATCTCGCCGGGCGGCGCGACCCACCAAGCCATCGAGGATGTGGCGGTCCTGCGCGCCCTTCCGAACATGACGATCCTGGAATGCGGCGACGCCACCGAGGTCGAGTCGGTCCTCGACGTGGCCGAGGAGAGCAACGGCCCCGTGTATGTCCGGATGCTGCGCGGCGAGGTGCCCCGCCTCTTCGATCGCGCCGAGCCCATGCGACTCAACAAGGCCAGACCGTTGAGCGCAGGCACCGATCTCACGGTGATCTCGAGCGGCATCTGCACGGAAGAGGCGCTGCGGGCCACCGCCGCTCTTCGCAGGCGCGGGGTGTCCGTTACCCACCTGCACGTCTCGACCCTGAAACCGCTCACTGACCAGACCATCCTCGATGCGGCCTCGACTTGCCGGTGCGGGGTCATCACGCTTGAGAACCACAGCGTGCTGGGAGGGCTCGGCACTGCCGTGGCCGAAGCGCTGGCCGACGCCAGCATCGGGCGGAAACTCGTACGCCTGGGGCTCCAAGACACCTTTGCGCACGGCGCGAGTCGTCCCTACCTGATGAAGCGATACGGCCTCGACGCGCTGGCCTTGGTGAAGGCTGCGGAGAAGCTGCTCGGCGCCTCGTTTGATCTCACCGAAGCCGACCTGCAGGCTGCACGGCCCGAGGCGGTCCGGAGCTCGCGGGCCGAGGCTCTCTGATGGCCGCTCGTCGCCCGCTGGCCGGGTCGGGAACCCGATTCACCGTCCGCTATCACCTCTCCGGCACGGAAGCCGAAGCTCGGGAGGCTGCTGAAGCGATTTGCTACGAGCAAACGGTCGAGGTGCCGGACGCTGTGGTGCCTGCCGGTGACATCCGCGAGCACATTCTCGGGCGCGTGGAGCAGTTTGGACCGTTGGCGTCCGGGAGCTTCGAGGCTGCGATCAGTTTTGCGGTCGAGATCGCCGGCCGGGAATTGCCGCAACTCCTCAATGTCCTGTACGGCAACATCAGCATCAAACCGGGGATCCGGCTGGCACGCGTGGAGCTGCCAAGGGGCGCGTTTTCGTGGCTGAAGGGACCGCGCTTCGGTACGGTTGGGCTGCGGGAGCGGCTCGGCGCTCCGTCCAGACCGTTACTGTGCGCGCCGTTGAAGCCCATGGGGTTGTCACCGACCGAGCTGGCGGACCTCGCGTATCAATTCGCGCTGGGTGGCGTGGACATCATCAAGGATGACCACGGGCTTGCGGATCAGCCGTTTTGCCCGTTCCAGGAGCGGGTGCCGCGGTGCGCGGAGGCGGTCGCTCGGGCCAATCAGGAGACTGGGGGGCGCTGCCTCTACGCGCCGAACGTGACCGCGCCAGCCGGATTGACGGGGCAACGAAGCCTGTTCGCCAAGCGCGCGGGAGCCGGAGGGCTCCTGGTCTCTCCCGGTCTGACCGGATGGGACACCCTGCGGGAGATTGCCGACGATGATCGCATCGGCCTCCCGATCCTGAGCCATCCAGCCTTGCTCGGCAGCTTCGTGACGGATCGCCGGAACGGCATCTCTCACGGCGCGCTCCTTGGGCAATTCCCCCGGCTGGCGGGGGCCGATGCCACCATCTTCCCGAGCTTCGGCGGCCGCTTCTCCTTCACCCGGGCTGACTGCCGCAGCATCGCTGAGAGCGCCGGAGAGCCGATGGCGCATTTCCGTCCCATCTTTCCCGTTCCTGGGGGTGGGATCAGCCTGGACAGAGCGCCGGAGCTCTGCGAGCTCTATGGTCCTGAGGTCATCTTCCTGATCGGCGGTGCGCTTCGGCAAGGCTCCAATCTCATCGAGAACTGCCGCACATTCCTTCGTCGCGTCGCCGATCCAGCGATCGGGCGGCCATCCTGAAGATTGTGGGGGTTACGACTGGAACCGTTCGCGCAGCTCGCTCGGCTTGAAGACGCCGCGTTCGGTGATGATCGCGGTGACGTACTCGGCAGGAGTGACATCAAACGCAGGGTTCAGGACTTCAACTCCGGTCGGTGCGATGGAAGGCCCGCTATAGAGGGAAGTCACCTCCTGGGGCTGACGCTGCTCGATCGGAATGTCCTTTCCGGATGGCGTGGCCAGATCGATCGTGGAGTGCGGGGCGGCGACGTAGAAGGGAATCCCGTGGGCCTTGGCCAGCACCGCCACCGAATAGGTGCCGATCTTATTCGCGACGTCGCCGTTCGCTGCAATGCGATCCGCTCCCACGATGCAGAGATGGACTTGCCCTTGCCGCATGAGGGCTCCCGCCATATTATCCGTAATCAGCGTGACCGGAATCCCGTCCTGCATCAACTCCCAGGCGGTGAGGCGAGCGCCTTGGAGCACCGGGCGGGTCTCATCCGCAATGACCCGAATCTTCTTGCCCTGCTCCCAGGCGGCACGGACCACCCCGAGCGCGGTGCCATAGCCCGCGGTGGCCAGCGCGCCGGCGTTGCAGTGGGTCAGGATCGTCTGGCCATCTTTCACGAGCGCCGCGCCGTGCCGGCCCATCGCCTTGTTCATGGCGATATCCTCTTCCAGGATCCGCTGCGCCTCCTCGATGAGCCGCCGCTTGATCGCGGCGACCGGCTCACCTCGTAGCTGGCCCAACACCCGCTTCATCCGGTCGATCGCCCAGAACAGATTGACGGCGGTGGGGCGCGTCGCCGCCAGATGGTCGCAGATGATTAACACCGCCTTCGCGAAATCATCGTACTGCTGGGCCGCGACCGCTTGCGCTCCGAGGGCTACACCCATCGCCGCAGTCACCCCGATAGCCGGCGCGCCGCGCACCCGCAGCTCGCGGATCGCTCGGGCCACCTCTCGGTAATCTCGGCAGTCCAGAAAGGCCACCGCCTCAGGCAATTGACTTTGATCCAGAAGGCGGACGGCGCCGTCCTTCCATTCGACGGTCGGCATCATGGTGTCGCGGAGGTCACCTCCTCGATGTCGGTGGCTCGGGAATAGTTCCGCCGGTGGTCGGTCCTGCCGCGGTGCTCCAGGATGGTAATGACGCCGACAATCAGCGCCGCCTGGATCAGCAGCAAGATAGCCTCGATGGTATCCGCCTTGCGCAGCACGATGGCTGCGAGTCCCAGGCAGACCATCAAGGCGCAAATCACGGCCACGCTCGCCCGCCGGCTGCCCAGCGCGCGCTCCAGCCGATGGTGCAGATGATCCTTCCCGACGTAATCGATCCAGCTTTTGACGGAGTTGACCTTCCCGGTGAGGACCCGTTCGATGGTGATGTGGATCATATCGTAGATCAACACGCCGAAAATCAGGATCGGGTTGCTGAAGGAGACGATGGGACTGTTGTCGGCCCAGTTCCCCCTGACCGCAAGGCACGCCAGGGTGAAGCCGAGGAAGGTTGAGCCGGCATCTCCCAAGAAGATAAAGGCCTCCCCCTTGAGCCTGAAATTATACGGCAAGAAACCCAGGCCCGCTCCGAGCATCGCCACGGCCAGCCAGCCGAGGCCCGGTTGCTGCGTATCGAACGCGACAAATCCCATGAAGAACGCGATCAGGACCGCCAACCCCGGGGCGAGACCGTCCATGCCGTCGAAGAAATTGAACGCGTTCGTGATCCCGATGATCCAGAGGAACGTGAGCAGGACGTTGAGCGTGTCGCCCACGGGGCCATCGGGAAAGAGCGTGAGCACCTTACCGGAGTAGATCACCATGGACGCACCGACGAGCTGCGCCAGGAGCTTGACCCAGGCCGGCACCCCCCGGGCATCGTCCCAGATGCCGACCGCGAGCAAGAGCGTCCCGGCAATCAGAACGGCGACCATCCAGTCCGCCAGAATCGAATTGATCAACACCGCCGCGACGAACCCGAGGTAGACCGCGAGGCCTCCGGTGCGTGGCGTGCTGCCCCGATGAATCCGTCGCTCGCCGGGTTCGTCCACGAGTCCCCACTTGTGCCCCAGCCGGATCATGAGCGGTGTCAACGTGAAGGTGACCGTGAAGGACACCAGCAGGATATAGAGCCACCGTCGGCCTTCCTGAACGAACAATTCGCGCACCACGGGCATGAACAACGTCAGGAGAGCCAGCACCGCCGCGAACAACGCCGGAGTCCTCCATCGCACTTCCTCCGCCCTCCTGGCCTGAGCGGATCCGTTCACTGCAAAGCCTCGCTCAGTTCTTCGCCCACCATCCGGGTGATTCGCTGGACCTCGTCATCGGTCAACGACGGATAGATGGGAACCGACAGGGCCGTGTCACTGGCCCGCTCGGTTTCGGGATAGCCTTCCTCCCCGAGGTACCGATGAAGCGGCCGGAATACCGGCCTGCGACATTGAATGCCCTGGCGCTCGAGACGCGCCAGGACCGCACCCAGTCGAGATGCCTCTCGCGCCCGGCCTCGACGGTCTCCCTTTGCACGGAACCTGATCACGAAGCGATAAAACACATGCGTCCGGTCGTGCGGAACGGTGGGCAGCTCGATCGGGAGCTGACTGAAGGCAGCCCGGTATTCCTCGGCAATCTCGGATCGCCGCTTCAGAAAGGACGCAAGACGGCTCAACTGGCAGAGACCAAGC
>CAYZKG010000014.1:0-31942 GCA_964478915.1 uncultured Nitrospira sp.
TGCGCGATGCGACGAATAAGGGTTCACCCGCAGGGCGGGTACCCGGTTTGCGCACCGGGCACCCATTGCTCCCCGAGATGCAATGGGTGATGAGTCGGTGAGGCGGCCGGGTCTTCGCGGGGTCGGATAAACAGATGAGGCACCAGCCGCGGGCATTCGGTCAGGCCGGGGAGTCCGAGGCCGAGCGGTTTTTGCGCCGCAAGGGATACCGCATCCTGGGCCGGAATGTTCGGACCGCTCGGGGCGAGCTGGATCTGGTGGCTCAGCAGGCGGACTGTCTGGTGTTCGTTGAGGTGAAAAGCCGTCGGACGACGGCCTATGGCGGAGCATCTTACGCCGTGCACAACCGTAAGCAGCATCGGCTCGTGCGGCTGGCCGCACAATATCTGGCCCAACGCCGGCTACACGATCTGCCCTGCCGGTTCGATGTGATTCTGTGCAAGGGTGGAGATGCCAAGCCGGAAGAGCTCGAGCATATCGAAAATGCGTTCGAGGTCCCCGGTGACGACCTGCGGTGGTGACCGGCTCTCGTAAGGCGTGAAGCGTGAACAGGAAGAAGCCCCCTAACGCCTTGCGCCTGACGCCTCACGCCTGACGGGGTGACGTGCAGCATGATCCAGCTCTTTCATGTGTCCAAGTATTATGAGAAGCGTCCGGCCCTGCTGGATATCACCTTGCAGATCGAGAAGGGGGAATTTGTGGTGCTGCTCGGTCCCAGCGGCGCCGGCAAGACGACGTTGCTCAAGCTCATCTCCTGCGCCGAGACGCCCGATGAGGGACAGATCCTCGTTCAGAACCGCAATATCGCCAGGCTCCGGCCTTCCGATGTGCCCTATCTCAGGCGAACCATGGGGCTCGTCTTCCAGGACTTCAAGCTCTTGCCGAAAAAAAACGTGTTCGAGAATGTGGCGTTGCCGCTGATGGTGCAGGGAGCCACGCTGTTCGAGATCAGGAAGAAGGTCACCGAGGCGCTCAAGGCGGTCGGAATCGAGCAAAAAAAGGACAGCCGGCCGGCGATGCTTTCGGCCGGGGAGCAGCAACGTGTCTGTATCGCCCGGGCCATCGTGAATACCCCGATTATCTTGCTGGCTGACGAACCGACTGGTAATCTGGACGACACCCTGGCTGCCGAAATCGTCGATCTGTTCAAAGCCATCAATCAGCGGGGTACGACGGTGCTGATCGCGACCCACAACCGGCATGTCATCGGGCAGGTCAACGGTCGGCTCGTGAGTCTGAACGAAGGGAAGCTGTCTCGGGAATACGAGCCTGTCGGATGAGACGCCTCAGTTACTTTGTGGCAGAAGCGGTCATGAACATTCGTATCAATCGTGCCACCACCGTGATCGCCGTGGCCACGATGGCGTTTACTCTGATCTGCTTCGGCGTGTTCTTGCTGCTCTACGTCAACCTGAAAGAAGTGGCGGGATCCCTTCAGAACGAAATCAAGGTGGTGGTCTACTTGGCGGACGATCCAAGCTCCCAAGGGGCCACTGACTGGCAACGTCGGCTCAAGGCCGAGCCAGAGGTGGCCTCTGTCGTGTACATCTCGAAAGAGCAGGCCCTTGCGGAGTTTCGTGCCCAATTTCCGTCGGAGCAGCACCTGCTGGATGGCCTCGGGGAAAATCCCCTCCCGGCCTCACTGGTCCTGGCCATTGCGCCCCCCTTCAGGTCATCCCATGCCGTCAAGCGGCTGAGCGAACGTCTGAGTGCGGTTCCAGGGGTAGCCCAGGTACAATATAGCCAGGACTGGATCGAAAACCTGGCTGCGGTAGTGCGGTATTTTGAGCTGGGCGCGCTTGCCGTGGGAGCAGTCCTGTCGGTCGCCTCCATGACGATCATCGCCAACACGATCCGCCTCACCCTGTATGCGCGGAAGGACGAAATCGAGATCATGCGATTGATCGGGGCGACCAGAACCTTCATCAACGTCCCGTATCTCCTGGAAGGGGCCATGCTCGGCACGCTCGGGGGCGCGCTTTCCCTGGCCATGCTCAAGGGAGGCTTTGAGTTTGTCAAACTGCAGCTCGCCTCTCCGGGCCGGTTTTGGGGGATGCCGTCCGGCCTGAATTTTCTGCCGGTCCAACTCTCGGTACTGATCCTCTTGGCCGGTCTGGTGTTGGGGTGCGCCGGCAGCCTCGTGTCGGTGCGCGAGCTGAGGAAACCGAGGTGATGCGGATCAGACTAATTCTGGGGACACTCGCGGCGTATTGGCTCGTGCAGGGAGTGGTGGCTGCCGACGTCGCTGTTGCCGGGAAGGAGCGCAGCGATCCGCTCTCGCAGAAGATTGAACGTGAGCGGCGCACTCTTGAGAAACTGAAGGAAGAAATCCGGGACAGTAAGACACATGCCGGCGAGGCGGAGAAAAAGAAAGGCTCGGTCCTGCAGGCCATGCAGGAGATTGACGACCGTCTCATGGTTCGACGGCAGGAACATCAGGACATCAACCGGCAGCTCAAGGACAAGGATCGTGAGCTGGAGGAGATCAACCAGCAGATTGCCGAACTAAAGACTCGTCTTCGCGATCGGCGGAAGTCGATCCTTACGCGTCTGCGCGTGCAATACGTGGAAGGCCGGTTCGGATATCTCAAGGGACTGATGGCGGCGGAGAGCTATGCAGACCTCGAGCGCCGCTTTCGGTATCTGTCCACGGTGTCCAAGCGCGAGTTTGACTTGATGGGTGGCTACCGTCTCGACGTAGAGCAGCTCCAGCAAGTGGAGCGGGAGCGTGTCGAAGCCCGCGAGCAGATGCTGGTGTTCAAGCAGAACATCGAGAAGAAGATGGAAGAGATCCGCGGCATCAAGAAGCAGAAACAGGTGCTGCTGGCAAAGCTCATTGAGGAGAAAGAATTTTACGACCGGGCGGTGGCCGAGCTGGAGCGGTCGGCTGCGCGAGTCGATACCTTACTGAGAACGCTCGAGCAGAAGAGGAAGGCCGCGGCGTTGCGGCCCAAGGGGTCTCTGGGGCTTCACCAATTCAAGGGCACTCTTCAATGGCCCACCGAGGGCGAAGTGGTGACGTTCTTTGGTCGTCAGAAGCATCCTACGTTCGACACCTACGTGCAGCGCAAGGGCATCGAGATCCGTACCAATGAAGGCAGCGCTATCAAGGCGGTCTCCTCCGGAACGGTAGCCTATGCCGATTGGCTGAAGGGATACGGTCTCCTCCTGATCATTGATCATGCCGATGGATTTTTCTCGCTCTACGCGCATGCGTCGAAGCTCCTGGTGAAGGCGGGGGACCGTGTTCAGGCGGGGCAGGTGATCGGCGAGACGGGAGACACCGGCATGACGGGGGAGGGAACACTGTATTTTGAGTTGCGGGACGGAGCTGAGCCGGTGGATCCTCTGATTTGGCTTGCGAAACGGCGGTAACAGTCAACTGAAAGGAATAAAGAGCTATGGATTGGGAACGACATCGCAGAGGATGGTTTCCGGGACTGGTCATCGTGGTGGCCTTGGTCGCGGGCATTCTCCTCGGGAAAGGCTGGGAGCGAACCGGGCACGCGACCGAGACCTACGAGGATTTGAAAACCTTCGCGGAGGTGCTGTCACAGGTCCAGAAGCACTATGTCGAGGAGGTGAAGCCCAAGGATCTCGTTCAGGGGGCGATCCGGGGCATGCTCTCCACGCTGGACCCCCATTCCGCCTACATGACGCCGGAAATGTACAAGGAGATCCAGGTGGAGACCCGAGGCGAGTTCGGGGGGGTCGGCATCCAGATCGGCATCAAGGACAACCGCTTGGCGGTGATCGCCCCCATCGAAGGGACGCCGGCGCAGAAGGCCGGCATCCGGGCGGGGGACTTCATCATCAAGGTGAACGATGAGACCACCAAGGATTTGACGCTTCTGGATGCCGTCCAGCGGATGCGCGGGGCAAAGGGGACCAAGGTCACCTTGACCATCCAACGGGACGGCACGCCGGACCCGTTGGTGTTCACATTGGTCCGGGACATCATCAAAATCGAGAGCGTCAAGTCGAAGATCATCGACGACAACATTGCCTACATCCGTTTGACCCAGTTCCAGGAGTCGACCGCCAAGGATCTCAGCCGGGTCCTGAAGAAATACCGCGAGCAGAAGACCCAAGCCACCATTCTGGACCTTCGGAACAACCCCGGCGGGCTTCTGACATCCGCGGTGGAGGTGTCCGAACAATTCGTAGGGCCCAGCAAACTGATCGTGTCCATCAGGGGGCGTGATGGGCGAAAAGACGAGTACGTGTCCCGCTCCAAAGAGCCTGCGGAAGACTCGCCCATGATCGTCCTGGTCAATGAGGGGTCAGCAAGCGCGTCAGAGATTGTGGCCGGCGCCCTTCAGGATTGGGGACGGGCACTCGTGGTCGGCAACCAGACGTTCGGAAAGGGCTCGGTGCAGACGATCGTACCGCTGGCGGACGGCTCCGGTCTCCGGCTCACCACCGCAAAGTATTACACACCGAAAGGGCGTTCGATCCAGACAACCGGGATCGCTCCGGACATCGTCGTCAAGCCCAAACCGGTCGCGGTCGCCAAGCCAGGAGAAAAAGAGGGGGAAGCGACCCAGAAGCCCAAAGAGGCGACGCCGCCGACCCCGAAGACCAATGGCGCCTTGGGCGAGACCGGCGAGCCGTCGCTCGAGGACGATGTCCAGCTTCAAAAGGCCATCGAGCTGTTGAAGACCTGGAAGATTTTCAAGGAGCTTCGGCCGCTGTAGGACCCGGTCTCATGAGTCTGGAGTCAGGTCACGGTCCGGGCGACTCCGTCCGGGCGCGATAATCGCGAATGGCGGCCAACAGCTCGTCTTCAGATGCGGTGACCCCCGGGAGCGTGCGCAGGAGGTGGGAGCGGACCAGTGCTTCCAGGTCGCTCAGGGTTTGGATGCCGAGCCGGAAGTACAGGTACTGCACGGTGGCCTCGGAGAGCCCGGGGAGAGCGCTCCAGCCGACGACGGTGTCCGGCAATCCGGCTTTGAGTTCCTCGTAGGCCCGGATACTCCCTGTGCGGAGAAATTCCTGAATCATGCCGGACAGGTCCTTGCCGATGCCCGGAATCTCCCGTAGCGTTCCCCGTTCACTCACGACCGCCACATCCTCCGGCCAGGTGAGCAGCACCTCGGCCGCACGCTGGTAAGCCCTGACACGGTGGGGATTGGCCTTGCGGGCGGTGAGCAGCTCGGCCATCGTCTTGAACAGTGCGGCAAGAGCTTGATTCGAATCGGTCATGGTTCGGCCACTGCGGTGCTCCATGATGGAATCGCACAGGGATGCCCTCACCATATCGAAGTTGCCTTGTGTTGACAACGATTTTGGGGCTCCGGTAGGATGCCTTGCGTGTTCTGGACCCAGAGTGCTCAGGGCCTGCGCAGCGTGAAGTGGAGGGTTCGATCAAGATCCGGGTCAATGGTGAGCAGCGAGCCATTTCTGTCGGCATGACCGTGGGGCAGTTGCTCCGTGATCTGCAGATCGGCCCAGAGCGTGTCGCGATCGAACTCAATCTGCAGATCATCGATCGCCGAGAGTTCGACCAGAGAACGCTTCAGGAGGGGGATCGGGTGGAGATCATCAGTTTCATCGGCGGAGGTGGAGAAGGCATGGGGCAATTATGACTGACGACCGCCTGATCGTCGCCGGCCGGGAGTTCAAATCCCGGTTGTGGGTCGGCACCGGCAAGTACAAGGATTTCATCGAAACGAAGAAGGCCATTGACGCGGCTGGCGCCGACGTGGTCACGGTTGCGGTCCGTCGGGTGAACATTACGGATCGCTCGAAGGAGAATCTGCTCGACTACCTCGATCCGAAGAAGTACACCATCCTGCCGAACACCGCGGGCTGCTATACGGTTGAAGAGGCGCTTCGGTATGCCAGGCTGGCCCGGGCCGCCGGTGTGTCGGATCTGATCAAGCTCGAAGTCATCGGAGACGAGCGGACTCTCTTCCCGGATACCGCCGGTCTGATCGAGGCGGCGAAGATTCTGATCAAGGAAGGGTTCGTGGTCCTGCCCTACACGAACGACGACCCGGTGGTGGCTCAAAAGCTGGTGGACATCGGCTGTCCCGCAGTGATGCCGCTGGCGGCGCCCATCGGGTCAGGTCTCGGCATTCGTAACCCCTACAATCTAAAAATCATCCGGGAAATGATCAAGGTGCCGATCATCGTGGATGCCGGCGTCGGGACCGCTTCCGACGCGACACTGGCCATGGAGTACGGCTGCGATGCGGTTCTGATGAATACGGCGATTGCCGGCGCGCGTGATCCCATCGCCATGGCCGAAGCCATGAAATACGCCGTGGAAGCCGGCCGCCTGGCGTTCAGAGCCGGTCGCATCCCCAGAAAGCTGTACGCCACCGCCAGCAGTCCCATCGAAGGCATGCTCTAGAACCGTGAGGCGTGAAGCCCCTTACCCCTCACGTCTTCCGAATGCCCCGCGTTGACTTTCGGCTCTACCTCGTCACTGACCGCCGACAGACCGCCGGCCGCCCGCTCGCTCCTCTGATCCAAGAAGCCCTCGTCGCCGGACTGCAGGCGGTGCAGCTCCGCGAGAGAGACCTGGGCACGCGCGCGCTGCTCCGCCTGGCCGGCGAACTTCTCCATCTCACCCGTGGGCGGAACGCGGCGTTGCTCATCAACGACAGGGCGGACATGGTCATGGGGCTAGGGGCTGACGGGGTGCACCTTCGGGCTGACAGTGTCCCGGTATCGGTCGCACGGCGGATCCTGGGGGCCGAGCGGCTGGTCGGTGCCTCGGCTCATTCGGCCGACGACGTGGTCCGGGCCGAATCGGAGGGCGCCGATTTCGTGGTGCTCGGTCCGATCTATCCCACCACATCGAAGCTGGCCTATGGGGCTCCGATCGGGGTCGGGCCGCTGGAGGACGCCGCCCGCCGCTGCCGCATCCCGGTGTTTGCGATCGGCGGGATCAGTGCTGAGCGCGTCGCCGAAGTGACACGCGCCGGCGCCTTTGGCGTGGCGGTCATCTCCTCCATCCTGACCGCTCCACACGTCGGCCAGGCGACTCAGCACCTGCTTTCAGCGCTTGCGCACGCCCCATGATCCTCACACCCGCTCCTTCACACTCATGCCCCGGTCACGATTCGAGAGAATGAGGGATGTTTTCGCCACCGCGTTCGTTGCCTTGCGCTGTCGTCGCCCGTGACGTGCGGCACAGTCGTGACGCCGCTCCACAGGCCCGTCCAGAGCGCGAGCGACAGTTGACCGTCCTGTGGTTCGATGATAGAATCCCGATGCGAGAATTCGGAGAATCAGTGAGATGGCCGACTCGAAGAGGGATCCGGGTCGATTTAGCTCTCTGAGGAATTCCGTCAAACAGTTCACCGAACGTCTATCGGACCGAGACGCCTTGAAACGCAACGACGAATCCGCCCGCGAGCTTGAGAAGCTCCGGGTTCAGATCAGGTCGATGGAAGAGGAGCTGCGCCAGCTCCATCAGTCCAGGTATCAGCTGGAGCAGGCTCATAAGCACAACGAGAAGTTGACCGCTACCTTACAAGAGGCCAAGGCGCAGATCGAGGCTCTTCGGATGGAAGTGGACAAGCTGACCGCGCCGCCCTCTTCGTATGCCATCTTCTCCTGCGTGAACCCTGACTCGACCGCGACGGTGTACGTCGCCGGACGGAAGATGAAGGTCAGCTACCATCCCTCGATCAAGGTGAAGGAGCTGCGGAAGGGACAAGAGGTCATCCTGAATGAAGCCTTCAACATGATCGAGGCGAGGGCGTTTGACGTCCAGGGCGAAGTGGTGCGGTTGAAAGACCTGCTGGAAGGCAATCGCGCCGTGATCACGCTTCATTTCGACGAAGAGAAGGTTGCGGAGTTGGGTGAGCCGCTGCTCCTGGAGCACCTCAGCGTCGGTGATCACCTCCTGTATGACCCTCGATCCGGCTACGTCATCGAGAAGCTGCCCAAATCAGAGGCCGAGGAACTGGTCCTTGAGGAGGTCCCCGACATCAGCTACGACGATATCGGCGGACTCGAGCGAGAGCTCGAACAGGTGCGGGACGCAGTCGAGCTGCCATTCCTGCACCCGCAGTTGTTCGCCGAGCACAAGCTGAGTCCGCCCAAAGGCGTCCTGCTGTATGGTCCGCCGGGGTGCGGGAAGACGCTCATCGCCAAGGCGGTCGCCAATTCTATCGCCAAAAAGCTCGCCCATCTCACGGGCAAGGAAATCCGCAGTCTGTTCCTCCACGTGAAGGGGCCGGAGTTGCTCAACAAGTACGTGGGCGAATCGGAGCGCCAGGTCCGTGAGGTGTTCAAAAAAGCCAAGGAAAAGGCGGCCGAAGGAAATCCGGTTATTGTGTTCTTCGATGAGATGGACGCGTTGTTCCGCACGCGGGGTACCGGGATCTCATCGGACGTGGAGTCGACGATCGTGCCGCAGTTCCTGTCGGAAATTGACGGGGTCGAACGGCTTCGCAACGTGATCGTGATCGGCGCCAGCAACCGGCAGGACCTCATCGATCCGGCGGTGCTCCGCCCCGGTCGCCTCGACGTCAAGATCAAGATCTCCCGTCCGGATGCGATCGCGGCCCGTGACATCTTCTCCAAGTATGTCACGTCCGATCTGCCGTACGCCGGGGACGAGCTGGAACGCAACGGAGGGGATCGCCGTGCGGTCGTTGACCGGTTGATCGGGATGACGGTCGAGCACATGTACTCGCCCTCCGAGGAGAACAGGTTCCTCGAGGTCACCTATGCCAGTGGGGAAAAAGAGATTCTCTATTTCAAGGATTTTGCCAGCGGTGCGTTGATCGAGGGGATCGTGGCGCGGGCCAAGAAATATGCCATCAAACGGGCAATCGCGACCGAGGAAAAAGGCCTCAAGGCGGATGACCTGATCCGGGCGATCCGGGAAGAATTCAAAGAGCACGAGGACCTGCCTAACACCACGAATCCGGACGACTGGGCGAAAATCGCCGGCAAAAAAGGGGAGAAGATCATCCACGTTCGGACCATCACGGCGGGTTCGACTGAGTCCAGGCGGATTGAAACAATCAGCACTGGCCATTACTTTTGAATTCAGGCCACGGGTCCCCACACGTGAACGCCCCACGCGTCATCGGAACGGAAACAGAATTCGGCATTGCCGCACGGGATGCCGACGCCCTCGATCCGGTCTCGAACTCTCTCCAGCTCATCGGACACTACCCGCACCTTCCGGCACCCCAGGCGATCTGGGACTACGAAAACGAAAATCCGCTTCTCGATGTCCGCGGGTTCGAGGTGGAAGGCGAGCGAGAGCGACCGGGGCCTGAATACAATCGGCTCCTCAACAAGCTCCTCGCCAACGGGGGACGCCTGTACGTGGATGGCGCTCACCCAGAGTACTCCACGCCGGAATGCACCAGCCCCCGGGAAGTGGTCGCGTACGAACGGGCCGGGCAGCTCATCGCCGCCGAGTGTCTCCGGGCGCTGGCGCGAACGCGTGGCGGTGAGAAGTTCGTCCTCTACAAGAACAACACGGATGGCAAGGGTAACGGGTACGGCTACCACGAAAACTATCTGCTGGCCCGGTCGGTTCCATTCGAACGGCTCGTCCGGGTTCTGATTCCTTTCCTGGTGACCCGCCAAATATACGCCGGGGCGGGCAAGGTCGGGGCCGAAAACCAGGCCAGGCCCACCGACTATCAGATCTCTCAGCGCGCGGACTTCGTCGAATGCCTGGTGGACCTGAATACGATGGTCAAGCGCCCCATCATCAACACGCGCGACGAGCCCCACGCTGATCCGGCGAAATACCGCCGCCTGCACGTCATCGTGGGCGATGCGAACATGGCCGAGCTGTCCACCTATTTGAAGATCGGAACCACCGCCATCCTCCTGGACCTGCTCGAGGCCGGCTTCGAGTTCCCCGACCTGGAACTGGAGGATGCGGTCCGGGCGATCAAGGATGTCTCGAGGGACCTGGACATGCGGACGACGCTGAAGCTGGCCGATGGTCGGGTGACCACGGCCATCGGGATCCAGCGGGATTACCTCAAGGCCGTCCAGGACTTCTTCGCGTGCCACGAACTGAGCCAGGGTACGAAGGATGTGCTGGTCCGGTGGGAGGAGGTCCTGGAGAGACTCGAGCAGGACCCCATGCAGCTGGCCCGCGAGCTGGACTGGGTGGCGAAACGCCAGCTTCTGCTGTCGTACCGAGAACGCAAGCAGTGCGATTGGAACGACCCACGGATTACGATGCTGGACCTTCAGTACCACGACATCCGGCCGGATAAAGGCGTGTACTACACGCTGGAACGGGGCAACCTGATCGATCGACTCTTGCGGGATCAGGAGATTACTCGAGCGGAGCACACAGCTCCATCCGGCACCCGAGCGTATTTCCGGGGAGGGTGCCTCAAGAAGTTCTCCCGCGCGATCTACGCCGCGAGCTGGACTTCGATTCTGTTCGATGTCGGCAACACCACGATAAAGAAAATCCCGTTGATGGAACCCCTGCGCGGGACCGAGTCTCTCACGCGCGAACTTCTGGAGGGATCGGACTCGGCCGAGTCATTGCTTTCCACACTGAGCGCCTGACCCCTCCGACAGACCCGCTCCGCCGGGGTGTCCGTTTGATTTCAGTGCCGCCCCTCTGCAAGCTCGAAGGAGGCGAAGAGACGTGCCGTTGTTCCCGGACGACTACGGGGCCAGCTTCTTTGACTATCTCGTTCAGCACCGCCCGGATCTGATTCCCGCGGCTCGGGCCTGGCCCCCCTCCGCGCCGCTGGTGCGCGGCGAGGAACTTGTTCCTTCGCGGCTGCCGCCCGCTCCGCACGGGACGACGGTGCTGGCGCTGAAGTACCAGGATGGGGTCGTCCTCGTGGGGGATCGCCGTGCGACTGAGGGATTTCAAATCGCCGGGCGCCGAATCGACAAGGTGTTCAGGATCGACGATCATTCAGCAATGGCCATCGCCGGGACAGCCGGCCCGTGTATCGAGATGGCCAAGCTGTTCCAGACGGAGCTCGAGCACTACGAAAAACTGGAAGGGGTCCAGCTCTCCTGCGAGG
The DNA here is from genome assembly GCA_964478915.1 of uncultured Nitrospira sp. Taxonomy (GTDB): domain Bacteria; phylum Nitrospirota; class Nitrospiria; order Nitrospirales; family Nitrospiraceae; genus CAYJUM01. The sequence continues at coordinate 10,992 of CAYZKG010000014.1, forward strand.
GGAAAGCCAACAAGCTCGGCCAGATGGTCAAGGCCAATCTCCCCATGGTGTTTCAGGGGCTCATTGTCATCCCTATCTATGTCGGGTTCGACCTGAAGCGGGGGGAGGGACGGATCTTCAAGTATGATATTACGGGGGGCCGCTACGAAGAGTCGGAATATCACTCGATCGGCTCGGGTGGGAAAGATGCCCGCAATACGATGCGCGAGCATTTCCGGAAGGATCTATCCGAGAATGAGGCCCTGAAGCTGGCGTTACTCGCGCTGTACAACGCGGCTGAAGAAGATGTCGGAACGGGAGGGCCGGACCTGGTCCGTGGGATCTATCCCTCCGCGAAGGTGGTGAGCCAAGCCGGCATCATCGATGTCGATGAACAACGGATCGCCACGACGTACGCGGCGCTGATCGAGGAGCGGAAAGCGGGTTCCTAATATGCCACTGCCGTATTACGTCTCCCCGGAACAGATGATGCAGGACAAGGCGGAGTATGCCAAGAAAGGCATCGCCAAGGGCCGGTCCATCATCGCCATGGAGTACGAAAACGGCGTGCTCCTGGTCGCGGACAATCCCAGCGCCTCCTTGTACAAGATCTCCGAGATCTACGACAGCATCGCGTTTTCCGGCGCCGGCAAGTACAGTGAGTTCGAAAATCTGCGGAAGGCCGGCATTCGTCACGCCGATCTGAAAGGGTACATGTACAGTCGGGAGGACGTCACGGCACGCTCTTTGGCGAATGCCTATTCGCAGTCGCTCGGAACCATCTTCAGCCAGGAACTCAAGCCGTTGGAGGTGGAGATCCTGGTCGCTGAGGTTGGGGGGGCCGGACGTCCCAATGAACTGTACCGGATCTCGTTCGACGGGAGCATCTTTGATGAGCGAGGGTTCACCGCGATCGGCGGGCGAGCCGAGGCCCTGCAGGTGTTCCTGAAAGAGCGCTACAAAGGTGAGGCGCCGTCCCTGAACGTGGCGCTCTCCCTCTGCGTGGCGAGTCTAGAAAGCGTCACCAATCAGAAGCTTCCCTTCGAGGGTCTGGAAGTAGCGGTGCTCGATCGGACCCGCCCTGGCCGGAAATTTCGACGCATCCCGCCCGCCGAATCCCGCCAAATTCTGGCGTGAATCCCCGCCCGTCTTGAAGAACCGGCCGGTCAGCGTGTATGCTGGCCCACGACAGGTCTGGTATCCTATGAAGCCTCGGATCTTCGGCCTTGAAAACGAATACGGACTGATCTTTTCTCCGAACGGACGGATCTACCTGCCGATCGAAAAGGTACTCGGGTACATTTTCGAAGGACTGATCCCCAATAGCTGGCCATCCAATGCGTTTCTGGTGAACGGTGCGCGCTTCTACCAGGACACAGGCTGTCACCCCGAATACTCGACTCCGGAATGCGACAACATCATTGATCTGGTGGTCCATGACAAAGCCGGGGAGCGTCTCCTCGAGGCATGCCTGCCGGCGGCAGAGGAGCGCCTTCGAGAGGAAGGCCTCTCCGGAGAGATTTACATCTTCAAGAACAACACCGACTCGCTGGGCAATACATACGGCTGCCATGAAAACTTTCTGATGCGCCGTGATGTCGATTTCTGGAAGGTTACCGAGCAATTGATTCCGTTCTTCGTGACTCGGCAGATCTTCTCCGGATCGGGCAAGGTACTCAAGGTCTCCGGAAAGCCCCAATACTTCATTTCGCAGCGCGCTCAGCATATCCACGAGAAGACCTCGTCCTCCACCACCTCCTCGCGGAGCATCATCAACACTCGGGACGAGCCGCACGCGGACGCCGAGAAGTATCGGCGGTTGCATATCATCGTGGGTGATTCGAACATGTCCGAAGTGGCCACCTTCCTCAAGGTCGGCATGGCCGCTCTGGTGCTCTCAATGGTAGAGGATGGGTATACCGTGAGCGGCATGGAGCTCGAGGATCCGGTCAAAGCCATCCGGGAAATCTCCCGCGATCCGACGCTGAAGAAGAAGGTGAAGCTGGACGACGGCCGGCAGATGAGCGCGATCGAGATCCAGCGGGTATACCTGGAGCGGGCGTATGACTATCTGAGCGCCCAGCCACCCGATCCGCTCATGGAGCAGGTGCTGACAAAGTGGAGTGTGATCCTGGACCGGCTGGAAGACGATCCCATGCAGCTGTCACGGGAGCTGGATTGGGTGAGCAAGAAGCGTCTCATCGAAGCCTACATCGAGAAAAGAGGCTGCGGATGGGATGATCCGCGGGTCTTCTTGATGGATCTCCAGTATCATGACGTCAAACGCACACGAGGCCTCTATTACTTGATGGAAGCGCAAGACATGACCGAGAAGATCGTTGATGAGGAAGTGGTGCAACGGGCCATGTCCGTGCCGCCGCAGACCACGCGCGCCAAGGTGCGCGGCGACTTCATTCGCTTTGCGCGGGCCAAGAACCGCTCGTACACCGTTGACTGGACGTACCTCAAGCTTAATGGCTACTGGGAGGAGACGATCCTGTGCATGGATCCCTTCAGCGCCGTGAATCGTCGAGTGGAGGAACTCCTCTCCCAGGTGGCCAGCCCACGATTCTACCGATGAGCGTCCTGCGTCGAGTGGTCGGCATTGTCCGTCCAGGCTCCGTGGCGGTGGGAATCGCCGTCTTGCTGGCCGGGATCTTCCCGGTCGATCCGCTGCCCGGGACGTCGACGGGCATGCGAGGGGTTGACGGGCAGTTCAGCGGCAAGCAAGGGGAGGTGTTGCTGATCAGGGTACCGGTCGGGGAGGTCCGGGAAGGTCCCCCTTCTGTCTCGGGGCGGTTTGCCGATCGGGCCATCCCCTTTTTCAGAGATTCGTCGGCTACTCCTTCCGGCTCAGACCGCGCCCTCGTCTTCATAGGCCTGTTGGGTCTCGACATGCAGGAGACTCCCGGTACGCATGAACTGAGGGTCGAGGTGAAGTCACCGGCCGGCACGCGCCAGCTCAGCTACAACGTGCTGGTCATCCGAGAGCGGTATCCGGTTCAGCGCCTCGACCTGCCGCGAGAGATGGTCGATCTCGACGAGGAGCACCTGATCCGCGTGAAGGCCGAGCAGGAGCAAGTCCGCACCGTGCTGGACGCGGTCTCCCCGGAGAAGCTCTGGAGTGGCGGGTTCATCGAGCCGCTGCAGGGCCAGCCGTCCGGGGCCTTCGGCGGCGTGCGCATCATCAATGGCCAGCCCCGCAGTCCCCATAACGGCGAGGACATTGCGGCGCCGATGGGAACCGAGGTGGTGGCCACGAATGACGGTATCGCTCGGCTCACGGTGGATCATTTCTTTTCCGGCAAGGGCGTCGTGCTGGATCATGGGCTGGGCCTGTACTCCATGTACTTCCACCTGTCCGAGATTTCGGTCCACGATGGCGAACCGGTGAAGCGAGGCCAGCTGGTCGGCAAAGTCGGAACGTCCGGCCGCGCCACGGGGCCGCACCTTCATTGGGCGGTCCGGCTCAATGGCTCCCGGGTGAATCCGTATTCGCTGGTCAAACTGCCGCTGCCGTCCACTTCGACGCTTCCCTGATGCTGAAGGGTGTGCTATGCCGCTGCTTACCATGACACGCGCGGTCGTTCGAACCCGAGCCCTCCTTTCCCTTGTGTTCTCCGGACTCCTTCTCAGTGTTTCGGCGTGCAGCAGCGCCCCCATTCCGAAGAAGTTCATTCGCCAGGCGGAGCCCGGCGTGACCCTGTCGGCCTTGGTGAAGAATCCCAAGGCGTATCACGGCAAGGTGGTCATTTTAGGGGGCGTGGTGGTGGCCCAGAAGCTGGAGGGGGAAACAATCTGGCTTCTGGTGAAGAATCGTCCGCTCGATGAGGACTATGTCCCCCATGAGCTGATTTCCCCGCGTGACTCGGAAGCCGGGCGATACTGGATCATGGTGCAGTGGCAAGACTTTCCACGAGGCTTTCGGACCTGGGCTCGACTGACCGTGGTAGGACGGGTCTCGAATGATCGACCGGCCGAGCATGAGCCTGGGCCAGAGCCGGCCATTGCCGCGCTGTACCTCCGAGGGTGGGGCCTTCACGGAAGAGAAGAAGTCTGGGAGGACAGTCAGGACCCCAACTACATCATGTCGGCGCCCAAACCCGTCACCCGCAACTGACCGTAGACCACCGCTTCGATTTTCTTTTCCTACAGCGACAGAGGCGGACAGGCTCAGAGCGACTTTGCCGAAGGAGCGGGGACCCAACGAGGCTCGGCCGGGAAGGAAAGCCAGTACTGACCACCGCACCACGGTCCCCGACCGTGGCGACGGGAATACGTGGAAGGGTTCCGCCGGGTACCCATTGCTAGGCTTCGTGCAATGGGTGATGAGCCCGATAGGGTCGCTCCGAGAGGCGAGGAAGCGATTGAGCCTGCCGCCGCGATATTACACGTTCGTCTTGATGCTGTGCCCCTCTGAGCTCAGGACTCTTTCCGCCACGCGAGCCAGCTCGGCATCGGCGCGGTGGTCTTTGGCGAAGATCCGGAACTGGGCGATGCGGGCCGGGAGGTAGTCGAAGAATTCCTTGAGGGCTTCCTTGGAGACCAGCTGGGTCGCCGGGTCATAGACGTAGATCTGGAATTCCCCCATGTTCAGGAGATTCACCGGTCGCGGGTCCTGATTGGCCATGTCCACCCGGAACTCTACGTTCTTGAGGGGCGTCGGCAGGGCCTGCCGGATACGACGTTCGAGAGTGTCGCGGTCCATAAAGGTCCGGCCCCGTTCGTCCCCCCGCGTGGGCAGCAACGCGTTGTACGCCATCTTCCATTTGATGTTTCGCCCCAGGATCTGAGCCCACTCCAAGCCCAGCGCCTGCTTCTTTTTCGACTTTTCCTCCGGCCAGTGGCGGACCGTTTCGATCAGGGACCAGTCGGTGAGGTGCAGGTAGTCGTCCATCCGATCGAGCGGATTGTGTGGAAAGACGAAGGCCATCGTGTCGCGGAAGATTTCCCGGAGATGGATGTCGATGGCACGGGTGGTCCGGTGATAATACACGTTTGAATACAGGTAGAGCCGTGCATTCAAGAACATCTGCAACGCTGGCAGGCCGGTGCGATGAATGGTCAATCCCTTCGGGGTGATCAGGGTGTAATGGATCAGGCGGGTGAGGTCCACGGGCCCGACCGCCACGCCGCACATGTACGAGTCTCGGAGCACGTAGTCCAGGTTGTCTGCGGTATAGATGCCACCGATCACCGGCTGCAGAGAGGCCAGCCACTTGGGGTACCGCTGGCTGTCCTTGTCAGGGTCCTTGAGGATCAGGAAGGCGATATGGTCGGGATTGAGCTGCTCGCCAGGGGCGAAATCGCCGGTCGGACTTCGTCGGATCTTCCGGATGATCTGGCCGAGATGCTCACGGATGATGACCTGCCCGATGCGCTCATGGGTCAACCCATACTCTTCAAGGAAATTCTCGTCGAAGAAGTGGCAGAACGGCCCATGGCCGATATCGTGTACGAGAGCGGTGGCCCGCAGCAGTTCCTCGATGTAGTGGAGAGATGGAACATCGGGGACGACCTTCGCCAAGGAGGGGTACAGGTGCCGGGCAAACCGCCCGGCGACGTGCATGACTCCCAGGGAGTGCTGGAAGCGGCTGTGCTCGGCCGACGGGTAGACCCATCGGGCGCTCTGCAGCTGGTAGATCGACCGGAGACGCTGCACCCAGGGGGAATCGATCAGGTCTTTTTCGGTGCGCTCCGTCGGGTCCGGTGAGGAGTAGGGTACCGTGAAAGAGATGTATTCATGGATGGGATCGGCGATCAGTGCCGAACCGTCGTATGGAGCACTGGGGTGAGGCAGGGATGTCATCGGTGGAGATCCGTGAGCTCATCTTAGCTCACACCGATGCGGGGGGCAACTGGCTGTCCTTCACGGGGCGCACTTCGCGGTCGTGTCTCTGCCGGTGTTGAAAGAGAATGAGATAGGCGATGGGATAGCTGATCGCAGCGCCGAAGAAACTCAGAACCAGCCCCCCCAGGAAGAACGGTGCCGCATAGGGCAGGATTTGTTGGTAAAAGCTTCTGAGGTCCGGAACGTCCCAGCTCACAGGCGGTGTGTCCGGATAGCCCAGGAGCCAGAACCCCGTCCAAAACGTGGCTCCGAGGATCGGGACCACTGTCCAGGGATTGTTGATCAGCGAGCCGATCAGAAGGGCCACGGCGTTCAGACGGCATGCCCAAGCGCAAAAGACTACGCTGAGGGTGTGCAGGCCGTACGTGGGGGAGAACGCGATGAAGACGCCGACGGAGAACGCCAAGGCGGTCCGATAGGGCGGCTCGTCCAGGTGCAGGAGTTGTCTTAAGAGGGGGCGCACCTGTGTCATCGTCTGTGCCCCGCTTCAGTGCCAAGCGGCTGGTGAGGCTGAAAATGCTGATACCCTCTGGGCACCAGACGCTCCCAGGAGCCGTTCCCGCGGTTCAGGCGGAGCCCAAATGCGGGCGACCGAATCTTCCCGATGTGGGACAGGCGGCAGGCCGCACGTCTGGCTACCTGCTTCAGAGCCGGTTCCTGTCGAGGCGGAACCGTGAACAAGAGCTCATAGTCTTCACCGCCGTTCAGCGCCAGCTGAACGGGATCAATCCGGTTAGCCGCGGCATACGCGCGGGCTGCGGGAGACAGGGGCAGGGCGGCAGCATCGATCTCGGCTCCCACCCGACTCTGCTCGCAGATGTGGGCGAGGTCCCCGGAGAGGCCGTCGGAGAGGTCAATAGCAGAGGTCGCCAGGCGGTGCGCGGCCAGCAGTCGTCCCAGCTGGACCCTCGGCGTGGGACGGAGATGTCTGAGCACGAGGTAGGCTGCATCGGTGCGATGGACTGAGGTCCGCGACCTTCCGACTTGCCACCGGAGTAAGGAGAGGCCGGCCAACGAATCGCCGAGCGTGCCGCTCACGTACACCAGGTCTCCCACTCGAGCGCCATCGCGGGTCAAGGCCAGGCCGGGCGTGATCGCACCGGCCAGTGTGATACCGATGAACCACCCGGAATGCGACGCCGAAGTGTCTCCCCCCACTAGCACCACGCCATACGCCTGCGCGGCTCGCATAAGCCCTCGGTACAGCGCCTCGATCTCGGACGGTTTGCCGGTCGAGGGCACGGCCAGCGCCACCAGCAGGTATTGCGGGACCCCCCCCATCGCGGCGATATCGCTGAGGTTCACAACGGCGGCTTTGTACCCGACGTCCTCGAGGGTTGCGACGCGGAGGTCGAAATGAATCCCTTCCGCCAGCAGATCGGTGGTCAACAGGAGCGCTGTTCCTTGAGTTGGCAGGATCAACGCAGCATCGTCGCCGATCCCCCGCAAGACCGACGGTCGGGTGTGGCCGAAGCGGCGGGACAAGCGGCGGATGAGCCGGAACTCGCCCAGCCGGGCAAGCGAGTTCCGTGACGAGCGCGAAGGCATCGCTCAGGCTGGAGGCGGCACGGTGGGAGCCAGAGGGCGGGGCCGATTCGCGCGTTTGGATTTTTCTATCCGAGTCGTCTTCGTGTGGGATTGGACCGGTCTGGGGGCTTGGGGTCTCGCCAACCCTGCGGGCGGGTTCCGCAGGGCGGCCTTGAACACATCCTCCATCGTCTCGGCGAAGACGAACTGCGTGCCCCGGAGCAAATGCTTGGGAATTTCTTCGAGGTCCTTCTTGTTCCGTTTCGGCAGGATGACGACGGAGATCTTCGCCCGTTTGGCCGCCAGGATTTTCTCTTTCAGCCCGCCGATCGGCAGAACCCGACCCCGGAGCGTCACTTCGCCGGTCATCGCCACGTCCCGGCGGACCGGGATGTTCGACAAGATGGAGCCCACAGCGGTCGCCATGGTAATCCCCGCGGAAGGACCATCCTTCGGAATGGCCCCAGCGGGCACATGGATATGGATATCGATCTTGGAAAAGATGTCCGGATTGATACCCAACAATTTTTGTCGGGACCGCACGTAACTGAGCGCTGCCTGGGCAGACTCTTTCATGACATCACCGAGATGGCCGGTCAGCGTGAGCTGACCTTTGCCTTTCATCACGGTGGCTTCGATATACAACACATCGCCCCCGGTCTCCGTCCAGGCCAAGCCCGTGGAGACTCCGATCTCGTCCTTCTCCTGTTCTGCTTCCGGCAGGAATTTCGGCACGCCCAAATATTTGTGCAGGTTCCCAGGAGTGATGGGGTACAGCTGCGCCTTTCCCTCCGCCACTTTCTTGGCCACCTTGCGCATGACGTTGGCGATCTCGCGCTCGAGATTGCGGACGCCGGCTTCCCTGGTGTAGTGCGAGATGATTTGGCGGAGGGCGGACTCAGTGATCCGGATATGGGCGTCCGTGATCCCATGCTCCTTGAGTTGCCGGGGGATCAGGTACCGCTGGGCAATCCCGAGCTTTTCTTCCTCGGTATAGCCGGGGATCTCGATGATCTCCATCCGATCACGGAGGGCCGAGAGGATGGGATCCATGAGATTCGCCGTCGTAATGAACATCACGTCGCTGAGGTCGAACGGCACCCCCAGGTAGTGGTCACTGAAGGCGTGGTTCTGCTCCGGGTCGAGGACCTCCAGCAAGGCGGCTGAAGGATCGCCCCGGAAATCCATTCCGACCTTGTCCACTTCATCCATCATGAAGACCGGGTTGTTGGTGCCGGCTTGTTTGATCCCCTGGATGATGCGGCCGGGCAGGGCGCCGACGTAGGTACGGCGATGGCCGCGAATCTCCGCTTCGTCACGTACGCCTCCCAGACTGATCCGCACGAATTCCCGCCCGAGCGCCCGCGCGATCGATTTGCCGAGCGAGGTCTTCCCGACGCCGGGTGGTCCGACGAAGCAGAGGATGGGTCCCTTCATCTTGTCTTTGAGCTTGCGGACCGCGAGGTATTCGAGGATACGCTCCTTGACCTTTTCCAGGTCATAATGATCTTCATCCAAAACTTTAGCTGCTGCTTTTATATCTAGGTTATCTTTAGATTTTTTACTCCATGGTAACTCAACCATCCATTCCAGATACGTGCGGACCGTGGCGGACTCGGCGGTGTCGGGGTGCATCTTCTCGAGGCGCTTGAGCTGCTTCTCGCATTCCTTGAAGACCTTCTCCGGCATCTTGGCTTCTTTGATGCGCTTCCGGAACTCAGCCACTTCTTCGGCTCGCTCGTCCAGCTCTCCCAATTCCTTCTGGATGGCTTTCAATTGCTCGCGCAAGAAATACTCGCGCTGTGTCTTGTCCATCTCTCCCTTGGCTTCCGCCTGAATCTTCTGCTGCATGGAGAGCACTTCGACCTCTTTGGACAGGATCTCGCTGACTCGCTTCAGCCTGAGCACAGGATCCTCAATTTCCAGGACGTCCTGGGTGACCTCCACTTTCAGCCCGAGGTTCGATACGACCATGTCCGCCAGACGGCCCGGTTCTTCCAGGTTCTCGATCACCACCATCACATCCGGCATCAGCACTTTTCCGAGGCTGACGATGCGCTCAAGCTGCTCCTTCACCGTGCGCATCACCGCTTCAGTTTCAAGGGAGGACGCAGACGGTTTGGCATCGGCGATCTTGGCGATTTTCACCGAGTAGTACGGTTCCGTCTGAATGTACTCCTGGACCTTTCCTTTGGAGATGCCCTGCACGAGAATCTTGATGCGCTCGTCCGGCAGTTTCAGCATGCGCATGATGATGCCGATGGTGCCGACGCGATGGATGTCGTCCGGCTTCGGGTTCTCGACATCGAGCGCCTTCTGAGTGGCGAGAAAAATGATGCGGTTCCCGGCCAGCGCCGCTTCGATCGCTTTGATCGACATCTCCCGCCCCACAAACAGGGGAAGCACCATGTACGGAAAGACGACGATGTCGCGGACCGGCAGCAGAGGAAGCTGTTCCGGGATCTCGATGTTTTGGATGTTCTGGGCGTCGCGGTCGGTCGGGTCTGAGGCCATGCGTGGTATCTCGAAGTTCTCTGTGGCGCTAGCTATGCAGGATCCGGGCGCATCGAGCCATCCGATAGAAGGCTATGCCAGGCGCTTGCGGACCTGCTTGAGATAAGCCGAAAACTGGGGACCGAGCGACGGGTTTTTGAGCGCGAACTCGACGGTCGCCTTGAGGAATCCCAGTTTCTCGCCGGCGTCGTGACGCTGCCCCTCGATCTCATGAGCGTACATGGGTGACTTTTGGGCCAGGAGCCGTAGCGCATCCGTCAGTTGAATTTCACCGTTTTTCCCCGGCTGGATGCGGCGAAGGATCGGGAAGATGTCAGGAGACAACACGTACCGCCCGATGACCGCATAGAGCGATGGCGCATCGGCAGGAGCCGGCTTCTCCACCAGGTCGTGCACCTGGTGCAGCCCCGGCCCCATCCTTCTGCTGGATATGATGCCGTAGCGGCTCACCTCGGTGCGGCCGACCTTCTTGACCCCCAAGACCGGCGCGTTCCGTTCCTCGTAGATGTGGATCAGTTGGGCCAGCGCCGGCACGCGGGCGTCGATCACCTCGTCTCCGAGAATCACGGCGAAGGGTTCATTGCCGATCAAGTGCCGCGCACAGAGCACCGCATCGCCAAGTCCTCTGGCCTGGGATTGCCTGATGTAGCAAAAATTCGCGAGCTCGGAAATGCGCCGGATCTCCCTCAGTAGTTGAGCCTTGCCGTTTCCCTTGAGGTTCTCTTCCAGCTCGAACGACCGGTCGAAATGGTCCTCAATCGCGCGCTTGCCGCGACCGGTGATGATGATGACATCTTCAATGCCCGAAGCGACCGCCTCTTCGACCGCATACTGGATCAGCGGCTTATCGACCAGGGGAAGCATCTCTTTGGGAGAGGCTTTCGTGACGGGCAGAAAGCGGGTCCCGAGACCGGCGGCGGGAATGACTGCTTTCCGAATCCGCGATAACATGGTTGGATACTATGGATGAATTCACGGAATGTCAAGGAGACACAAGGAGCGAGCAAAGAGATTCAGGCCCTCTGAATCATGAGAGATTTTCTTTACATTACCTACGCCACTCTATATAATTTTCGGGATTTTTTGGGCTTCGCGGCTTTGGGGACCTGAGTAGGGGATTATCAAGCCATGAGTCAGCCGTATGTCGTGCCGGGCGCCATGCTTCCACGCGACAATCATCCGAGCATCGTCAAGGCCCTTCCTCTCGTGGGTCTCCATACTTCCGGTCCGGATCTTCCTGCTGCTTGGCTGGGGGTTGTCCAAACCGAAAGGCCACGGTGATCAACCGGCTGGAGGATCGCTCTTTTTTTCTCGTTCTGGCGATGACAGTTTCGCTTCTATTCCCTCACACTCCCCATCTGTACGGTGAAGAAGGGCCTCAGAAGGTCAAATCCATCGAGATCCGGGGGAACAAGCGCATTGAGGAAACCATGATCCGCGGCCGACTCACGCTCAAGGTCGGGGATCCGTATACTGCCGAAACCATTCGGACCCAAATCAGGCAGATCTACGAAATGGGCTTCTTCGAAGACGTGCAGACCGAGACGGAACCGGCTCCCGGTGGAGTCGCCGTGGTGTTCGTGGTTCGGGAGAAACCGTTCATCACCGAGATCGTCTTTGACGGCAACAAGGAGCTGAGCGAAGACAAGCTGAAAGAGAAGATCACCATCCGCAGCCAATCGTTCCTGGACCAGCAACAGGCCAAGGAGAGCGCCGAGAAGATCAGGCTGGCCTATCAGGAAGACGGCTTCTACAACGTCGAAGTGATCCCGATTATTTTGACGCTGGAAGAGGATCGAAAGCGGCTCACGTTTTTCATCAAGGAAGGGACGAGAGCCAAGATCAAGACCGTGAACTTCGAAGGGATCAAGGCCGTCAAAAAGAAGGAGCTACTGAAGGTGATGGCCACCCGCGAATGGATCTTTTTCATCTCGCGGTTTACGGACGCCGGCATCCTGAAGCGGGAGGAGTTGCCGAACGACGTGGAGCGGATTCGTGAGGTCTATTTGAACAAGGGCTATCTCAATATCCAGATCAGCTTGCCGACCGTCGAGCTTACCGAAGACAAGAAATGGTTCAAGGTCACGTTCACGATCGCGGAGGGCGAGCCATACACCGTCAGCGAGGTGGGCTTCCGCGGCAATACGGTCTTCGAGGATGCGGAACTTCGATCCGGCCTCAAGATCGCCCAGGGGGAAATCTTCCAGCGGGCCAAGATCCGCGATGAGATCACGCGCTTGACCGAGGTGTACGGAGCCAAAGGATACGCCTTTACGGACGTGAACCCGGCGGTGACGCCGGACCATCAAGCCCGGACCGCAGCGATCGTCTTCCATATCAAAGAAGGCGAGCTGATCCGGATCAGACAGATCCGCATTACCGGAAACGATAAGACGCGCGACAACGTGATCCGTCGCGAACTGCGCTTCAACGAACAGGAGATCATCGACACGGTCGCTCTCAAGCGAAGCTTCCAGCGGCTCAACAACCTGAACTTTTTCGAGACGGTCGAGATCCTGCCCAAGCAAGTCGAACCCGACAAGGTGGATCTCGATGTCAAGGTCAAGGAAAAGCCGACCGGCTCCTTCAGCGTCGGAGGCGGGTTCAGCACCCTGGATCGGTTCGTGGCCATCGCCGATATCACGGAGGGGAATTTCATGGGCCGTGGTCAGACCGTCCGGGTGCGAGGCCAGTTGGGTGAACGCCGGACGATCGGTCTCTTGTCCTTCAGGGACCCCTATATCTTCGATTCCATGACCTCAGGCCAATTCGACCTGTTCAGGACGCAGACCAACTTCACGACGTACTCCGAGGACAAGACCGGCGTCAGCCTGTCGCTGGGACGGTGGTTCTCCGAATACACGTCCGGCAGCTTCAGCTTGGTGGGGGAAGATCTCAAGCTCTCCGATCCCCAGAGCGATGCGCCGCAGTTCATCCTCGCTCAGATCGGGAGTCAGTCCACCACCGGCTTCCGCTCCACCATCGCCCGGGACACGCGGGATTTCTACCTCGATCCACGCACCGGAACCCGGGCCAGCGCCGGCCTGGACTTTGCCAGCCCCAAGCTCGGCGGCACCAACAGCTTCTACAAGCTGAATCTCGACGCGATCGGATATCAGCCGTTGCTCTTCGACACCCGGTACTCGCTGCGGCTTCGGTACGGCATTGTCGAGGGACTGGAAGGGAAGCCGATCCCGATCACCGAGCGCTTCTTCGTCGGCGGCATTGCCACCATGCGCGGATTCGTGTTCGGCCGGGCCGGCCCGGTCACCACCAGCGGGTCGCTGTTGGGCGCCTCCCAGCAGATCATTATCAACAACGATTTCATCTTTCCGATCTCAAAGGAGGCCAAGCTCAATGGCGTGCTCTTCTTCGATTACGGCAAGGGCTATGACGACAATGAGCGGGTGAACCTGTTCGATCTCCGGCAGGCGGCCGGCATCGAAGGGCGCTGGATCTCGCCGTTCGGGCCGCTGCGCGTGGCTTACGGACTGAACCTTGAGCCTCGGACGGGCGAGCGGAAAGGAGTGTTTGAATTTTCGGTCGGCTCGCTGTTCTAACCGCAATCAGGAGAAACAGACACATGCGCTCAACCCCACAGCCTTCTGCTCGACGCGCGCTCTCAGGGATGGCGGTGTTCGGAGTCTTTTGGATGCTGGCGGCCTGTGCGGGTGCGGCGAACACCCAGTCCGGCGCCGCGCCACCGCCCGTGGCGCAGATCGGGGTGGTGGATTTTCAGCGGGTGTTCAATGAGACTGATGCGGGGAAAAAGGCCCGAGAGTCGTTGAATACGTTCATGAAGAATCGGCAGGATCTGATCCAGTTGGAGCAGAAAGATCTTCAGAGAATGGAAGAGGACCTCCGTAAGCAAGCGAGCGTGCTGAGCGCCAATGCCAGGAAGGATCGCGAAGAGCAGTTTCAACGTCGAATGATGGAATACCAGCAAAAGGTCAACGAGTTGAATCGGGAGGTCCAGGAAAAGCAGAAAGAAGTGCTCGACACCTTCCGGGAGCGAGTCGAAAAAGTGGTGGGCAGGGTGGCGCAGAAGCTCAGAATGGTGGTGGTGGTGGAAAAAGGTCGGGGCAGTCCGACGCTGTACAGCGACTCCACGCTCGACATCACGGACAAAGTCGTCGAGGAATTCAACAAGGGCACCCTGTAGCGAAAGGCCGAAGACCACGCCGTGCGCGGGAGGGGTAACGGAGGAATAGGGGAGGCGCGATGAGAAACGCTCGATCATGGGTCACAGGCGTCGGAACGATCCTGCTGGTGCTCGGCTGCATCAGCCCGAGCCTCTCGGCGGAGAGCATGAAGATTGGAGTGATCGACCCTCAGGTGGTATTGGAAAAGACCAAGGCCGGCAAGCGGGCGCTGGACGGCCTCAAGGAATTCTCCGCCAGTCGCCAAAAGATCGTCTCGGCTGATGACGAACAATTGAAGCAACTGGAGAAAGAGCTGCAGGCTCAAGAGGCCGGGCTCAGCGAGGCGGCCAGGCGGGAAAAGCAAGAGCAGTTCCGGACCAAGCTGCAGAACTACCAAAAGAGGCTCCAGGACTTCAACCGCGAGATCCAGGCGAAGCAGAGGGAAATAGCGGGGGAGTATCAGAAGAAAATCGATCAGGTCGCGGCGACTGTCGCGCAACGGAACGGGTTCGCGGCGGTGCTCGATAAGGGAAATGAGACCTCGCTGAGGATCGTGATTTACTATCACGATGCGATCGATTTGACCGCTCAGGTCATCAAGGAATTCGATCGCCGGAATAAATAGGCGCAAGGAGGGGATTCCCCGGCGTGGATCGTCCGGGGAGAGGAGCCGAGATGGCGAAGATGGAGTGCGTGGACATCCAGGCGATGCTGCCGCATCGATATCCTTTTCTCCTGGTGGACCGCATCCAGGAAGTGGAGCTGGATCGCCGCGTCGTCGGGATCAAGAACGTGACGGCCAATGAGCCATTTTTCCAGGGGCATTTCCCGGGGCGGCCGATCATGCCGGGGGTCTTGATCCTTGAGGCGATGGCTCAGGTCGGGGGCGTACTGGCCTTTAAGTCCGCACCCCCGAACGGCTGTCCGGTGGTCTATCTCACCGGCGTGGATAAGGCCAAGTTTCGCAAGCCGGTGGTCCCGGGCGATCAGCTTCGCTTTGAGGTCGAGGTGCTCAAACGGCGCCCGCCGTTCTGGAAGATGCAGGCCAGGGCATTCGTCGAGGCCGATCTGGTCTGTGAGGCAGAGTTGACCGCCATGGTCACGGAGGAGCAGATCAAAAGCCGTGATGAGCAATAGCGGAGGCAGCGTGCAGATTCATCCGACCGCGATCGTGCACCCCAAAGCTGAGCTCGGCCAGGACGTGGGCATCGGTCCATACTGCGTAGTGGGCGAGCACGTGAAAATCGGACGGGGGACACAGTTGTTGGCGCACGTCTTTGTCGAAGGATGGACCGAAATCGGCGAGCGCTGTCAAGTGTACCCCTATGCCTCGATCGGGACGCCGCCGCAACATCTCCAGTACCGCGGCGAAGCCACGCGCGTGGTCATCGGCAATGACACGGTTCTCCGGGAATACGTCACCGTGAACAGAGGAACCGCGTTCGGCGGGGGGAGCACCACGATCGGGCACCACAGTTTCTTGATGGCGTACGTGCATGTCGCCCATGATTGCCACCTGGGGAATCACTTGATCATGGCGAATGCGGCGTCCTTGGCCGGCCACATCACCATCGGAGACCATGCGATCATCGGAGGTCTCGTCGGGATCCACCAGTATGTTCGGGTAGGACCCTATGTGATGATCGGCGGCTGCTCGGCGGTGGGAAGAGACGTGCCGCCGTTCCTCCGTGCGGCGGGGGGATACCGCGCCCGGCTGTACGGATTGAACTCGGTCGGGTTGAAGCGCCACGGCTTCTCCAACGAGCGGATCGGCGTCCTGAAACGCGCCTATGAATTGCTGTTTCGGTCGGGTCACCGGATGGCCGAAGCGATCAAGCAGGCGCGCGATGAGTTCAGAGACAGCCCCGACGTGCTGGAGTTGGTGGCCTTCATGGAAGCGTCGAAGCGCGGCATTTGCCATCCAGCCAGTCATGACGAGGAGGACGAGGCGTAGGAGTATGCCGGAAGGAACTCGTCACGAGCTTGAAAATGGTGAGCGCATCGGACTGATCGCCGGCAACGGCCGCTTTCCGATCATTTTCGCGCAAAACGCCCGTCGTCTGGGGTACACCGTGTCTGCGGTGGCACATCAGGGAGAAACGGCGCCGGAACTCGAGCAGTACGTCGAGCGGATCCATTGGATCAAGATCGGGCAGTTCAACCGCTTGATCAAGGCGCTCAAGGCGGACGGCGTCCGGCAGGCCGTGATGGCGGGAGGCATCAAGAAAACCCATGTCTTCACGACCGTGCGGCCGGACCTGCGGGCGCTCGCCCTCGCCGGTCGCCTCCGGCGGTGGAAGGACGACGAGATCCTTCGGGAGATCGCCGCCGAGCTCGAAGGGGAGGGAATTCGGATCCGGGAGTCTACGTTCGGGCTGCAGGGGCTGTTGGCGGAGGAGGGGGTGCTCACCCGGCACAGCCCCAGTAAGAAAGAATGGGAGGATGTCCAGTACGGCTGGGAGATGGCCAAAGAGATCGGGCGGCTGGACATCGGCCAGTGCGTCGTGATCAAAAACCGTGTGGTGGTGGCGGTGGAAGCGGTCGAAGGCACCGATGAGACGATTCGCCGCGGCGGCACGCTGGCTGGCGAAGGGGCGGTGGTCGTCAAGCGATGCAAGCCACAACAGGATCTCCGCTTCGATCTGCCGGCGGTGGGACCGGCCACGATCGAGACGATGCGATCGGTCAAGGCGTCGGTCCTGGCCCTGGAAGCTGATCGCAGCGTGCTCCTGGATCGTGACGAGATGCTCCGCCTGGCGGCTCGGGCCGGCATCGCCATCGTGGGACTGGCGGGCGGATAACGTGAAGCGGGGCACCCGTTGCTCCGGGAGTGCAACGGGTCCCCGGTGAAGCGTACCCCCTCCCTGTCCCTCCCCCGCTGTGCGGGGGAGGGTTGGGGTGGGGGCGAACGACGCTTCACGAAGGACGGACCACATGAGACGAATTCGGGTCGGCGTCATCGGAGTCGGATATCTGGGGCAGCACCACGCGCGCCTCTATGCCGACCTGCCGGGCGCCGTGTTGGCGGGCATTACCGACGCGAACCTGGACCGGGCCCGCGCGATCGGCGACCGCTATCGCGTGCCGGTTTTTCCTGATCCCGATTCTCTGCTCAAGCGGGTGGACGCGGTCAGCATCGCGGTACCGACCGCGGCGCATTATGATGTGGCGAAGGCCTGCCTGTCTGCCGGGGTGCACGTGCTGGTGGAAAAGCCCATCACCGCGACTCTCGCGGAAGCTCACGGGCTGGTGGAGTTGGCGCGCCAGGCCAGGCGCACGTTGCAGGTCGGCCACGTGGAACGGTTCAACCCGGTCATCCGGGCGGTGCGGCCGTACATCAAGAAGCCAGGGTTCATCGAATGTCACCGTCTCAGTCCGTTCATCGATCGGGGTACCGATGTGGATGTGGTCCTCGATCTGATGATTCACGATCTGGACATGGTCCTGTCGTTCGACCCGGGGCCGGTCGAGGAGGTGCATGCCGCCGGAGTGGCCGTGCTCTCCTCCAATATCGATATCGCCAATGCGCGCATCTCGTTTGGCAGCGGCTGCGTGGCCAATCTGACGGCCAGTCGCGTTTCGACCACCCGGATGAGGAGGCTGCGGCTGTTTCAGCGCGATCTGTACCTGTCCGTAGACTATCAGACGCGTCAGGGCATCATCTGCCGGCGGCGCTCGGGGCAGGACGGGCGTCCGGAGATCGAAACGGAGCCGATACGGGGAGGAGACGACGAACCGCTGAGGCTGCAGCTGGAGGCCTTCGTGCGAGCCGCCGCCACCGGCGAGCGGCCGTTGGTCTCTGGAGAGCACGGCGCGGCGGCGCTTGATTTGGCCCATCGCGTCCTGCGCGCTATCGACGACTTTCTCCGCCGCCATGGTGAACCCCGTGCGCTGTGAACGGCCGTGTGACGGTCGAACAGCCCCTCGCTGCCCGCGTCGAGTCGCTGCCCGCGCGTAACATTCAGGAACATGTCCCGTATTCTCATCGTCAGCGGTGAGGCGTCGGGCGATTTGCACGGCGCCAATCTCGCGACCGCGATTCGGGCTCTTCGGCCGGACGTCGCGCTTCTGGGCGTCGGCGGCGCCAGAATGCAGGCGGCCGGCGTCGAGCTTGTACGGGGCATCGAGCGGCTTGATGTGATCGGTCTCCTGGGGCTCGCCCAGGTCCGAGCCGTCACGCGAACGTACCTGGCTCTCAGGCGCCTCCTGCGGGCCGAGCCGATGGATGTCGTGGTGCTGATCGATAATCCCGGCCTGAATCTTCGGTTGGCCCGCCTGGCGGCCCGGGCCGGGCACCGGGTCGTGTACTACATTGCGCCGCAGGTCTGGGCGTGGCACCCGGGGCGCATTCGCCAGATCGCCCGGAGCGTGCATCATATGATCGTCATTCTCCCTTTCGAAGAGGCCTTGTTCCGGGGGGCAGGGATTCCATGCGATTTTGTGGGCCATCCGTTGCTAGACGCCATTGCTCCATCCTATGATCGAGCCGAGCTTCGCACACGGTTTGGCCTGACGATGGATGCGCCGGTCCTTGGTCTGTTGCCCGGGAGTCGCGAGAAAGAAGTGCGCGCGCTCCTGCCCGCGATGCTGGAGGCGGTCCGGCGCGTGAGGCGCGTGTATCCCGACCTCGAGGTTGCGGTGGCTCAAGCACCATCGGCCCCGGACGGCTTCATGACCGCACTGGCGGAGGCCAGCGGCCTGAAGCTGCGGGTGGTTCGAGACCAGGCCAACGAAGTGATGGCGGCGTCGGACGTTCTCTTGGTCGCTTCGGGAACCGCCACGCTGCAGGCGGCGGTGATCGGTACGCCCATGGTCATCGCCTATCGGGTCTCGTGGTTGACCTACTGGATCGCACGTTGCCTCGTGAACGTGGATTGCATCGGCTTGGTCAACATTGTGGCCGGCCGCCGGATTGTCCCCGAGCTGATCCAGCATGAGGCCACTCCAGATCGTCTGGGCGAAGAGGCGGTGCGCCTGCTTCGTGACCGGACGGCGTCGGAAGAGATGCGGGCGGCATTGCGGACGGTACGCCAGTCGCTCGGCGAGGCGGGGGCGTCTCGGCGGGCCGCGCAGTTGGTGCTCGGGGAGTGTCGAGCATGAGCCTGTTCTTTCGGTTGCTGGGATACCTGCGGCAGTATCGGCTCCGTTTGGCCGCGGCGTTTCTGTGCTCCGGATTGGTCGCCGCGCTGACCGGAGCCTATGCCTGGATGGTTCGCCCGGTCCTGGATGACATCTTCATCAACAAGGACCAGGTCATGCTGATGGTCTTGCCGCTTGTCATCCTCTGTGTGGCGGTCCTGAAGGGGCTCTTCGGCTACGCCCAGAACTACCTGATGAATTACGTGGGGAATCAGGTCATCACCGACGTGCGGCAGGAGCTGTTCCTGCAATTGATGCGTCTCCCGGTCGGCTTTCACGATGCCAACGCCTCCGGGCGGCTCCTCTCCCGCGTCATCAACGATGTGAACCTGATGGCCAACGCCGTGGCCGGCGTCTTGAAAGACCTGTTCCAGCAGGGCTTGACCTTTCTCGCGATGATCGGGGTCATCTTCTACCAGAACTGGAAGCTGGCAATCGTCTCCATCATCGTGGTCCCGCTCTCGTTTTCGACCATGATCCGCATGGGCAAGCGGCTGCGTGGCTTGGCCACACGCGGCCAGGAAAAGATCGGAGACATGGCATCTGTGCTCCAGGAAACACTGGCTGCGGTCCGCATCGTCAAGGCTTTCGGTCGGGAGGAATCGGAAGGCGAACGGTTTCAGTCCAGTAACCGAGCGTACTTGCGGGCGACGATGAAGGCGATCCAGGTCTCGTCGCTCGCCTCCTCCCTCATGGAGGTGATCGGGGTGGTCGGCGTGGCCGCCATCATCTGGTACGGAGGCTACCTGGTCATTCAAGAGGCCATGACCCCTGGCGCATTCTTCTCGTTCCTCGTCGCGATGTTCATGGCCTATACCCCGATCCGCCGCTTGGCCGGCGCGAACAACACCATCCAGCAGGCGTTGTCCGCGGCCGAGCGGGTATTTGCCGTCCTGGACCTGGAAAATGAGCGCGCCCGGGACGTGGCAAAAAAGGATCTCCCGACCATCAGGCATTCCCTCGAATTCCGAAACGTCACCTTCCGATACGATGGCAGCAGTCTGCTGGCTCTGGCAGAGGTGAATCTGGTGGTGTCGGCGGGGGAAGTGCTGGCTCTGGTGGGAAGCAGCGGCAGCGGCAAGACCACTCTCGGCAGTCTCGTTGCGCGGTTTTATGAGCCCACGGAGGGCACTGTCCTCATTGACGGTCGGGACATCCGGGAAGGATCGCTCCGGTCTCTCCGCCGCCAGATCGGCATCGTCTCCCAGGACACCATGCTGTTCGATGAGACGGTGCGGAACAATATCGCGTACGGGCGGGCCGACGCGACCGAGGCGCAGATCATGGAGGCGGCAAAGTCCGCCTACGCCCACGAGTTCATCCAGCGCCTGCCGGCCGGGTATGACACGCTCGTCGGCGAAAATGGCGTGAAGCTGTCGGGAGGCGAGCGGCAACGGTTGGCCATCGCCAGGGCCTTGCTGCGCGACCCGCCGATCCTGATCCTGGACGAGGCCACCTCTTCGCTGGATTCCGAGTCCGAACGGATGGTGCAATTGGCGCTGGCCAATCTCATGAAAAACAGGACCACGCTGGTGATCGCGCACCGGCTCTCCACGGTGCAGAATGCCGACCGGATCGTGGTGCTCGACGGTGGCCGAATCGTCGAAATCGGCACGCACGACCAGCTCCTCCAGCGTGGCGGGGTGTACAAACGGCTCTACAGCATTCAGTTCCAAGACGCTGCGGAAGGCGTGAGGCGTGAAGCGTGAGGCGTAAGGGAGTTTCGCCTCACGCTTCACGTCTCACATTTCACGGATGTTGACCTGGATCAAATTGGCTTTGCTTCCCCCGATTGCCGC
>CAYZKG010000015.1:0-3564 GCA_964478915.1 uncultured Nitrospira sp.
GGTGGCGCATCTTGAGAATGGTCAGCGGATTTACCTCCACGGTGTAACCGCTCAAGGTCGCGTGGTGCAGAACAGCCATGGGATGGAGGGAGTCGGCTGCGCAATGTGCCACGGTTCCAACGGGACCGGCGGCGAGATGCACGGTATCCCCGTTCCGAACATCACGTTTCAGTTCCTGACTGATCCCAAGGGCTATGAAGCGCCGACCGGGCGGCGCCGTCCACCGCACAACGAAGAGACAATCAAAGCGGCGATCGTTGCCGGAATCGACTCGGCCGGCAACACGCTTGATCCCGAGATGCCAAGGTGGATGGGACTGACCGCCAAGGATCTGGAGGACCTGATCGGCTTCCTGAAGACCTTGGGGCAAGAGCAGCAGCGGACGATCCCGCAGACGCCGCAGGGCTTGTGAAAAGCGCAAGGGCGAGACCGCTCTGCTCAGAGGCTCCGGCTCGACCGCACTACGCCTCGCCTCTGCTCGGCTGCGCAACTTGTTCCGTCCGGAGCTTCTCTCGAACGGAACTGCGAACAGTGCTCGCCGTCCCTTGGACCGCATCACCTCGGCAAGTGCGGTTCCCTCGCCTTGCCATTCGCGAGTCGGTCTCGCCCATCGCGCAGCGGAAGGAGCGGTTGACAGCTGAAACAGCGTAAGATACGATGGCGCCCACTGCGTGGTTGTCAGCTTGTTTTATTCTGGAAGGAGAAGATCAGTGGCAGCACAAGTGGCAAAAGTCGAGCAAGCCACCTGGGACCGGGAAGTCATGAAAGCACCCGGGCTGGTCATGGTGGATTTCTGGGCGGTGTGGTGCGGTCCGTGTCAGATGGTGGCCCCGATCGTGGACGAATTGGCCGCCGAATACGCCGGCAAGCTGAAGGTCATGAAGCTGAATACTGACGAGAATCCAGAGATTGCCGGACAGTATCAGGTGATGAGCATCCCCTCGATTTTGTTTTTCAAGAACGGGCAGCCGGTTGAAAAGCTGATCGGCGCGCGGCCCAAGCGGCAGTTCAAGGAAGTGATCGATTCCCTGCTCGCACAGTACTCACCGACAGCCTAAACAGCAGTAAGGAGTGTGCAGTGAGGCGTAAGGGGTGAATCCAAGAGCTCCGACCTGCCTTTTCCCCTCACCCCTCACCCTTCACCCCTCACCTCGTTTGCGGCTATGCTGACCGAGCTCCGAATCACCAACCTTGCGGTCATTGAGCAGGTCAGCCTTCAATTCTCAGAAGGATTTCAGGTTCTGACCGGCGAGACCGGGGCCGGAAAATCCATCCTTGTGGACGCCGTGGCCTTGTTGATGGGCGGGCGGGCCTCCACGGACCACATCCGGGCCGGCGCCGAAGAAGCGGTCCTTGAGGCTGCCTGGACCATTCCCACGACCGGACCTGTCACCGACCACGTGCAGCAGGCCGGGCTTCTCGGCCCACACGAGACCGAAGTGATCATCCGGAGGGTGCTCTCCCGCTCCGGCCGAAACCGCATCTACCTGAACGGTAATCTCGCCCCGCTGAGCCTCGTCCAGTCGCTCGCCGGCCTGCTCATTGACATTCACGGACAACATGAGCAGCAGTCGCTCCTGTCGCTCCAGGCGCAACTCGATGCCTTGGATGCGTTCGCAGGTCTGAACGAGATGAGGAAGACTTACGCGGTTCAGCATGACCGGTGGCGCATGCGACAGCGGGAGCTGGAGGAGGTGCGAAGCCTGGCGGCGCAACGGCTGGAGCGCGAGGAGCTGCTTCGGTTTCAGGTGCGAGAGCTGGAAGAGGCGGCGGTGCAGCCGGGAGAGGAGGAGGCACTCAGCAATGAGCGCCGCCGCCTCGCTCACGCCAGCCGCCTGCGAGAGCTGGCGGATGCGGCCTATGGCGGCCTGTACGACAGCGAGCTATCGATCCTCGGCGGACTAGGCTCGGTGACCCAGCAGCTCCGCGAGCTGAGCGGCGTCGATTCCGACACGGCGGAATTGCTGTCGCTGACCGAAGGGGCGACCGTTCAGCTTCGAGAACTCGCGCACCGGCTGCGCGACTATCGTGAGACTCTGGAACAGGATCCCGAGCGTCTGATGCAGATCGAGGACCGGCTGGACCGGCTCCACCGGCTGAAGCAGAAGTTCGGCGCAGATGCGGATGCGTTGGCGACGCGCTGCCGCGAGCTGAAGCGCCAGCTCGAGGAACTGGAGGGTTCACAGGCCCGTACGGTGGAGCTTGAGGCGCTTGTTGCGGAAGAGCTCGCCGCCCTGGAAGCCTCGGCGGACCAGCTATCCGAGCGCCGGCTGCGCGGGGCTGCGAAGATGGAGAAACGGATCAAGGAGGAGCTGACGGCGCTCCGGATGGACCACACGCGCTTCGAGATCCAGGTGCATGCGGACCGAGAGCAGATCGGTCTCGGTCCGACCGGTCGAGACCGCGTGGAATATCTCTTATCCGCCAACCCCGGAGAGCCGCTTCAGCCATTGTCACGCGTGGCCTCGGGCGGGGAACTCTCCCGAATCATGCTGGCCATCAAGAGCGTGCTGGCGGAGACCGATGGCGTGCCGGTGTTGATCTTTGACGAGGTGGATGCCGGCGTCGGCGGCGCCGTGGCGGCGGTCATGGGCCAGCGGCTCCGCACTTTGGGCCGCTACCATCAGGTGTTGTGCCTGACCCATCTACCTCAGATCGCTTCTCAGGCCGACACGCACTTCCTGGTCGAGAAGAGCGTGGTCAAGAAACGCACCGTGACGTGCGTGCGGCGGCTGGATCCTGACGGCCGTCGAGAGGAGATCGCCCGCATGCTGGCCGGCCTGGCCATCACCAAGGCCGCGCGTGAGACCGCGGCGGAGATGATCGGCGAGCAGCCCAAATGATTGCTCCGACTGCGACCGTGGAAGAGGGTGTGGCGCAAGCCCTCGCGACGGTGGACTTCGAGACAAGCGCTCAGCGCTATCGCGATCAAAACGAATTCTTCCATCTCAGCCGCTTCCTGCCCCCGGCCACGATCGACGCGTTGCTTGCCGATGTGCGGCAGGTGCGGGACAGGCTGAACCGGAATTATATCCCCGGTCATAAGAAGGGCGGCAGCGTCAGCTACTATACGCTTGCCGAAAAGGCGCCGGCGATCCTCGCGCTGTACCGGTCTCCGGCGTTGATGGGGTTCCTGAGCCGGCTTTCCGACGCCCGGCTGCTGCTGTGTCCCGATCAGGACCCTCATGCGTGCGCGCTCTATTTCTACACCGAGCCGGGTGACCATATCGGCTTTCACTACGACACGTCGTATTATCGCGGCGCGCGCTATACCGTCCTGATCGGTCTGGTGGAGCGATCCATGAGCCGGCTGGTCTGCCAGCTGTACAAAGACGATCCGACCCGTGAGACCCGGGAGGTCTCGATCGCCACCGATCCCGGCTGCCTGATCTTCTTCAACGGCGACAAGCTCTACCATGCCGTGTCGCCGCTGGGGGCAGGGGAAGAGCGGATCGTGCTGACGCTGCAGTACGTCACCAATCCGGAGATGGACGGCTTCAGACGGCTGTTTTCGGACTTGAAGGACGCCTTCGCGTACTTCGGGGTGGGGACTCTGCTGCGCCG
>CAYZKG010000015.1:3664-31846 GCA_964478915.1 uncultured Nitrospira sp.
TTTCGGACTTGAAGGACGCCTTCGCGTACTTCGGGGTGGGGACTCTGCTGCGCCGAAAGCTTTTCGGCCGCTAGCCGTTCATTTCAGGGTTTTCCAGAAGAACACCACCGCCATCCGCTTCGACGCCAGCTCATGGCCCCAGCCGAAGTAGGCGGTGGCTGAATGTACGATGTCCGACCGGTACACCAGGAGCCGGTTGAACACGTAGGGCACCTCCAGCTCCTCTTCCCACATCGTCGGATCCATCTGCTCCATCCCCGGAATCTGGCTGATGCTCTCGTACTCCGGGGGACAGACATTCCCGCCGAGCCCACCGTCCGGCAGCTTCAGCCGATAGAACGAGGTGCCGCAGTGCGTCGTGGGTGCGGCGGGATGCAGGTACAGCACCCCGGCATAGTTGCAGATCCGCGCGGAATCGACGTGAGGCCGCGCGACGCCTTCGCCCCCTCCGACGATCTGGATGTGGTTGTGTCCGGAGATCGCGGTCTCAGTATGGCTCTGCGGCTGCAGGCGCGCCGTCCCGACGAGCGTCCGCACCCGATCCTCCAAGCCCTGGAGCTCCTCCGGCGTGAGGGCGTCCGGCGCACGCATCCCGGGCCAGGGCTCCGGCCGCCAGGGTGACCCGATCGTCCAGGTACTCTTGGAGATGCATCGCTGGGCGACCTTCAGCGGATTGTCGAGGACATCGTCCACGATCCAGTAGTCGGAGCCGTATTCCGGCTTGCGGTAGGGGAGGGCGACGGTCATGGCTTCTTTGAAGATGCGGCAGCGGGAGACAGCCGTTTCCAGAGGTAGGTGCCGCCATGTTGGCGCGGGGGAATGTTGCTCCGCTGCCCCACCCGGCTGTACCACCAGATCCCTTTCGCTTCCATCCCGTCCTCAGACAGTCGCAGCTCGAATCCGCCTTCACGATCGTTCCCGGACTGGTGCCAGGTTCCGTGCCACTCCCCATCCGTGAAGCGCGTTGTCTGGATGCGTCCGCCCTGGTGTGTGTATGTGCCGTTTCCCTGTGAATCCAAGGTCGCAATGTAGGTCTTGTCCTCTTCGTGGATCGCCCATTGCCCGCTCGGGTCGATCGTCGCGGCTGCCGCAGCCGCCGCTGCGTCCGTCATGATCCTGTTCTCTTGGGCCAGTTGGAGAGCGGCCATGTCAAACCCGGCGTTCCGAAATGACTCGTGCCAGCTCACCAGGATCCACTTCCCCTGCCGACGAGCGAGGACGCCGGTCTCGCGCAACGGAAGGCTGGTGCGCGTTTCATCTTTCCCGTGCCCGACATACCGGATGTAGTCCAGTTCCATGGTGAACCACGCGATGTCCCCCGCTTGCCAGACTTTCAGTTCCGTGATCGGGATCTCCAACCGTGCCACCGATTCGAACTCCCGTTGCATCTCACGGGCGAAGTCGGTCCAGCCGATGTATTTCCGTCCGCCGATGCTGTATCCGACCGCATCGGGGTCTTGGGCCATCATCGCCGCCATCCTCGACAGATCCTTCTCGGCATTGGCTCTGACCAAATCCATGAGCACTTGTTCCGGGGTGTCCGGCACGGCCCGGGCGAGGGACGGAAAAGCAAAGGACGCAAAGGAATAGAAGATCAGCAGCGCGAGAGCGACCATTATCACCCTTCTTCACTGACAAGGATCACGGTCACGTTATCCTCGCCGCCTTGCCGGTTAGCCTCGTCCACGAGGGCTCGGCACGCGGCGGCGCCGGATCCGGTCTGCTTCAACAGGATGGCCAGTATTTCAGCATCCGTCAACATTTTGGTCAACCCGTCCGTGCACAGCAACAGCCGGTCACCCGGCTGGAGCGTACGGCATGAAATGTCCGGCTCCACCCTGGCTTGCGAGCCCACCGCACGGCTCAGCACATGGCGGAGCGGATGAGCGGCAGCATGCTCCGGGGTGAGGTTGCCCTGTCTGATCTGCTCTTCGACCCACGAGTGGTCGTGCGTCATAGCCGTGAGGGTGTCATGACGGAACAGATAGGCGCGGCTGTCCCCGACGTGGACCACTGTTGCCTGCGATGATGAGCTGGCCGGCGTGGAGGAGGCAGGGATGTAGACCGCGACGAGCGTGGTTCCCATGCCGGTCAACTCTCGCTGCTTCCTGGCCGTGGCACGGATGGCCTCATTCGCGACCTGAATGGCCTGGCGGAGGGCGTGGGTGACACTCTGCTGGCTTAGAGTCTCCGTGCGTTTCTTGAGCGCCGCAGCGAAGCTGTCCACCGCGATGCGGCTGGCAATGTCACCGCCTGGTCCGCCGCCCATCCCGTCCGCGACGACCCACAGCCCCAGATCATCCAGGATGGCAAAGACATCCTGGTTGGACGTGCGTATCCGGCCGCGGTCGGTCAGCCCAGCGCCGCGCCATGCCGTTGCTTGTCCCATGGGTGCCTTCGGCTGCTCAGCTCAGGGCGTGATCAGCCGCCCCTCGCGGTCCATAGCGCTCTGTCAGCCGGGTGTAGACGAGCCGTGCCAGCGGGAGGAGATTTCGAGTATCAGCTTCGTTGTAGCGAAGCAACAAGTCGAGGGCCTCCCGACTGCCTTGCCGCCAGGCTTGCCATAGCCGGACAGCGTCCCACCCGTCCAACCCCTGCAGGTCACGGGGTCTCTCGAGCCCAAGAAGCGATTCGACCCGCTTGAGGCCGCCGCGAAGGCCGATCCGCCTCGCCGCGAAGCACAGATCAATGTGGGGTTGATCCAACACCAGACTCGGAAATTTGACCCGGAGATAGGGGAGATCGAAGATGCTGCCGCAGAACGTCACCAGCAGGTCGTAACGACAGAGTTCATGCCTCAACCGCTCCTCGGTCAGCGAGCTGTCGCGGACGAGCGTGGTCATGGCGCCGTTCGCATACAGGCCGACTACCGTGACCTCGCCGGAGGCCGGCGGCCCACCGGTGGTCTCGATGTCGAGGAAGGCCGCGCGCGGGCCGAAGGTATCGAATAACCGCCAGTGATCGCGGGATTTCAATCGGCAGGAGAAGTACCTGGCATTGCCTTGCTGCAGGTGTACCGCAGCCGTAGCCAGCTCACCGTCATAGCGGATCTTGCGTTCCGGAGCGATGCCCGGGAGCGAGCGACTGGTGCGGAAGGCTGCCCAATCGCCTATTCCGCTTTCCCAGAGCCGTCGCTCCGTGCTCTCACCGATGCCCTTCAGCAAGACGAAGGTAGCCTGAATCATGGCTGATGCGCGTGAATTGGCGCGAATTGTAGCCTTGATTTCACAGGGGAAACAAGCTAAATTTTGCCGTCAGTTACGAGCGTCCACAGGAACCAAGAGATGGCGGACAACGGATCGCGGCGCATCAAGATCACCGTGGGGCCGGTGAGCCTCGAGGCCGAGTTGAAACAGAACAAGACCGCCGAGGCGGTGTACGCCGCCCTGCCGATTGAAACCTCGTTCAATACATGGGGCGAGGAGTTCTATTTCAAGATCCCGGGCGTTAAAGACTATCGCGAGACAGCTACGACGAGGGTCAAAGTGGGAGATCTCGCCATCTGGGGAGCCGGCGAAGTCCTCGCGATCTTTTTCGGGCGCACGCCGATGAGCATCGGGGCCGAGCCTGTTCCTGTGGATCGGGTCAATGTAGTGGGCCAGATTCTGGGCGATGCGACGCGACTCCGTGAGGTAATGGGAGCTTCCACGATCAGAGTGGAGAAGGCGTAACGGTAGAGCATGAAACTGTCCAAAGGCCGGATCGGTCAGATGGCACGGGCGCTGGCAGGCACGCTCCACGACCGAGGCCACCTTGAATTGATCGGGCCGCAACAGGACTTGATTCACGCTTTGGAGCATGCCATCAGTGAGGAGCTGTCCGTCGAGGATCGTCTAAATGTGGAAGTCCGCGAGCTGATGAAGGGATATCAGGCCGAGATCGAGCGCGGCGGCGTGGATTATCAAAAGATGTTCACCATGATCAAGAACAAGCTGGTCCGGGAGCGTGGCCTGATCCTCTAAAATCGCGTCATTGGTCATTCGTCACTCGTCATTGGCAAGAAGTTAGAGGACGGAGGGCAGTTATCTCAACGAATGACTGATGACCATTGACGAATGACGCCTTTTCTTATGCTGTTGACCGACGACAAGGTCAGCCATCTCTCGCACGTGATCCTGGATTGCCTGAAGAAGACCCCCGTGGCCAGACTCAAAGGAGACGAGCCCCACGCCTTGCGCGAAATCAAGCGGATTCTTGTCGCGCAGTTGGCCCTCGAGGAAGACATGGATCGTGTGGTCCGCGTGCGCTTGGCCAGCTATTCCCGCCCGATTCCGGAAGGAAGCCAGGAGTGGGATGTCTTGTATCGCAAAACCTACGAAGAGGAGCTTCGGAAAAGGAAAGGATAAGGAAAGGACAAGGAGGATTATGAAACTCATCGGCGTACTGCTCATCTCACTCGCTGTTCTATCACTGACGGCCTGTTCCACTTCCGATTCCAGCGCAAAAGTGCGGCAACCACTCCCGGTGGTCAATGTCCCGGTGGGGGTCAAGCAGTCCACGGAGCAGGGCATCCGGGCCTATCAGAAACGCCAGTACGAGACCGCTAAGACCTATTTTGAAGAGGCCGTCGCGGCTGCGCCGACGTCCGGGGAAGCTCATTACAACCTCGGACTCGTCCTGTTTGCGTTGGGGGCGGATGGCGAGGCGAGAGATCACTTTATCGAGGCGGCCAACCTGGCCCCCGGCAACAAGGTGATCTGGGACTCTCCAGCCTTGCGCCCGTACGGGGACCCCGAGCCGACGAAGAAAAAGACGACGGGAAAGGAATTCTCGACCCGGAAGCCTTCCTTCGGCGGCATGGGCCAACGCTAAGTCGATAGATGAGAAGACACGGGCGCGAGGCCAGGGGCTAGAGGAGCGGGGAGATGGCTGAGCTGACGGTGGGTGACAAAGCGCCTGATTTTTCCCTTCCGAACGAAGCCGGCAAGCCCATCAGCTTGAAGAGCCTCAGGGGCAAGCATGTGGTCCTCTACTTTTATCCCAAAGACGATACCCCGGGCTGTACGGTGGAAGCCTGCGGGTTCCGGGATACGATCGCGTCGGTCCAGAAACGTGGTGCGGTCGTGCTCGGCGTCAGCCTGGATGGAGCGGAGTCCCACCGGAAGTTCATTGCCAAACACAAGCTACCCTTCTCGTTGCTCTGCGATGAGGATGCATCGGTCTCCAAAGCCTACGATGTCTACAAGGAAAAGAACATGTACGGGAAGAAGTACTGGGGCATTGAACGCAGCACGTTCATCATCGATCCTGTCGGTCGCCTGAAGGCCATCTTCCGCAAGGTGAAAGTGGACGGCCATGTGGATGAAGTGCTCGCTGCCCTTCGGGCGTAGGCACAGGGCGCGAGGCAATGGGCTATAGGAAGAAGTGGATTTCAACCTATAGCCTCTCGTCCATAGCCCATAGCCTGTCGAAGTATGGATGAGCGCGAGAAGACGTGGCACGGGCTGCGGGCTGCTTCCCTGTCCATCGTGACCGGCGTCGGGCATCTCTATATCGGAGAGAAGCGAGGGTACATGCTTCTCGCCATGGGGGCTGCGCTGTTTCTCATCTCGCGCTTCCTGTGGCCTCCTGCAGAGCTGTTCTACGTCATGCTGGTCATCGTCAGTGCCTTCGATGCCTATGCCATCGTCAAGCGCGGGTACGGCCTGTTCTAGCCCTCCTGTAACCAGCGCTCAGTGCAGCACGGAAACCCCGGGGATGTCCCGTCTTTCAATCAAGATACCGTGCCGGCCTTTTGTGTCTCGTTGTCTTGGGAGGATTCTCGCCGTGGCCGTGGTCGCTCTCTCGGCATCTGGGCCGATCTGTACGCCGGCATCGGCCGCTGAGAAAGTCGCCGCCAAGCTATGGGTCGCCGACGCCTTGGCGATGCCGGGGCGGCCGGTTCGCCTGGAGGCGAGGTTGCTCCGCACAGGCCTGTTCTCCCAGCAGGGCTTGGGGGGCGAGCGGATCGAGTTTCACGTGGATGGCCGGTCCATCGGGACGGCCCTTACCGGCGGAGACGGCCGAGCCTTCCTGGAGCACACGCCCCGCATGCGGGGGCGACACGAGATCCGAGCCGTGCTGAGCCCCAACCCTCGGGTGACGAGCCCAGAGGGTACGGCCACCTTGTGGTGCTGGGAACGGCGGCGGCCTATCCTGTTGGTCGATGTGGAGGCGGTCACCGAGCCGCCCAAGTCGCCATTGCCACTCCCCTCACTCCCGCTGGACTTCGGGAAGGCAAACCGGGGAAAACCCGAGCCGAACGCCGCGCAGGAACTCAAGCGGCTGTCGGAGTTTTTCTACAACGTGATCTACCTCTCCCGATCGGGGTCCGAGGACTTGGCCCAGCTGCAGGAGATCCGAGCGTGGCTTCTGGACCATCAGTTCCCGGCAGGTCTGGTGATCATGCTTCGGCCGGGTGCGGAAACGTTGGCGCAGAAGATCGATGAGATGCGCGCCGAGGGATGGGACAATCTCCACGCCGGCATTGGCCGGACTCGCGAGTTTGCCGAGGTGCTCCTGGCCCACCGGATGGGCGCTGTCATTCTTCCGCCTTCTGAGAAAGACCTTGACCTTCCCCGAAAGGCCAAAGTGGTGAAAACGTGGAAGGAGATACGCAAAAAGCTATAGACACACTCCGGCACGGACAGTCTCTGAAGGCTTTGGTTTTTTGCGAGGATAGAATGGAAGTCTTTCATTTAGCAAGCGGTTCCTTTAAGATGGTTCATCACCAGATGATGGGATAACGAGGCGCGGGCGGATGCCGGCCAAGACAACCTTCCTCTGTCAGGCCTGCGGCTATCAGTCCTCGGGGTGGCTCGGGCGGTGCCCGGACTGTGGGCGCTGGAACAGCATGAAGGAGGAACGGGTCGCCGATCCCGTCCAGGAGCGCCGGCCGCGGAGCCTGAAAGAGTCCCTCCATCCCCAACCCACCCCCATCGCCGCCATTGAAGCCGTCGGCGAGAACCGCACCAGCACCGGTATTGGGGAATTCGACCGCGTTCTGGGCGGCGGTGTCGTTCCAGGGTCCGTCATGCTGATCGGAGGGGACCCGGGAATCGGCAAGACGACCCTCCTTCTGCAGGCGCTGTCCGGCTTGGTCTCGAAGGCAGAGCGGGTCCTCTACGTGTCGGGCGAAGAGTCCCCGCGGCAGATGAAGATGCGTGGACAGCGGCTGGGCGTGGAAGATCCCCGGCTCTATATTCTGGCTGAGACCTCCCTGGAGCAGATCTTCAAATCGGTCCAGGATCTCCAGCCGGCCGCCCTCGCCGTGGACTCCATCCAGACGGTCTATACGGAACAGATCACGTCGGCGCCCGGCAGCATCAGCCAGGTGCAGGAGGTGGCCGGCCAACTGATGTGGTTTGCGAAGCGGAGCGGGGTGCCGGTGTTCATCATCGGCCACGTGACCAAAGAAGGGGCGATTGCGGGGCCCCGGTTGCTCGAGCACATCGTGGACACGGTCCTGTATTTCGAAGGCGACAAAGGGCACGCGTATCGGATCCTCCGGGCAGTCAAGAATCGGTTCGGATCGGCGAACGAGATCGGCGTGTTCGAGATGAAAGATGGGGGACTCGCCGAAGTGGCGAATCCTTCGGAGCTGTTCCTCGCCGAGCGCTTGCAGAAAACCGCCGGATCGGTCGTGGTTTCCAGCTTGGAAGGCTCTCGGCCGATTCTCATCGAGTTGCAAGCGCTGGTGACCGCGACCGGGTACGCCATGCCCAAGCGCATGGCCAACGGGATCGAGATCAATCGGATCTCGCTGCTGCTCGCTGTGATGGAAAAGCGCTTGGGACTGCACTTGGCCGGGCAGGACGTCTACGTGAATGTGGTGGGCGGCATGCGGATCGACGAGCCGGCGATTGATCTCGGCATTGTCACGGCCGTGACTTCGAGCCTGCGCGACCGCCCAATCGATTCCGCGACGATCGTGATCGGCGAGGTGGGATTGGGCGGCGAAGTCCGGGCGATCAGCCAAGCCGAGTTGCGCCTGCGCGAGGCCATGAAACTGGGATTCCGGCGCTGTCTCATGCCGGCGGGCAACGTGGAGAAGCTTGCCCACCCCGTCGACGGCATCGACCTGGTCTCGATCCGGGAGGTGGGAGAAGCGTTGGATGCGATCTTGGCGTAGTCGCGAAATGAAAAATTTCAAATTTACATTTTTCATTTTACATTTTGCATTGGCGACGACGCTCGTGGGCTGTGCACTGTTCCGCGCGGGGCCGCTGCAGGAAGCGACAGCCGAGCAACTGGCCGCGCTGCTGCACGAGCGGCAGGCGGAGATCCGGAGCATGAAAGGGCTCTTCCGTGCCCAGATCAGTGGCCTGGGTCTGCCGATCGCTCAGCGGCTGGAAGGCTCCGTGCTGTTTCGCCGCCCCAACACCTATCGGCTGCAGGGCTTTGACCGGATGGGAAGCCCGCTCTTCGACCTGACGCGCGGCGATGATTCCTATCGGCTTCGGCTTCCGACCACGGGCCGGGTCTATAACGGCCGCCTGGTCGATCTGGATCAAGCGGAGCGGATGGGTATGCCGCTTCGGTTGAGCCTCTTGGCGATGAGCGGACTGGTCGGCACCGAATCGGTCTCCAAGGGTGACAGCCTGGTGCTCCAGGAGGACGACGACCGATACCGCCTCGATGTCCTGGGACCGACAGGAGGCGGTGCGACTCGGCGGTTGTGGTTCGATCGCCGGTCGCTTCAGGTGGTCCGCGAAGACCGGTTTTCACCGTCAGGGGAATTGGAGGCCACCATTCAATTTGAGGACTTTCGGCCGATCGCCTTGCCTGGTAACCACCGGTCACCATCCGAAGAGCCGATGCTCGAAGCGCCAAGCCCGGGCGGTGCTCGGATGCTGAAACCTTTTCGGATCACCATCCAGGATGGGCGCGGCCAGGGAACATTGCTGCTGACCTTTCATGAGATCGTGCCGAACCCCGAGCTCGACCCTACCGACCTGGGGCTCGATACCGGAAAGGGTTGAGGTGATGTTGTTGTTGGCTATTGAGACCGCGACGCGGCGGCAGAGCGTGGCTCTCCTGGCCGAGCAGACCGTGCTGGCCCGGTCGGAGGAAGATGCGGAGGGGTCGCACGCCAAGAAGTTGATTCCGGCGATCGACCGACTGCTTGCGGCGAATAAGCTGGCCTTGCGGGACCTTGGCGGACTGGCGGTATCCATTGGCCCGGGCTCGTTTACCGGATTGCGGGTCGGGCTGGCCACAATGTTGGCGTTTCGGTCTGTGACCGGCTTGCCGCTGGCGGCCGTGCCGACCCTGGAGGCGATGGCCTGGAATGTACGCGGAGCCGCGGAGGCGGTATGTCCCATGCTCAGGGCCAGAACCGGGGAGCTGTACTGGGCGCTTTTCCAGTGGCGGTCCGGTCGGCTGGAGCGTCTGGGGGAAGATCACGTGGGGTCTCCACTCATGGTAGCACGGTGCATTCACGGCCCGACGATCGCTCTGGGCGATGGGTGGGAGGCCTATAGCGAGGAGATCATCCGGTGCCTCGATCCCGGCGCTGCGATCCGCGCCGCTCCGGCTGAGGCAATGGCCGCCTCGGCGGTGAGCGTCGGCCTAGCCGGATTAGCCATGCTGGAACGGGGCGAGGCGGCCGGCGCGACGATCTCGCCGCGATATATCCAGCGAGCAGAGGCGGAGCTGAAGTGGGCGCGCGAGCGGAAGCAGAAGGAACCTCAATTTAGAAAACCCGCCATGGCCAAGCAATGAGTGAGACCAGCGTGCAGATTCTGGTGATCGGGCTGGCCAGCCGTCAGGACGTCGACCGGCTTCTGGCGATCGAGCAAGCTTCCTTTTCGGCCCCTTGGACGCGCAAGATGTTCGAGGCGGAACTGGAAGGGAATCCGTTCGGGTCTCTCTTGACGGCGCGATTGAGAACGCCCGGCGATGAGTTGCAGCCGGTCATCGGGTATATTTGCTTCTGGGTCGTGTTTGAGGAGTTACGGGTCATGAATTTGGGAGTCGAGCCCTCGGTTCGCCGGCGTGGCATAGGGACCAACCTGGTCCGGCATGCCCTCGGTGTGGGGGCCGAGCGGGGAGCGGTGCGTGCACTGCTGGAAGTGCGTGCCTCGAACAGCGCTGCGGTGGGCCTGTATGAAGGCATCGGGTTTCGAGTGGTCGGGCGACGGCCGCGGTATTACACCAACCCGATCGAAGATGCGACGTTGATGGAGATGAATCCACTGGTGTCGGCGCTGCAACAGACACACTAAACTTTCACTGTATCGAGCTGCTTGTGCAGCAGGAGGGTAGAGCACATGCTTACGGAAGGTCGGATTGCGGAACTGCTGCGTGAGTCCAATCCCGAGTTTCGAGCATTGGAAGAATCCCACCACAAGCTGGATGCGGAATTATCAGAGCTTCACAAGCGGCATGTCTTGACGCCCCAGGAAGAGATCTTGAAAAAGCGGATCCAGAAAGAAAAGCTCGCCAAGAAGGACCGGATGGCCGAACTGATTCGGCAATACCGCCAGACCCATGGCCACGCGGCTCCGACCGAGCGGTTTGGTACCTTGAGGTAGCATGCCTGCGCTCGCGCATCCTCTGGCCGCACATCTGGCGACGATCAAGCGCCGCCTTCTGGTGATCGGTGCCACGATCATCGTGGCGTTCGTCTTCACCTTCGCGTACGCCTCGGAGCTGATCGACTGGTTCAAGCGGCCGTTTACCGATGATCTGCTGTTCTATGCGCCGACGGAGGCGTTGTTTGCTTCGGTGAAGGTGTCGTTTCTGGCGGGGGTCGTGCTGAGTCTTCCGGTGATGCTGTATCAATTCTGGAAATTCATCGAGCCGGCGCTCCTGCCGCGTGAACAGCGGTGGGCCATTCCACTGTTTTGCTTGGGGGCGGGGCTGTTTGCCCTGGGACTGGCGTTCTGCAATCTGGTGATCCTGCCGTTGGTGATCCGGTTCTTCGTGGAGTTCGGGATGGATCGCGAGCTGACTCCCCAGTTGGCAGTCGGCACGTACGTGGATTTCAATGTGAAGTTTCTGCTGGCCTTCGGGTTTGCATTTGAGATTCCCTTGGTTTTGACGCTGCTTTCCAGGATCGGGGTGGTCTCTCCACAAGGGCTGGCGCGCTATCGGAAGCACGCCATGATGGTGGCATTGATCGCTTCCGCGATCATCACGCCGGACGCGACGCTCTTCACGATGCTCTTGATGGCGGTCCCCCTCATGGTCTTGTACGAGATCGGGATTCTGGGGGCTCGGTTGTTCGGGCAGCGGGAGACCCGCAGCGGAAACGGGAAGAGTGACGAGTCCGAGGCAATGAACCTGGCAAAGCAGGTGCCGGTCGAAACGGCCGGTCACCGTGTCCGGTAAAAGAGCAATGCGGAATGCTGAACGCAGAATGCTGCACAGGCTCATCCTGACGGTCCTGGCCGCGGGATGTCTGGTCACGGGGCCGACGGTGTACGGGGAAGCCGCGGAAGCTCAAGCTCCTCGACAGCGTCCGCGGGGGCATGAATTCGAGATTCCGATGACCCAGTATCCCAGTATCCAGGCCATCACCGTGGCTAAGCAATCGGTCTACGCCGGCTCGTTCGGGAGCGGCATCTTCCGCAGCGATGATCGCGGGGCCACCTGGACCACGGTCAGCAGCGGCCTGACGGACCCGTTCGTCCTGTGCCTGGCCGTTGCGCCGGACGGTGCGGTCTATGCCGGCACGTTCCAGGGCGGGGTGTTTCGAAGCCGCGATGGGGGCAAGAGTTGGCAGGCTATGAACACCGGGCTCAAGCGGCTGGAAATCAAGGTCTTACTGATCGACGGCAAAGTGATCTACGCGGGGACCAGCGACGGCGTGTACCGGCTTTCAGAGGGCGAGGACCGTTGGACGGTCCTGACCAAAGGGCTGGATGAGACTCTGGTTCATTCGTTGGTCATGTCGGTGGATCGCACGATGTTTGCCGGAACCTCCGGGAAAGGGGTGTTCCGGCGCAGCGCTACGGAGCAGGGCTGGACCCGTTTATCCCAGGGACTCGTGGACCATGAAGGGTTGATCGAGAATTTCATTCGTGTGCTCGCGGTCGGGGAAGCCCAGGTAGTCTATGCCGGAACCTTCGATGGCGGCGTGTTTCGGAGCACCGACGGTGGCCACACCTGGCGGCCGATCAGTCGGGCCTTGCCGAACGATTCCATCCGGGGCATTGTCACCAACGATCAAGGACTCTTCGTGGCTACGGGACGAGGCATTTTCAAGAGTATGAACCAGGGGCAAAAGTGGACCCCGATCAATAACGGCCTCACCGAGCTCTCCGTCCAGGTGCTGATCGCATCGAGCGACGGGGCGCTGTATGCGGGAACCAGCTCGGGTGCGTTCCGAACCGACGACTGGGGTGGCCACTGGGTGAGCATCAGTGATGGGCTGGGTATGCCGGGCGAGAGGCAATAGGCAAGGGGTCATGTGCCGGCTAGCCGTACTGATAATGGGCGTTTTGTTGGCTGCCTGTGCCCTCCCACACGTTCCCTCACGCATCGTGTACGAGGACTCGACGAATTTTGTCCGGCTCGAGCTTGACGAGGAAGTCCTGCAGACTCAACCTGGGTCTCGACACAGTCACCCGCTGATACTTCCCGTCGAGCAGGTGTCGAACATCCTCCGTGGCCTGGCGATCCGGGAACATCGCATCTGGATCCAACAAACGATCTCCGGATCCGCCCCCATTGAGTCGGTGTTCAGCGACCATGAGATTTCGCTGATGGCGCCGCGGCTCGCCCAAGCGCTCGCCAAGGCGAACGCCGACGAGCGTGTCACCTTCTATCTCAGCCACCCGCAGACTTCGATCAAGCGTGAAATTACGTCCGGCGGCCTCTATGTCAAGGGGAACCAACTGCATTTCATCCTCGGAAACCACCGGCTTCTCTATGGCATTCCGGCTTACGGCATGGTCTACGACCGCCGTTATCCCATGATGCCGACCGTGCCGAAGGCGTTTGATCTGTACTTCTCTCCGCCGGAGGCGGTCGTGAAGCAGAACCCCAGCATCTGGAGCCGGTTGGCGGGGAGGACGAAGGATGAAATCGTGATCGATCTGCAGAAGGTCCCGGCTTACGGGACGGCCACTCCCTTACCCGGAGCAACGCCAAGCCCGGCATTGTAACATTTTCTAGCCCCTCCAGCTTTCAGACATCAGCCTGCAATCGAAGCTATCTGCCTTCAGCTTTCAGCTCTTGGCTGGACCATACGGCTGACCGCTGAATGCTGAGTGCTGCTGGCTGCCAGTGTAACTAATACTTGACATAATGTAATGTATTCTAATAAGCTCACCGCATGAGCGCTCAGCGCAGGACAGAGCCGGCCGCAACGGTCGAGAACCGTCTAAGAACGATTCGGACTTCCCGGGCCCTGTCCCAAGGCGCGTTGGCGACCATGGCCGGCATCACCCGGCAGGCTGTCTATGCTATCGAATCGGACCAGTACCTGCCTACCACCGGGGTCGCGCTGCGATTGGCCGAGGCCCTCAACTGCCGGGTCGAAGATCTCTTTGCATTGATGGCGGCGGGAGAAGAGCTGGAAGGCGAGCTGATCGGTCCTGTTGCCAGAAGTCAGGCGCCTTCCGTACGCGTGAAGGTGGCGCGGGTCGGGGACCGAGTCGTCGTCCGACCCGTGGCACAACTCGGTGAGGTGTTGAATTTCGCCGTTGCGGCGGACGGCTTGATCAGCCCGGAACGACCCTCCGGAGGCTCCTCACGAGGAGTGAAACGAGTACGAGTCCGGTTACTCCGGGATCGCCGCGAGATGGAACGCGCGATCGTGGTCGCGGGATGTGACCCGGCCATCTTCCTTGCCGGTGACCATCTAAGGCGACGTCTTGAGAAAGCGACCGTGGTGGGCTGGACCATGGGGAGCCGGGCGGCGTTGGAGGCCTTCAAGCGGCAAGAGGTGCACATGGCGGGTCTCCACCTCGTGGACGCCAGATCTGGTGAATGCAATCTTCCGTATCTCCGCCGGCACCTCAGAAGTCAGGACGTGACCGTGGTCACCTTTGCCTCTTGGGAACAGGGGCTGATGGTTCAACCCGGCAATCCCAAGGCCCTGCGCGGCATAGAGGATCTGGCCCGAAAGGATATCGTCCTCATAAACCGCGAGGAAGGCGCTGGCGCCCGTCTGCTGCTGGATCAGCGCCTCACCGCGTTGGGAATCAAGCCGCAACAGGTCAGAGGGTATGGCCGGATCGCCGCCTCTCACTTGGAAGTGGCCCGGCTCATCGCAGAGGGTCAGGCGGATGTCGGTATCGGGGTACGCTCGACCGCACAACTGTTGGGGCTGGAGTTTCTCCCGCTTCAAGAAGAGCGCTACGACTTGGTCATTCCTGCGCCCTATCTGTCAAGTCACTCCGGAATCACGTCATTTCTTGACATGATCGTAAGCCGTCCGTTTCGAAGCGAACTCGAAGCGCTCGGCGGGTATGACACCCGTGAGACCGGTAAGGTGCGGGAACTGTGGGGCGCTCATCGCCGCATTGGGGACGAAGGGCTGTGAATCTGTCATGAGTAGGTCTAGATCGGAGGAGATATGGGCGATCGTGGCCCCATCGCGTACGGGAACCAATCATACGTGTTCGTATGGATCATTTTCTTGGTCGTCGTTGTGTTCCAGCTCGATGGCATCAGGGTTGTGCTGGCCTGGGAGTGGGTACCTTCGGAGCAGGATATCAAGAAATACCGGCAGAGCTGGAACCCGTTTTCACACGGGCCCATGCTGTTACAGGCGGTGGATATTCAACCCAAAGGGCAGTTGAGTATCCGCCCGTTTATCTTCTCACAGGTCGGCGAGAAGAGTTATGGCAATCGGCTCACGCTGCCGACGGAACGGAAAGACGGACCGGTTCATCTGTATTCAGTGCAGCACCCGTTTCTGAACGCCACGTACGGGCTCACGGACCATATCGAACTCGGTATGGCAACGTCGGTTGCAAGCTTCTGGGCAAAGGACACGGAAGAGTTCAACAAAGGCAAGGGGGGGCCTTGGACAACCAATACCGGTTTGGGTGACACCTCTCTGGTGGTGAAATACCGACCGATCGTACAGGACCCGGAGGGTTGGCGTCCGTCCCTCACGTTCTATCACCAGCTCATCCTGCCGACCGGCACCTGGTTCACCGATACCAAGAAGCCCCCTGGCGGCTTTGCGCCGCTTGGGCGCTTTCCGGCCACCCAGTTCGGGGCATTGGGCCTCACCGAGGGCGTCATGTTCAGGAAGATCACGAAACCCTATCGGATCAGCACCGGTGTGTTCTATAGCTATGCTATGCCGGGACGAGAAGGGAGCACGACGACGTATGTGCCCGACCTCGTCAACACCCGTTTGATCTTTGAGCACATCCTGGACGATAAAAGAGGCCTCGGGTACAACATTGAGTTTATCGGCCTGCACGGGCTCACGTGGCGGGCCGACGGACACGCACTGAATCGAGGGAAACCGAACGGCTTCAACATCTTCGGTGTCGAACCGGCCATCCAGTGGCGGTTCGGTCAATCGAATTTCGTCGGTGGAGCAGGAGTGCTGTTCACGTTGGCGGGCCAGAATGCGCTGGACTCGATCTACCCAAATTTTTCAATCTTCTGGTATTGGAGCAAGACCGGAAAGGTGATCATGCGATGATGATGAGAAGTTGCTCGTCGCAGGTGTGAAGAGAATGGATGAGCGAAATTTCTGGAGGGTGCGAGCTTGGTTGGCCTGGTTGCTCGGAGCTGTTGTCCTGCTGTGTGTGCTTGGGGAAGCGGGGGTCGAATCGGCTCGGGCGGGAGAGGTCACCATCGCCGCGGCCGCAGATTTGAACTACGCGTTCAAGGAGATCGTGGGGGGGTTCGAAAAGAACACCGGCATCCACGTGAAGCTTTCGCTCGGATCTTCGGGCAATTTCTTCTCACAGATCCAGAATGGAGCGCCCTTTGATCTGTATTTCTCGGCCGATGTCCGATATCCTCAAAAGCTGATCGAATCGGATCATGCCGTGGCGAGCTCGCTCTACCGGTATGCGATCGGGCGGATCGTCGTGTGGGTCCCGAACGGCTCACCGCTCGCGGTCGAGCACCTCGGTATGGAGGCGCTTCTCGATCCGTCCGTCAAGAGGATCGCCATTGCCAATCCGAAGCATGCGCCGTATGGCCGGGCAGCGGTGGCGGCTATGCAGCACTTCCGCGTCTATGACCGCGTGAAAGACAGGCTCGTGTTCGGCGAGAATGTGTCGCAGGCCGCGCAGTTCGTCTCCTCCGGGGCGTCGGACGTCGGGATCGTGGCCCTCTCGTTAGCGCTCGCTCCCACGATGAAGTCGGCGGGGAAGTATTGGCAGATACCCGACTCGGCGCATCAGCCCATCGAGCAGGGAGCTGTGGTGCTGAAGGCTGCAAAGAATCCCGATGGCGCGAAGGCGTTCCTGAACTTTTTGCGTGGTGCTGAGGCAAGACAGATCATGACTTGCTACGGGTTCGTGCTGCCGGAATGAACGGAGGAGGACCCATGCTTCCCACGTGTTGTCCCATGAGGAGGATACTTGTCCTAATCACGATGGTCTTGGGAGCCGCGCTGCCATGCCTTGCGGCGGATCCGCCTGCACTGCCCCACCACGGCGGCGAGGCGGCTCAAGGAGCCCAGGCCGGAGCCGAGCCCTGCGCACCGTTCCGCGTCCCCGGGGAGACCGGTTCGTCGCTCTTCGAGGGGATTCAGATCGAGACCTCCGATATTAAGCTGCACGAGATGTTTTTCGAGCAGATCCTGCGGGCTCCGATCGTTCAACGGATGGATCACCCTCAGGTCGATAGTCTGCGAGGGTACTGTTATCGCGGCGTCCTGATCGTGGTACGCCAGGATCTCCGGAGTCCGCGTCCGACGGGCTGGGCGCAGGTGAATTTTTCCGTGGCGGATGTCGCCGCCGTGCAGGCGGACTTGGAGCGGGCCTACCGGGAGTCACCGGTGTACGGACGCCCTGAGGCCGACAAGGTGCTCCGCATTCGGCTTAAACCGGACGTGAGGCGGGGGCATTGCCGGGCTGCTCGCCTGGAGGTCGGCGGGCCCGAGGGGTTCATGATCGGGTACGATCAATTCAAGGAAGGGAGTTGTGTCACAAAGTGACTGCATGAACAAGCGGCGAAGGACCATCTTGCCTATAGCCTCTCACCTCGGGCCACGAGCCTGAACGTTTATGAACTGGATTGCAATCGGCCTCACGCTCCAACTGGCGACCCTCACCGCTCTGGTGCTGTTGGTGATCGGCCTGCCGCTGGCGTACTGGCTGAGCTTCTCCCGGTGGCGGTGGAAGTTCGCGATCGAATCGGTCGTCGCGCTGCCGCTGGTGTTGCCGCCGACCGTCCTGGGGTTCTACATTCTGGTGGCGATCGGGCCGCACAGCCCGGTCGGCCGATTCTACACGACGCTTGTGGGGCATCCGCTGCCCTTTACCTTTGAAGGGCTTTTGTTTGCTTCGATCCTGTACAGCCTGCCGTTCGCCGTGCAGCCCTTCGCCACGGCTTTCGATCAAGTCGATCGCCGTCTCGTCGAGGCGTCCTGGACCATGGGGCTGTCGCGGCTTCGCACGTTCGTCAAGCTCATCCTGCCGTTATCGACCACGGGCATCGTCACGGGGATCGTGTTGAGCTTTGCGCACACGCTGGGCGAGTTCGGGGTCGTCTTGATGGTCGGCGGCAATATCGAAGGCGAGACGCGCACCGTCTCCATCGATATTTATGACGAGGTCCAGGCCCTGAATTATGCGGGGGCTGCCAAGACGGCCCTGTTCCTGTTGGCGGTTTCGTACACCGTGTTGCTCCTGGTGTACGGCATGAACCGGTCGGTGCGCGAAGGCCGCCTCGCCCTCCTTTCTCTGCAGAGGTGACGGCCGAATGGCCTCCGAGCTGATCGTTGATCTGACGAAGACGTTTCCAGGCAGGATTACGATTGAGGTCAACTTCGCACTTCCACTCGACCCGCCCACCGTCCTCATCCTCTTTGGGCCGTCCGGTTCGGGAAAGACCACGGTGCTCCGGTGCCTGGCCGGCCTGGAATGGCCGGAGCGTGGGGTCATCCGGTTCAATGGCCAGCCGTGGGTGGATACGGCCAAAGGGGTGCGGGTCCCGCCACAGCAGCGACGCCTGGGCTACATGTTTCAGGACTACGCGCTGTTTCCGATGCACACCGTCGCGGGCAACATTGCGTTCGGACTGACCGATCTGCCGAGTGCCGAGCGCTCTAGTCGGGTGGGTGAGGCGGTGCGCTTGTTGCAATTACAGGGATTGGAGGGACTCCGGCCGAGCCAGCTCTCCGGCGGACAGCAGCAGCGTGTGGCGCTGG
Source organism: uncultured Nitrospira sp. (assembly GCA_964478915.1). Classification (GTDB taxonomy): domain Bacteria; phylum Nitrospirota; class Nitrospiria; order Nitrospirales; family Nitrospiraceae; genus CAYJUM01. Next base: position 21,945 of record CAYZKG010000015.1, read on the forward strand.
CGCGGGCAGTAGTTCGTCACCCGGGCCTGCTGCTGCTCGACGAGCCACTCTCGGCCCTGGATCTTCCCACCCGGGTGCGGTTGCGCACGGAGCTCCGCCGTCTCCTCCGTGATCTGGCGATTCCGTCCATCGTGGTAACCCATGATTGGGAGGAAGCGTTGGCCTTGGGCGATCACATGGTGGTCATGAAGGATGGACGGATGCTGCAAAAGGGCACCCCTCAGGCAGTGTTCAACGCCCCGACGAATGCCGAAGTAGCCACCATCGTGGGAATGGAAACGGTGCTTCCCGGTCGGATCGTTGAATCGGCAGGAGGGCTCGCTACCGTGGACGTAGCGGGCATTAAATTACTGGCAGTCAGCGAGGAGGAGGCGGGCAGCGAGGTGTTTGCCTGCATCCGGGCCGAAGATGTGATCCTGGAGCCATTGGGAGCCGGCGCCATCAGCGCCAGAAATCGTCTCGCCGGCACGGTTCGGACGATCACTTCTCTCGGCGCGTTGGTGCAGGTGGAGATTGATTGCGGCTTCGCGCTAGCGGCTGTGGTGACCCGTGCCGGGATGGAAGAATTAAGCTTGGGGCCGGGGAGGCCGGTCATCGCGGCGATCAAGGCGGGAGCGGTGCACCTGGTCCCTCGGAAGTGAAGGGAAACCGGCCACGAGGGACCTAATGGCTCAAAACTACTTGCAGCTCTTTCCGTCGAAGTGCTTGCACGTGGACTCGCCCGCAGCCACTTTCCACGTCTTCAACAGCGGAGGCTGAGATGGTCGCAGCTCCACGACAATGTCGATCATGCCGCCGATCGGCAGTTTGCCCATGTGGGGCTTGGCCGCGTCGGAGCCTTCCACGGCGATCACGGCGTTGTCCACGGACACGACCAAGAGGCCTTTTCCCGGATCGACGTGGATGATCGGACTGAAGATACTGCGCTCCTCCGCGACGGAAAGAGATGGTGACACCAGAGCAGCGGCGAGCATGCAAAGGAGAGTTACACCAGGATGAAGACGTGTTTGGGTAGCCATGGGTCACCTCCCGAGAGAGAAGGCCGACATTATGGCACTATTGACCGCCTCGAACAACTCGCTCAGACGGTTTTGAACTCCACAGGATAGCTGTGGTCTTTCACGATCCGATGCGCCTTGATGTCCGGAACAGGGCCCAACAGTGAGATGATCAGAAAGGTCAGATCGGGATAAAAGGCGAGCGGCGCTTGGGCCAGCTTGATGTCCGTATCGGATGGGTACGGTGGGCTGGCAGGATGAGAATGATAGACCACCAGCAGGTCCAACTCTTTCTGCTGCCAATCCCGCTGCGCGCGGGCCTGCTCCCTCGTGTCCATGAAATAGGCCACTTCCGCCCGTTGGCGCTCCGACAGCGCGTTCAGGTTTTTCGCGCTCATGTGCTCGAACAACTGTTCAGCCTGAGGCTCATGGGCCACCCGGTTGGTGATCCGGTACTGCTGCGTGACCACGCCGGCCGTGCCGGCCAACAGGCCGCAGCACTCGTACGGCTTCACCTCCCGCGCATGCGCCACCATGTCATCCAGGATGTGCGCCGGGATGGTCAGCATCGGCCTAGAGCGTGCAGGAAATGGTGTAGTCCTGCAGGTCGGTGATCGTGGGATGGGACCCGCAGAGCGGGCAGTGGGGGTCCCTGGGACGGCGGACCTTCCTGAATTTCATTTCGAGCGCGTCGTAGATCAGCAACTGATCCGCCAGAGTCTCGCCGATGCCCAGAATTTCCTTGATAGCCTCGGCGGCCTGTAAGGTGCCGATCGTGCCTGCCAGTACGCCGAGCACCCCGGCTTCCTGGCAATTCGGCACCAGGCCGGCCGGAGGAGGCTCGGGATAGAGGCACCGGTAGCAAGGATATCCCTGATGCGGCTTGATCGTGGCGAGCTGCCCCTCGAACCGGAAGATGCTGCCCGAGATGAGAGTTTTTCTAGCGAAATAGCACGCGTCGTTGACGACGAACCGCGTAGAGAAATTATCGGAGCCGTCCAGGACGATGTCGTACTCCATGAGCAAGCGCATGACGTTCTGCGCGCTGATGTTCTCTTGGTAGGTCTTGACCGTGACATCGGGGTTCAGAGCCGACAGAGTCTGAAGGCCGGACTGCACCTTCGGCTTGCCGAGGGATGCCGTGGAATGGAGGATCTGGCGCTGCAGGTTCGACAGATCCACCACGTCGCCATCGGCCAGGCCCAACGTGCCCACACCGGCTGCGGCAAGGTACATCGCGGCGGGGGAGCCCAAGCCGCCTGCTCCGATGATGAGCACCTTGGCTTGGCAGAGCTTCTTCTGCCCCTTGCCGCCGACTTCCGGCAGAATGATATGCCGGCTGTAGCGTTGGATCTGTGCGTCGGTGAAGTCCATGTTATTCGACGACGTTGAGTTCGATCGGATCGACCAGGACGCCTTTCTGCCTGAGTCCTGCGACAGCCCGCTCGATCTCAGCCGTCTCGCCGGTCAACTCCACGTCCATCCAGCCGGTGGTCTCCCGGACATCGGCCCGGCGGACGTTGGTCACAACCTTGTACTCGTGGCCGATCTGGTAAATGATCGGCTCCTTAATCTTGTCTTCCGGAAACCGGATATGAAAACGGAGGCTGGGCATGCTTACACCTGCTGGCCTCCTGCAATGGCCGGGATAATGGATACCTCGTCGCCATCCTTCAGAACCGTCTCCTTGCCCTTCAGGAACCGGATGTCCTCCTCATTCACATAGATGTTGACGAAGCGACGGATGTCCCCCTTCTCATCGCACAGCCGGTCCTTGAGCCCGGGATGCTTCGCGTTCAGGCTTTCGATCAGTTCGGCCACGCTGGCCCCGTTGCTCTGGACCTCCCCATGACCGCCCGTCATGGGCCGCAGGGGGGTGGGGATACGCACCCGGATCATGCCGCTCCCCCGTTTTTGCCCATCTTGAAGGTCCGCTCGAAGCTGACCAGGCTGGGCTGGATGCGAACCGGGCGCCCCACCGCGTTGATGACGGCTTCCTGGGTCTTCAGCCCGTTGCCGGTGATGTAGGCTACGGTGACGTCCTTTTTCTTGATGATCCCCTGCTTGACCAATTTCCGGAGGACCCCGACGGTGACCCCACCCGCAGTCTCGGCAAAAATCCCTTCGGTCTGAGCCAGCAATTGAATGCCTTCCACAACCTCGTCGTCGGACACCATGTCCATGTTGCCGCCGCTTTCGGCGGTGGCCTTCAAGGCGTAGTAGCCGTCGGCTGGGTTTCCAATGGCCAGCGATTTGGCGATGGTCTTGGGCTTCACCGGCCTGAAGAAATCCCGGCCTTCCTTATAGGCCGCCGCAATCGGGGAGCAGCCCTCCGCCTGCGCTCCGTTGATCTTCGTCTGCACGGCGTCGACCAGAGCCAGGGCATGCATTTCATGCAAGCCTTTCCAGATCTTCGTGAGCAGAGAGCCGGACGCTATCGGGATGACCACCTGGTCCGGCGCTCGCCACCCGAGTTGCTCCACCGTCTCGAAGGCCAATGTCTTGGACCCTTCAGCATAGTAGGGCCGAATATTGATGTTCACGAACGCCCAACGGTGCTCGGCCGCGATTTCGCTGCACAGGCGGTTCACGTCATCGTAGTTGCCCTCGATCTCCACGACGGTCGGACGGTAGATCAGATTGCCGAGCACTTTTGCCGCTTCCAGGTCGCCGGGAATGAACACATAGCACTGCATGCTGGCGGCGGCGGCATGAGCCGCGACCGAGTTGGCCAGGTTGCCGGTCGAGGCGCAGGCCACCGTCTCGAAGCCCAGCTCGCGGGCGCGCGTGAGCGCTACCGAGACGACCCGATCCTTGAAGGACAAGGTCGGATGGTTGACCGTATCGTTCTTCACGTAAAGCTCGTCCAGGCCGAGATAGGCGCCCAGGTTTCGTGCTCGGACCATCGGCGTGAACCCGGCATGCGGTCCGATCACCGTGGTGACCGCGCTCTCGACCGGAAGCAAGTCGATGTATCGCCACATGCTATGGGGGCCGCTCTCGATCTTCCGCCGGGAAATGACTTTCTTGATCTGGTCGTAGTTGTATTTCACCTCCAACGGGCCGAAACACAACTCGCAGACATGAATGGCCTTCACCGGGTACTCTTTCCCGCACTCCCGGCAGATGAGGGCTTTCATCTTGGTCATCGCATCACCATCACGCATCACTTCTTTACCGCGCAGGCCTCCTGCTCGTGCTCGAACAGCTCGCGAATCGTTGGCTGGTCCCCGCACAACGCGCAATTGGGATTGCGGCGGATCTTGATCTCCCTGAATGCCGTCCGGCGGAGGTCGAAGTCCAACATGCGATCGGTCAGCACGCGCCCGATCCCCAGGATCAGCTTCAGCGCCTCGGTGCCCTGGATCGTACCGATGATCCCCGCCAGCACGCCGAGCACGCCGGCTTCCTGGCAACTGGCCACCAGCCCGGGCGGCGGAGGCTCCTTGAACACGCACCGATAGCAGGCCGACTGGTGAGGGACGATCGTGAGCACCCGGCCGTCGAACCGGAGGATGCCGCCATGGACCAGCGGCTTTCCGGCAAAGAAGCAGGCGTCGTTGATCAGGAACTTGGTCGGAAAGTTATCCACGCCGTCGATCACGACGGCATAGTCCCGGACGATGTCCAACGCGTTCTTGGCCGACAATCGGTCCTCGTGCAACACGACCCGGACGTCGGGATTCAGCGCCTCAATTTTTTCCTTGGCGGAGCGCAGCTTGGATCGCCCCACGTCCGGGGTGTGGTGAAGGACTTGGCGCTGAAGATTCGACAGATCCACCACATCATGATCGATAAGTCCCAGCGTGCCGACTCCTGCGGCGGCGAGGTAGAGCCCTGCGGGAGAACCGAGCCCCCCGGCACCGACAATCAGGACGCTGGACTGGGCAATTTTTTTCTGGCCCTTGCCGCCGACCTCGGGCAGAAGGATGTGCCGGCTGTAGCGAGTGACCTGGTCGTCCGTAAACTGCATGTGAAGACGTTAGGCGTAAGTTGAGTTGATTAGATATTAAAATACTTCTCGATGCTGATGTACCGCTCCCCAGTGTCGGGAAGCACGGTGACCACCGTCTTTCCCGCACCCAGTTCCTCGGCCACCTTTTGGGCGGCAAAGACGTTGGCGCCGGCCGAGATGCCCACGAGCATGCCTTCCTTCTTGGCGATCAGTTTCGACGTCTGGTAAGCCTCGTCATCGGTCACGGTGATCACCCTGTCCAGCACCGACCGGTTCAAGACTTTGGGAATGAATCCCGCGCCGATGCCCTGAATCTTGTGCGGGCCGGGATCTCCGCCGGACAGGACCGGCGAGCCGGCCGGCTCCACCGCCACAATCTGCACGCGAGGATTCCGCTCTTTGAACACCTCACCGCAACCGGTGATCGTCCCGCCGGTACCGACTGCCGTTACGAAGGCGTCGAACGTGCCGTTGAGCGCCTCCCAGATCTCCAATGCCGTCGTCTGGCGATGGATCGCAGGATTCGCGGGATTGGAGAATTGATCCGGCATGAAATACGACGAATTCTGCGTCACCAGCCCTTCAGCCTCTTTAATGGAACCCTTCATGCCTTCCCAAGCGGGGGTCAGGACCAGTTGCGCTCCGTACGAGGACAAGAGACTCGCTCGTTCCATACTCATGCTTTCGGGCATCACGAGGATCAATTTGTACCCTCGCACCGCTGAGACCAACGCCAGACCGATCCCGGTGTTCCCGCTGGTGGGCTCGACGATCGTCGCGCCTGGCTTCAGGCGTCCTTGGCGCTCCGCCTCATTGAGCATGTTCAAGCAGATCCGATCCTTGACGCTCCCTCCTGGGTTAAAGAATTCGACTTTCGCATAGATGGTCGCCCCACCTGGAGGAGACAAGCGGCTCAGTCGTACCAACGGAGTCCGGCCGATTAATTCCGTGATCTCCTTGTACGCCGGCATGGTTACCGCCCGCCACCCATGTAGAACAGGAACTCGAGCTGATCTCCTTCCTTCACGCGCGTCGTAGCCAGCTCGTCGCGTTCCAACATGCGGCTGTTCAGTTCAATGGCCACCATATGGGGATCGAGGTTCTTCACCTTCAGCAAATCCAGGACGGTGCCCGCTTGGACATCCTCTGATTTTCCGTTGATTTTCACCAACATCGACTACTCCTCGGCCGCGGAGCCACGAGGTCAGGAGTTTGAAAACGGTAACAAACTACCGTAGGAATTGTCAAGGAAGCTCAGCGTGTAAGGGCTGGTCTTTTTTGTAGATTTCCCCTCCTTGACTTTCCCCTTGCTTCCCCTACAGTATGCCGACTCGCGCAATGGAAAGTCATTGAGTCATGGGTGATTGAGTGACTAGAAGCTGGAGAAGCTCGTGGCTTGCGCGGTAGCGCTGGGGGGTGGGCAACCTTGTGGCAGACCCCTCTATGACGGAGAGACCTGCATCTTCCACTCGACTCGTGTGGACAAGGACTGCGGCCTGTTTGAGAAAGAGTTTGCCGTCCTGCTCGATGAGGATCACCGGCATGATTGCTCGGGCTTCATCTTTCCGGAAAAGGTGCGCGCCCTCGATGGACAGGCATTTCCCGGAGACATCTCCTTTCGGCAGGCGATCTTTCTCGGCGCCGGCGTCTTCGTCAGGGTGCAGTTCGCCGGCAAGGCCGATTTCACCGGCGCACAGTTCAGCCGAGCCGATTTTACCGAAGTGCAGTTCGCCGGACCGGCCGTGTTCAGCCGGTGTCAGTTCATGGGCGAGGCGCGGTTCGTTGGGGCACGCTTCCAAGATACGGTGACCTTTCATGGCGCTCGTTTCGCCGGCCCGGCGAGCTTTGCGCAGGCGCGCGTGAGTGGTCGTGCGGACTTCAGCCGGTCCGAGTTTGCCGCGCCCGCCCAATTCACCGGAGCCCGATTCAGGGCCGGCGTGAATTTCACCTCCACCCAGTTTCATTTTAAGGTGACGTTCAGCCGAGCCCGGTTTGCAGACGAAGCATATTTTTCGGAAACCCGGTTTCCCAGTGTTGACGAGTGTCACAGCGAGACCGGCGGCGATATGACAGAGGTTTCATTTGAGCGTCCAGACAAGGTTCTCTTCTACCTGATCGATGCCGGGAGGATGTCCTTTTTGAAGACGCATCTCCGGCGTGTGGATTTCAAGGACGTCACATGGGGGAGACGGAAGAACGGCCGGACAGCGCTGTGGGATGAGCTCCGCCCGGAGCGAGTCAAGGACTATGCGGAATTGGCGCGGCTGTACGGCCAGCTCCGCAACAACTTCGAGAAGGAGGAGAACCATCGGGCAGCCGCCGATTTTCGCTACGGTCAAATGGAAATGCGGCGGCTCCGGGCAGGAACTGGTGGGGCCATCAGCCTCTTCTTGCAGCGGCACTGCTCGTTGCTGGCTTGCTACAAATGGCTGAGCGATTACGGCGAAAACCCTAAGCGCGCCGGGATGTGGATGTTTGGAGTCGTGATCGGATTTGCCGCTCTTTTCTCGGCCGGAGGCTTTGCCACTCCGGCCGGGTTTGCCGATTCGCTCCAAATGAGCGTGGCAGCCTTCATGCTTCAAGGAGAGTTGGTGGCGACACCCCTGAGCATATTCGGGCGCTGGCTGGTCCTTTTGGAAGGGATTCTGGGTCCTGTGTTGATTGTGGTCTGGGCCATGGCGGCCGCGCGTTCCTTGCGATGAGGCGAGAGGACTTCGGCGAGCTCGCCTCGGCCGAGCTCGTCGCGGGCAGTCGAGCCGCGCGAGGCAAGGGGCAATGGGTATGATGTGGAGCTGCAATTTCATGTTTCGGGCCCAAGACTCTACTCCCTTGGACCAAACGGAGGGCGAATTGTTTCACGAGAAAGACCCGGCGCTCGACAGCGCTGGGCTGCAGCTTGAAAAATTTATCTCGGTCTGGATCCAGGGGGAGGAAGAGAACGGCGTGCCGACGAATTACACAAATGTCTACGTGCGGACCGCCGCGCTCGACCTCGACAAGCGACAAGGGTTTCTTCAACCCCTCCAAGGCCGAACCCACCAGATCAAGCAGTTGTTGACGCCTGGTCAGAAGGCGTATCTCCGTCACTGGCTGAGTCAGAATGCTCCCCGCGCTTGGGACGCTGCTGAAGACCGTTTCAGAGAGCTGTTCGAAGAAAGTTGAGGGGCAGAGGCGCGGTGGGTCCCCGCTTTTCTGGCGAGATCGCTGGAGGTCATCACACCAGCGCAAAATGCATTGCAGGAGCACATGCGCAGAAGGAACGCAAAGCTTAATGCGATCATCGGGACTTTACTCATCACGTGGGTGGCCGTTCTTGCTCCTCCTGTTGAGGGGGCGACGATTGAGGTGTATTACGCGCCTGAGGATCTCCCGGGAGGCAAGCTGGTCGCGCTCTATGATCGCGCCCGGCAATACATCTATGTTGCGGTGTACGGCCTCACGTATCCACCGGCTGTCAAAGCGCTGGTCGCCGCAAAGAAACGGGGCGTGGACGTGCTGGTCATCACCGATCGCGAAAAGCTCAACGATCCCAAGCAGCGCGCCGCTCTGGAGACCTTGCGCCTGGCCGGCATCCCGATTCGGATCAACCTCCATGATGGCTTGATGCACATCAAGCAGGTGGTGGTCGATGACGCGATGAACACCTCAGGCTCGATGAACCATACGACGAGCGGGAACCAATACAACGACGAGCGGTTCGACGTCATTACCGATCCGGTCAGCAGTGCGAAGGCCCGTGAGAAATTCTTGAGCATGTGGAACGACCGCAGCCGATACGGTCCAATGGAATAGGCTAGGGGCGAGAGGCCAGGGGCCAATGGCCAATGGAACTGAAGACTGACGTCGTCATTGTGGGAGCGGGCGGCGGAGGAGCCGTCCTGGGCCTCGCGCTGGCCCGCAAGGGCATCAGCACGGTGATTCTGGAGCAGGCGCCCGGGCCGCCCACCGGTCTGCGCGGCGAGATCCTGCAGCCGAACGGGCAGCAGGTATTCGAGAGCCTTGGCCTGCTGGGACGGCTGCCGTCCCACGCCATCAGGTCTGTGCGCAAATTCCATTTTTGCCGGGTCGGCGGAGAACGGCTCTGCACCGTGGACTACGGGGTCTTACCCCAGCCGTACAATCAAGCCCTTGTCACGCTTCCAAACATTGCCCATCACGTCATCTTGGATGCGCTGGAGGCCTGCGCGCCCGGGTCCCTGAAGTATGCGACCGCCTTCAAGCGCCTGAAGCGGGAGAGGAACCGTGTAATCGGCGTTGAGGCAGAGTCGAAAGGACAGGCAGTGACCGTATCGGCGCAGGTCGTGGTCGGAGCGGATGGAGCGTTCTCGAAAGTCCGAGAAGCCCTCGGGACTCCTGCCCGGGTCCATCGCTATCGCGACGAATATCTGATTACGATCCTCGACGGTGCGTCCGACCTCACGGAAGCCCGATACTTTGTCGGCCGACGGACCATCCTGGGGATATTTCCAGCGGCGGCAGGCAAGGCGTACCTCTTCTATATGATCCCTGCCGGATCGTTGCCGGAGCTGAAAGCGCAAGGGCTGCCGATCCTACGGGACCGTTGGGTGGCGATCGATTCGAGCCTCGGCGGCATTGCCCAGCACCTGCGTGATTGGGGCCAGACGGCCTGCATGCCGACCGGCCGTGTCGAGGCCGCATGGTGGGTCACCGACGGCGCGGTGCTGATCGGTGATGCGGCGCACGCGATGAACCCTCATGCCTCGCAGGGCAGGATGCAGGCCATGATGGATGCCATGGCGCTCGCGGACCTGTTGCCGTCCTGTCTGGAGCGTGGCGACTGTTCCGCGCCTGCGCTGGCTGCCTTCGAGCACGCCCGCCGGCCGCACGTGGAGATGCTGCAACGGGTGGCGGACGAGCAGGTGCTGTTTTGGAACACCGGCAATCCGCTCCTGGCTTCCTTGCGCGACCGCGTGTTCCGGACGCTGGAC
>CAYZKG010000016.1:0-6596 GCA_964478915.1 uncultured Nitrospira sp.
CCCTGACGCCCGGGACCCGTTGCATCCCCAAGAGCAACGGGTGCCCCTCACGCCTCACGTCTTATAGAGGCTTCACCATCGTCGAGCTGATGGTGGTGGTCTCCATCATCGGCATCGTCGCGGCGGTCGCGATGGTGAATTACACGGGGTGGATCGACCGGTATTCGATCAAGGCCGACGCCGGCGTCCTGCTGAACATGGCCAATCTCGCACGCATGCAGGCCATGAGCCGGAATGAAAATATCGAAGTGAGGATTGATGAGACCACGAACGCGGGACGGGTCACGATTCGGCTGCTCCGTTCCCCCTCGGGGTCCGCTGTTCCGAACACCCCCACCGAGGTGCTCTCGCAGCGCACGCGGCTGAAGAACACGTTTCCCGCTATTATCTTCACGCCCTTGGGGGTGCGGAGCACCTCGGGCGCCGCGACCACCGTGCAGCTCAGCCGTCTGAACCGGAGCGGGCAGGAAGTGGGCCAGTGGAACATCACGGTCACCGCCAACGGCAAGGCCCAGATGGTTCGAATCTCGTGAGCCGCCTCACCCATAGCCCATCGCCTATGGACGGTTTTACGATGATCGAGGTGATGGTCGCGCTCGTCATCCTGGCGATCGGCTTGCTCGGGATTGCGGCGATGCAGGGGGTCGCGGTCAGCCGGAACGTGGACGCCAGGCAACTGAGCGCCGTCACGAATCTGGCCGATGAGATGCTGGAGCGGATCAGGTTCAACGCCGCGAGCGTGACGCAGTACAACGGGGTCCAGACCTGCCCGGCGTGGACCTCCGAGACCGTCTGCAGTACGGCCGCGCCCAACTACGGGCTCACCAATCCGCCGACCGCGGAGCCGGCGCTGGGGGATGTCCGCCAGTGGAAGAACCGGCTCGAGGCCACGGTGCCCGGCTCCAGCACGCTGCGAGCATTGACGCGCGTGAACGGCCAGATCCAGGTCTGCCCGCCGGCCTCCTGCACCAACTCGGCGCAGCTCAGCGCCATGGGGAGCAACGAGGTGCAGATCACCATCACCTGGGTTGGCATCCGGAAGGGTGAGACGGTGATGGCCGGGGGGCTCATTCACCGCATGGTGCTGACCTCGATCGTTCGCCCGGGCAGCGCTATCTAACAAAGGCGCGGGGCTATGGGCTATGGGCAATAGGAAGATTGGGCAAGAGACACAGGGCTATGCGCTATGGGTCACCCCATTGCCCATTGCCTCTTGCCAATCGCCTACGAGCGGCGTGACGTTGATCGAGTTGATGATCGCCATGGTGCTGGCGATCCTGATCGGGCTGGTCGGCTATACCGTGTTTCAGAATACCCACCGGACCTCCTTGATCAACGAAGCTTCCTCGGATCTGCACCAGAATGCCCGCGTGGCGATGAACCTCATCGCGCGGGACTTGCGGATGGCGGCCTTCGGGATTCCCGACAGCAACCTCAGCGGCCTGCCTGCCGGCTGCCCGTCGGCCATCACGCCCGGCGACGAGCGCGCCGGCAGCGACCTGGGCCCGGATCGCATCTCGATGGTGGTTCCGGAGCCGCTGACCTCCGGTGGCGCCAACATGATGGTCACGGTTCAGCAGGCCGCGACCGGCACGAGCCCCGCGCCGTACCAATTCACGGTGAATGATTCAAGCCCGCTCGCCGGACTGGCGGCTAATCCGCCGGTCACCTTCATCTCATTCGGCGGCAAGCATTCCGGCGGCCTCACGGCGGTCTCCGGCAGCACGCTGAGCACTCAGCAAAATCCGCTGACCATGGGCCAGATCATCTCGGTGAACACGCGGGTGTACCGGTTGAGCTGCGTGACCTATGCGATCGGCAGAGGAAACGGCGCCCTCACGGCCATTGACGCCTCCTCCGTCACCGCCACGAGCGCGCTGACCTCCGGGTGTGGAGGGGAATCCCAATTGAGGCCGGCCGGAACCGAGCGGTGTCTGCTGCGGGCGGTCGGCACGGCGCTGCCGGTCGTCGTGCTCGATGGCGTGGAGGATCTGCAGTTCGCGTACGCCTGCGACGGCTGCACCGCGACGGATACGGAGGGCAACGGGATCATCGACGACCAGGCCGGCGGCACGGCCAACCAGTTTGACTGCTACGATTTCCTGCCGAACAATCAAGGGTGCGATGGCGGCACGGCCGGAGGCGTGAATACCCCGGTGCCGGCCGGCGCCAGCAATGATACGATCCGGCTGGTCCGCGTCTCGATCGTGGCCCGGGCGAGAGCGCCCGATCCCGAGCCGGTCACCGGCCGGGCCGGCTATCTGGGCCCGCCCGCGGTGATTGCCGAGGATCATAACCCGTCATCCGATGCCGGCTACAACGGCAACGTCTATCAGACCATCCGCCGCCAGGTCCTGACCCGCACCGTCCAGCTCAGGAATCTCGTGCCGTGAAACGTTTGGCCCCCTCACCCCCTCACCCTTCCCTCTCACCTCAGGGGAGAGGCGGAGGAGAGGGGTGCCCGTTACGCCTCACGAACCAGCAAGGTGTCGCCTTGCTCACCATCTTATTGCTGATGGCGATCCTGACCATCATTGGCATGGGGACCCTGACGGTGACCAGCCTGGAAAACCGGATCGCCGGCAACGAGCGGGCAGCCGAGAGCGGCCTGAACGCCGCCGAGTCGTGCCTGGCCGCCTCGGCCCAGATCATCCAGGAGACGTTGAAGAACGGGGGCATTCCCTCGTCGCTGATCAAATCCAGCGCCACCGATACCACCAAGCCGGTCTATCCGGCCGCGAACCTCGAATCCGAGATCTTCGGCTACACCGGCTACACGAATGTGCCCGATAACGATACGAATGACGGCATGACGACGACCGCCAATACCTCCAGCGGGCCGGACGGCTCGATCCGGCTCGGCATCCCGCCCACCGACATCTATCTCGACATCGATCATCTCTACGTGAAGCAGAAAACCGGCCAGAGCCTGGCCTTCGGCGAAGGCTATAGCACCGGAGGAGGCGCGGCAGGCACCGAGGTGATCTATCAAGTGGACTGTCTGGCCACCGATCCGACCGTGGGCAATCAGAGCCGGCTCGTGGGGGTCTATTCCTGCGTCGCCACGGGCGAGTCCTGCCAGCGGCGCCTCTAAAACCGTCAGGCGTGAGGCGTGAAGCGTGAAACGAAACCCCCTGACGCCCGGGACCCGTTGCATCCCCAAGAGCAACGGGTGCCCCTCACGCCTGACGATCCTTCTTCTCGCGCTGACGCTTGGCTGCACAGGCGAGAGCCCGCAGCCTGCCGGTGGACCAACTCGCGGCGGCGGGGGCGCTCCGGCCGGGACTGCGGTGACGGCCGGGGGCGGGAATCAGCCGCCTGTCGCGCGGTCCGTCCGGATCTTTCCGAATCCGGTGTTGCTGAAGGGATCGGCCCTGGCCCAGGCCGACGGCGATGACCCGGATGGGGACCCGGTCACCTTCCGGTACCAGTGGCTGGCCAACGGCGCCGCCCTGGTGGGAGAAACGGGCGCGACCCTGATGCCGGCTCGCCTGAAGCGCGGCGATCTGCTCAGCGTGGAGGTGACCCCGACCGACGGTAAGACGGATGGGGCCCCGTTGCGAGCCGACGCGGTGCCGATCGCCAACAGCCCGCCCGAGGTGACGCGCATCGTGCTTCCATCCGTTGTGAGGGTCGGCGATCCCGTCGAGGTGCGGGTCGAAGGATCGGACGCGGACGGGGATCCCATCACCTACAGCTATCGCTGGTGGCGCAACAAGACGCTCGTGCTGGAAGGCGACCGGAGCGTCCTGGACACCACCGGCTTCGCCCGGGACGACACGATCGCCGTCGAGGTCACGCCGCGCGATGCCGCCGATCAAGGGAAGCCGCTCCCATCGCTCCCCGTGACGATTGCGAACAGTCCGCCTAAGATCACCTCGCTGCCTCCTTCGCGGATCGACCAGGGACTCTATCAGTATCTTGTCACCGCAACGGACGCAGATGGGGACCGGCTCACCTACCTGCTGGCCGCCGGGCCACCCGACATGAAGATCGAGGCCGCCTCCGGTCGGATCGACTGGCGGATCGCCCCCGAGACGAAGGGCGCCTTTTCGATCCGCGTGGCGGTCGAGGATGGTCGCGGCGGCCGCGCCTTTCAGGACTTTGAACTCCGCTTGCCCTGACGCCTTACGCTTCACGCCTCACGGGTGCGGCGCTTGTCGTCATACTAGGCGTCTGTTAGAATGACGCCGTTCTTCTCCCACCCACCTTCGCAAGGAGACGTGCACGGCAGGCGTGCGTAAAATCAAGCTTCGAGAGGGGATCAACATCGCCAGTCTGTTCGGCCATCACGACCGGCATCTCAAAATCATTGAGGACGATCTCGGGGTGCGGATGGCGGCGCGCGGTGATGAGGTGACCCTCGAAGGCGCGCCGGAAGCCGTCTCCAAGGCCGAGCGGCTCCTCATCGAGCTCGGAGGGTTGACCGCAGAAGGCTACGAGCTCCGGCCGGAAGATGTCACGTTCGCGCTGAAGGCCCGGCGCGGCAACCCCGACTCGCCGCTGAAGGAGCTCCTGTTCAGTAGCGCGCCCATCGCCACCAAGCGGCGCGTCGTCGTTCCGAAGTCCTCCACCCAGAAAGCCTACGTCGAGGCCATCCAGAAGTTCGACGTAGTGATCGCCATAGGTCCGGCCGGGACTGGTAAATGCATTGCTTCGGGAAGCTTGGTCTTCACGGACCAGGGGTTGAGCCCCATCGAAAGCCTGGTGGCCGACGCGCAAGCGGGAGCCTATACCCCGGTTGATGTTCGCGTGGCGGGTCTGAATGGACTCGAACAAGCTACCCACTTCTATGATGGTGGAGTCTCACCGACCAAGCGTATTCGAGCCCGGTTTGGGTACGAGATCGAGGTGACGCCGGAGCATCCGCTCCTGCAGTTGACCCATGACGGCACGATGGAGTGGACCAGAGCGGACGAGTTGCGGGTCGGCGACTTCGTGGCCATCCAGCGCGGACAGAATCTCTTCGGGTCGGATTCCAAAATCAGGTTTGACTATGAGCGGAACACGTGGCGCGACCATGCCAAACCGATCCATTTGGATGAGCTGGACGAGGAGTTTGCGTATTTCATGGGGGTCCTGACCGGCGACGGATGCCTCACATTCCGGAACCGTGTCATCCTCAGCAGTTCTGACGCACCAATATTGGATAGTTTCTACCGGACGGCGGCTAGGCTGGGCCTTCACGTCTTCAACAACAACGGCGACCGGCCATACGACCGCATCATCGCCAGCTCACAACTCTATCAGTTGTTGCTCTATCTGGGCATGTCCGCGAGACCCGCAGCGGAGAAATGCGTCCCCCACGCGATCTTGCGGGCGCCGCGTCGGATTGTAACGGCGTATTTGCGCGGGCTGTTTGACGCGGATGGGACGGTCAGCCGTCGGGATGGATATCCGGTCTTGTACTCCGTTTCCAAGAGGCTCATCGATGAAGTTCAAATCATGCTGCTGAATTTCGGTATTCTCGCTCGCAAGCGTCTCAAGCGGACCATCTACCGCGGTGAGAGGCGGATCTCCTATCAACTGGAGGTCGGCGGGACGGATGCTGATGTGTTCGCGCGGGAGATCGGCACCGCGCTGCCTCGAAAGCAGGCTCTGTTTCGGGAACGGAGGCGCAACACGAATGTTGACGTCATCCCCTTCGTCAGCCGATGGATTCGCGCAGGGTCCTTAGGAGGCCGTTTCTCCCGCGAAGAGCACAAGCGCCTGGAGGATTATAAAACCGGTCGGCGGGCTCCGAGCTATGGAAAACTCGGAGAGATTCTTGATCAGTTGCGTAAGCGGTCATCCGCCGCAGGCGCCCTTGCGCTGCTTGAAGAGCATCACGAGCGGCATCTGTTTTGGGCCGAGATCGAGGCGATCAAGGATGGAACGGCGCGGGTCTATGATCTGACCGTCCCGGGCAGCCATTCGTTCTGCGCGAACGGATTCGTCAATCACAATACGTACCTGGCCATGGCGATGGCGGTCGCGGCGCTGAGTCGCAAGGAGTACAGCCGGATCATCCTGGCCCGACCGGCGGTAGAGGCCGGAGAGAAGCTCGGGTTCCTCCCCGGGGACATGTACGCCAAGGTGAATCCCTATTTGCGTCCGCTCTATGACGCCTTGTACGACATGCTGGATGTGGAACGGACCAACCGGTTGATCGAGCGGGGCGACATCGAGATCGCGCCGCTGGCCTTCATGCGGGGCCGGACCCTGAATGACTCGTTCGTGATCCTGGATGAGGCCCAGAACGCGACCGCCGAGCAGATGAAGATGTTTCTCACGCGGCTCGGCTTCAACTCCAAGGCGGTGGTCACCGGCGATGTCACGCAGGTGGATCTGCCTTCGGACCGGGTGTCCGGCCTGATCCAGGTCCGGGAGATCCTGAAGGGCATCTCCGGCATCCAGTTCGTGTTCTTCAACGAACAGGATGTCGTCCGACACCGGCTCGTGCAGGAGATCATCAAGGCGTACGACCGGCATGCCGGAGGTTCTCAGGACCGCGGCGCGCCTGAGACCGGGCGACGAAAACCGGGGCCGTCCGGCCGGCCGAGGCCCGGCGGAGACAAGGGAGGAACCTCCGGGGATCAGCCGCACTGATGCAGGTG
>CAYZKG010000016.1:6696-8791 GCA_964478915.1 uncultured Nitrospira sp.
CAGGTGCTCGTACGGTGCCGACTCCGCCGCGTCTCCCTTCGTGGCCGTTTGCTCGAACGGCTTGCGCAGCGAATCCTCCAGGCAACCGGGGAATCCCGGGCCGAACTGAGCCTCGAGCTGATCGGTGATCGCCGGATGCGGCGGCTGAACCGAGTCTATCGGGGCGTCGATGCTCCCACCGATGTGCTAAGCTTCCCCATGCGGACCCCCACCCCACCCCTCCCCATCACCCATCGCATCCGAAGAGCAATGGGTACCCGGCGGGGGAGGGTGAGGGAGGGGGCTCAGGGCGGTCCTCTCCTGGGGGACATCGTGATCTCGCTGCCCACAGCCGCCCGTCAAGCCAAGGGCGACGGGTATTCTCTGGACCATGAACTGGTCCGGCTGCTCATCCACGGCATCCTGCATCTCTGCGGCTACGATCATGAGCGCGGGGCGCGCGAGGCGCGCCGCATGCGTGCCAAGGAACTGGCTGTACTGCGATCGCTCGGGCCTATTCCAAAGCTGGTAAAACAATCGTAAGGCGTGAGGCGTCAGGCGTGAAGCGAAACCCCCTAACACCTGACGCCTGACGCCTAACGGTTACTTTATGAATTGGTTAGAACGACTCAGCGACGGGCTGGCGAAGACCCGGCAAGGGGTCCGGGATTCCCTGCAGGGCCTGGTGGGCCGGCGACCGGATGCGGCGCTCCTCGATGAGTTGGAAGCGGCGCTGATCACAGCCGATCTGGGCATCCGGACCGTGGAGCGGTTCATGGGTCGGTTGCGCGACGCCCGTGGTGCGGAGGCGGCCGGCTCGGACGGCATCCTCCGGGTCTTGAAACAGCACCTGCTCGACACGCTGCAGGGGAGCGAGGCCGAGTCCCTCGGCGCGTTGGTGGCCAGAGGTCCGGTGCCCTTCGTGATCCTCGCGGTCGGCGTGAACGGGGTCGGCAAGACCACGACCGTGGCCAAGTTGGCGCAGCGCTTCCAGGACGAAGGGAAAAGGCCGCTTCTGGTCGCCGCCGACACCTTTCGAGCGGCCGCCATCGAGCAGCTCGATGTGTGGGCCGGTCGCATCGGGGTGGAGCTGATCCGGCATCGGCAGGGGGCCGATCCGTCGGCGGTGGTGTTCGATGGCATCGCCGCCGCAAAGGCCCGCGGAGCCCAGGTGGTGTTGATCGACACCGCCGGGCGCCTCCACACCAAGACCAATTTGATGGACGAATTGCGGAAGATCAAGCGGGTGCTGGCGCGGGAGCTTCCGGGGGCGCCCCACGAAGTGTTGCTCGTGCTGGATGCCACGGTCGGCCAGAATGCCCTGTCCCAGGCCAGACAGTTTCACGAGGCGGTGGGCGTGACCGGGCTGGCCTTGACTAAATTGGATGGAACGGCCCGCGGCGGCATCGTCGTGGCGATTGCCGAGGAGCTGAAGATTCCGGTGCGGTTGATCGGCGTCGGCGAGCAGGCGGACGATTTGCAGGATTTTCAGGCGCAGGCGTTCGTGGACGCGCTGTTCGGGGGCAGCGACTAAACTCTTTTCGATTCCCAGGGTCACGGGGTATGGGTATGGGTCCTTACCTCTTCGCGTGTGGCTCGGATCTCCTGGCGCAGGTCGTCGCGGGTCTCGTGCAGCTCAGTCCGGAGGGTCTGCATGTCCGCGCGCAGGCTGTCGCGGGTCTCGTGCAGCTCGGTCCGGAGGGCTTGCACGTCGGCGCGCAGCTCGTCGCGGATCGCGGTCATGGCGGTGGCGAGGGTTGTGAATTTCTCGTGTAGATCGGCTTTCAGCTCGGTGCGGACCCCGTCAATCTTGACGGCGAGCTGCTGGTGTCCCTCCGCCACCTGCTGGACATCGCTCCGGAGCGCCTCGATCAGGACACCGAGATTGCGAGACCGGGGGTTCGGGCCGGAAGGGGGAGGAGGACGTTTCGCCATTGCGGCGGGCTTATAGCACAGGGCTGGAGAGGCGTCAACTCGTTGGTGCCGACCGCTTGGTCAGGTGCTCCGGATTTCTTCTTCTTCCGGGGCTACTCCTGATCGGGCTTGGGGTTTCTCTGTCTCATGCCGGCGAGTTCTCCGCCGGATTTGAGCTTCAGGCCCACGACCTCCGCGTCGA
>CAYZKG010000016.1:8891-14138 GCA_964478915.1 uncultured Nitrospira sp.
GGTCAGCTCCGGTTTGTCACCCCAAGCGAGACGTCCGGCCATATCGGCCCCGAAGGCATCTATCTGAGCGGGGAGACCCATTGGTATCCGGATATGCCGCGATCCCTCTCAACGTATCGCGTGCGGGTCACGACTCCGGCAGGCTGGGAGGCGGTAACCCATGGCCGGCAAGTCTCCAGAGTCGGACAAGAGCACACCGTGCTCGCCGAGTGGGAGATCACGGCTCCGACGGAAGCGCTTACGCTGGTCGCCAACCGCTTCGTCAAGGCGCAGCGCGCCTGGACGGATCCCTCCGGGCGGCTCGTGGAAGTCGCTACGTACCTCCTCCCGGAAAACGCCCCGCTCGCGAGCGAGTATTTGGACGCGTCAGCCCGGTATCTGGACACCTACGCCGCGTTGCTGGGGCCCTATCCGTTTCCTAAGTTCGCGGTCGTGGAGAATTTCTTCCCCAGCGGGCTCGGCATCCCATCGTTCACCTTGCTGGGAGGCGGGGTGATCAAGCGCCATTATGTGCAGCCGTATGCGCTCGGCCACGAGATCGTACACTCCTGGATCGGCAATTACGTGCTCAACGACGTCGGGCGGGGGAACTGGGTGGAGGGGCTCACCACGTATCTGGCCAACTACTATTACGAGGAGCTGACCGGGCCGCCGGAGAAGGCAAGGGAACAGCGCCGGATGATGCTGTTGGGGTACGCGGTGTATGTGCGCGCCGATGAGGATTATCCGGTTGCCGGCTTCCGCGCGAAGCGCAATCAGAAGGACAATGCCATCGGCTACCAGAAGGCCGCCATGGTCTTTCACATGCTCAGGAGGGAAATCGGGGATGCCGCGTTTTTTCGCGCGATCCGCACCCTGGTGGCCGAGCGGGGAGGAAAGTTCGCCGACTGGAGCGACCTCGCTCGCGTCTTTTCGGAAAGCGCGCAACGGGACCTCCGGTGGTTCTTCGTTCAATGGGTGGATCAGCCCGGAGCGCCGCAGCTCCAGCTCAAAGCGGACGGCATCGAGCGGGACGGGTCGAGCCCGGACCGCTATCGCGTGAGGGTCCGGCTCAAGCAGGTTCAGCCGGCGCCCTATCGGCTGAAGCTGCCGGTCGTGCTCGCCGCCGATGGCCGGGAAGAGACCGTCTGGCTTCCCGTCTCCGCCGCCGAAGAGGCGTTGAGCGCCACGGTCGGCATCCGGCCGACGCGACTCGCTCTCGACCCTACGTTCGAGGTCTTCCGTCGGCTGTCCCGCGAGGAGCTTCCCCCCATGCTGAACCTGTTCATCACCGACCTCGGGCGGACGGTGATCACGCCCGGCCGGGGGACGCAGGCGGAGCGCGCGCCCTACCAGGAGGTCGCCGCGCGCGTGACAAGACCGGAGCCGGACGCGACGGCTCCGCCGGTGCAACCGCTCGAGGACGGGCAGGCGGTCCCGGCCGATCACTCTGTCTTGGTTCTGGGAGGCCCAGGGCTCAATGCCCGGGCGGACTGGGTGGTGCGCGGCTGTGGTGATCGAGTCCAGCTCCAGCAGAACGGTTTTCGGATCGACGGCCAGGCATACGAAGGCTCCGGCTTCGCGCTGCTGGTGTCCTGCCGCATCCCTGAGCGCCCGGAGCGCGTGGCCACGCTCTTCTACGGGACCACGCCCCAGGTGGCTGCTCAGGTGGGCCGCCTCTTGTTTTTTTACGGATGGCAGAGCTATCTGGTGTTTCGGGAGGGTACGGTGGTGGCCCGGGGCGACTTCGCCCCGTCTCCTGGTCCCTTGGAAGTCCAGCTCAAATGAGGAGTGAGGAGTGAGGTGATGCAGAGAAGGAGAACTATACGCCCTGCGTTTATGCTGACCCTAGCGCTTGCAGTCCTTTCAGTGCTGAGTGCTGAGGACTCAGGGCTGAGCCTCAGCCCTCGGTCCTCAGTCCTGGGTGCTGAGGAAGTCGAGCGGCACCTGGCGAACATCCGGCAACTGACCTTCGGCGGGCAGAATGCCGAGGCGTACTTCTCCTTCGACGGCACCAAGCTCATCTTTCAGTCGACCAATACCTGGACGCAGGAGGCGCCGGGGCAGGTGACCATGGGAAAGCCGCGCTCCTGCTATCAGATGTACATCATGGATCTGGACGGGAGAAACATCCGGCTGGTCAGCACCGGCGCCGGCGCGACCACCTGCGGCTATTTCTTTCCCGGCGATCGGCGGGTCCTGTACTCCTCGACGCACCTGGCGGGCGCGACCTGCCCGCCCAAGCCGGCGCCCGGCGCCCGGTATCGGTGGTCTCTGGACGATTACGACATTTTTTCGGTGAGCCTGGATGGCCAGCGCATGCACCGGCTGACCGCGACGCCCGGCTACGATGCGGAAGCGACGATCTCCCCCGACGGCAAGACCATCGTCTTCACGTCGATGCGGGACGGCGATCTGGACGTGTACGCCATGAATCTCGATGGAACGCATGTCCGGAGGTTGACCGATGAGCTGGGCTATGACGGCGGGCCCGTTTTCTCGCCGGACAGCCGCCGGATCGTCTATCGCGCGATGCACCCCCGCGACCCCGCTGAGGTCGAGAAGTACAAGACGCTGTTGTCCCAGCATCTGGTCGAGCCGAGCCAATTGGAAATCTTCCTCATGAATGCCGACGGGAGCGGCAAACGTCAGGTGACCGCGAACGGCGGATCGAACTTCGCCCCGGCGTTTCTCCCGGATGGGCGGCGCATCCTCTTTTCCTCGAATGTCCCTCATCCCTCCCTCCCCCGGCCGACCTTTCACCTGTACCTCATCAACGAGGACGGGACCGGCCTGGAGCGTGTGACGGTTGCCGGCGGGTTCAACAGCTTCCCGATGTTCTCGCCCGACGGCCGGAAGCTGGTCTGGGTGTCAGACCGGCAGGCCGGCGCGCGCGGAGAGTTCAACATCTTTCTGGCCGACTGGATCCCGTGACCTCACCCCTCACCCCTCACTCCTCACGCTTCACCGCTCTGGCCAGCATCGCGCTTTTTGTCGCCGCCCTGCTGGCCATTTTTTACTGCCTGCTGGAGATTGACATCCCGCTGGCGCGATTTCTGCGCTCCGTCCATGTGGAGTGGCTGGACCAGGCGAACCGGGTTGGAAATCGCCTGGGAAGCGGGACGGTGCTGTTCGCGATCAGCGGCGCGCTCCTGACGCTCGGGGTCATCGGGGGCTGGGTCAGGCTTCGTCAGGCAGGGCTGCAGGGACTCATCGCGCACGCCGCGGCAGGCCTCACCGTCCAGGTGCTGAAACATGTGATCGGCCGGCCCCGTCCTCGATTCCTCCACGCCGGCGGGTTCCAGCTCGGGCCATTGTGGGGGCCATCCTTGGAGACCGGCCTGGACTCATTTCCCTCGGGTCATACGGCCGCCGCAGTCGCCGTGGCCATCGTGATGGCCAGGCGCTTTCCCGCCGCCGCCAAGCTGTCTTACGCGGCCGCCGGCTTCGTGGCGGTCACGCGCATCCTCAGCGGCTCCCATTTTCCGACCGATGTGGTGGCGGGCGCGATGGTCGGCATGCTGGCCGGGCACGTCGCGTCCCGGCCGCTCCGGGAATGGCGGCTCTCGGTGCAGGAGGCGCTGAGGAGCCTCGCCATCTCGGTGGTGGCGATCTTCGCGTTCCTCTGGGCGATGGTGCAGAGCCCGCCGGATGGCCGGCTCGAAACGACCCTCTTCGTCTCTGGGCTCATCGCCGTGACCGCCGGCCTCTTCATTCGTTACGCGTCACGCGTGACGCGGGCTTTGCCTCACGCCTCACGCCTCACCCTTCACGTCCCCGGGGTTCCACCTCACGCCTCACCCCTCACGCCTCACGCTCCTGATGTGTTGATCGCCGTGGGATTGGCGCTCACAACCGGCTCCCTGGTGGTCACGGCGGTCGTCGCGATGGTGGCTCTGGCAGCGTGGTTCGCGTCAACTCGTGAAACGTCAGGCGTGAGTCGTGAGACGACCAACACCAACCTGTACCGGGAACTGCTCTATGCCGCAGGGGTTGCGGTCACGGTGCTCCTGATCCAAGGGGCCCGTGGGGTGTTGCCGCTTTAACCATCGGCTCGTTGGCCAACAGCAGATACCCGTAGCGCTGGAGAATCACCGGGAAGCCGGCCGCTTCCACGGGCAGATCGGACCGGAGACGCGCCGGCAGCACGATCATCGTTCGGCCTGAGCGGGTCAGATGGGGCCTCATCTTTTCTTCTTCGCCCGGTCGGATCATGACCACCCGGCGCTTGGCATAAAAGATCAGGGATGGCTTTGGCGGGCCGTACAGGATCAGGGCATCCCCGGGCTCCAGATTGAGCCCGGCGGTGTAGGCCAGGTTCTGTGGCGGGCTGACGAAGTATGTGCTGAAGCGCGGAAGCGTAAACTGGATGGCGATCAACATGACCAGGCAGATCATGGCCCCTCCGACCCAGAAGACGCCGGCGCGGCGATCCTTTGAAAGCCCGAAGTAGACGATCCCCATCGCGCCGAAGATGAGGACAGCCCCGGCCACGAGCGGGCTCGCTCCGGGATCCACCTGGGCGGCAATGGGAAATTCCCGCACGATCGTGCCGATGAAGCGATCATACAAAAGCGGCGAGAGGAGGAGCAGCAACCCCAGCATGTTCCCGAGCGCCAGGATGGTGAACAGCGAGCCCTGCAATCCGGGCGTTCTCGGATCCTCCAGGCATCGTTTCCAGTAGGAGGCGGTCAGGATGGCGGCAGCCGGAAACAGCGGCCCGATGTAATGCGGCAGCCGCGTGGCGGAGGCCGAAAAGAACAGGAAGACACCGACGACCCACAGCGCCGCAAAGAACTCCAATTCGCCGCTGGAAGCGTGAGGATCGTTTTTCCTATAGCCTATTGCCGCTTGCCTATAGCCTTTTATGGCTTGGTATATCGCGACCGGCAGGAACCCGCTCCAGGGAAAGAACCCGAACAGGAGGACCGGCACGTAGAAGAACACGGTACCGCCGTGGCCGCCGATGGTGCTGAGAAACCGGCCGATGGTGTCGGCCTGAGCCGACGCGGAGTACCGTGCGCCATGCAGGCCGAGCATGGCCGCATACCAGGGAACGGCCAATGCGACAAAGAGCAGGGTCCCGCCCAATGGAACGCCGCGCTGCCGGAACAGGCCCCATCGGCGCGTCAGCGTGAGATAGGGAACGATCGCCAGGAGGGGGACGGCGATGCCCACCGGGCCCTTGGTCAAGGTGGCCACGGCCATGCCGGCGTAAAAGAGCCAGAAGTAATGGCGGCTTCGGTCCTCCCCGCCTGTGGTGAGCCC